>NZ_DASWYS010000156.1:0-15414 GCF_036404855.1 Roseateles sp.
CCCGGGTCTCAGCAGCGGCTTCGGCGCATCGGACCGGGATCCGGGCTCAGTCGTATCGATGTGATCGTAGAAGCCCTCGGCATGCATGGACTTGGGAAACTTCATCACGGCCTCCTGCGTCGTAATCGACGTTTGTGATGAATCCCATTCTTGGGATGATGCCGACCGCGCCGTGCCGGCCTCGGCTGCCTTGCCTTGTAGGACAAGGGGCCGCAGGCGTGTGCGGCCTGCGAGAAGCCTAGAAGCCGCCCACCGGCAGTGCTGCACCCCGTTGCAGCCAGTTGCGCGGCGAGTAGCGACTGGCGCCGTCGGTCACGTGCAGCGTGTAGGCATGTCGCGATTTGTCCGAACGGTTGGCCGCCGAGTAGTGCGGCAGCAAGCCGTGGAAGACCACCAGCGAACCGGCCTCGACCTCCAGCGCAACGGCATGTGCGGAATCGGCCGCCGGCCAGGGCGTCGCGTCGAGCTGCTCCATCCAGGCCTTGCGGCCCTCACGCACGAAGCGTTCACGCAGTACGCCGCGCGACCCGCGGTGGCCGCCAGGTTCTGTCCACAGGCATCCGTTCTGCAGCGTCGCATCCTCCAGCGCGAACCAGAAGGTTGTCACGGTGATGGGATCGCTCTCGAAGAAGCTGGCATCCTGATGCCAGCGCACCTCGCCACCGATGCCGGGCTGCTTGAAGATGAACATCGACTGCCAGACCTGGGGCCGCGCCAGGCCCAGCCCGGCGGCCACACCACGCAGCGCCTCTCCCTTGGAAAAGGCGCTGAAGACGGGATCGAGGTCATGCATCGCATGGCCGATCTTGTTGATGGCGAGTTCCTTGGGCACGCGCAGGCGGCCCTCGGCGTCGAAGGCTTCCTCTTCGAAGAAGCAGCGCACCCCGTCGCCGCTGTCGAGGAAATAGTCGTCGACATGGCGCTGTTGCTCCTCGGTGGTGAAGACGGGACGCTGCTCGCCGGGGTCGAAGGCATCGACGACTTCGAGCGCGCGCCGGCGCAACGCCGCGATGTCCGCGGCGGACTTGAAGCCGGGAATGACGAGATAGCCCTGTTCTGCGTAGAGGGAAGCGCGGTCGGCGTCGATCTTCATATGCTTGCGGGAAGGAGTTGTGCGGATTGTGTGGCCGGCGGGGCGCGCCCACAGTGCGCCCACCTCAATCCTCGGGAGAGCCCGATGAAAGCACTCAAGGTCTTGCTGATCGCCATCGTCGCGCTGCTGGCCCTGTGCCTGGGCGGCGGGCTGATGCTGTCGCCCAAGTTCACGGTCTCGCGCACGCTGACGATCAACGCCGCGCCGGAAAAGATCTACGCCCTCATCGCCGACCCGCGTGGCTGGCAGCAGTGGAGCGCCTGGAACCGGCGCGACCCGGGCATGGCCATCGAATACAGCGGCCCCGCCTCAGGCGCGGGCGCGGTCTGGGCCTGGAAGAGCAAGAGCCAAGGCGATGGCCGCATGCGTTTCACGAGCGCCGAGCCGCCCAAGCGCCTGGGCTACGACCTCTTCTTTCCCGACTTCGGCACCACCTCCACCGGCGACTTCCGCCTCGACGCCAACGGCGGCGCCACCCAGGTCACCTGGACCATGAACGGCGACATGGGCAGCAACCCGGTCTACCGCTGGATGGGCCTGTTCATGGACAAGATGGTGGGGCCGGACTTCGACGCCGGCCTGACCAACCTCAAGGCGCTGGCCGAAAGGCCTTAGCTCGGCTCCCAGACCAGGGCCAGGGCCAGGGCGGCTTCGGTGACCGCCCGGCCGAGCGGCGTATTCGCCTCTGGCCGGCGCAGCCGCGGTACGCCGCGACTCAGGTCCACGCTGCCGATCACCTGACCGTCGCGCAACATCTCGTAGCCCACTGGCGTGGCCGTCGCGAACGCTGCGCCCTCCAACCGATGCACCGAACGCAGCGCCAGCGTCAGATCGCCGCGCTGGTAGCTGCCCTCGCGCGTGGCCTGGCCCCACTGCACCCGGCCTTCGCCAATCTGCAGCGTGGCATCGGAGGCGCCACGCCAGCGGCAGTTCAGCGTCCAGGGCTTGGTGGACAAGGCCAGCACGCCGGCCGCCACCTCGGTCTGGCGCGCCGTGCAATCGGCCTCGCTGTCGCCGGCCGGACTGGACCAGGTGTAGCGCAACGGCGCGCGTCCCGCCGTCAGCACGTCGAACAGGGAGAGCCGGTCTGCGCCACGGTCATAGCGCACCCGCTGGCCTGCGAGCTCAAACTCGCCACGCCGGCCCCAACCGGGCTTGCCGAAGGATTCCTCGGGGACGGTCACCAGAGACGCGGGCTGGGCCATGCGCGCTTCGCGCACCACGCCGCAGCCGGCCAGAAAAGCAAAGAGCGCGGCTCCCGCCGCCCATGAAGATCGCATACACCGTCCCGTCCATCGAGTCCGGGGGACTCTAAAGGGCAGGCAAGCGTATGCCGGTTCTCACCCGTGCCTGCCGTCACGCCCCCGCTTGAGGGGTTCAGCGCGACGGCAAGGACTCGGACACCAGGGCCAGGGCCAGGGCGGCCTCGGTGACGGCACGACCCAGCGGCGTTGCCGGATCCGGCCGGCGCAGGCGCGGCTGCGGGCCGCTGAGGTCCAGGCTGGCCACGACGGTGCCCTGGTGGAGCATCTCGTAGCCCACCGCCACAGTCTGCGGCGTGGCGTTGCCTTCGTAGAGATGCGTCGAGCGCAGTCCCACGGTCAGTTCGCCGCGGCGGTAGGCGCCCTCGCGGCTGAGCTTGCCACGGCGCATCTGTCCTTCGCCGATCTGCAGCATAGCTGCCGGTGCGCTGCCCCAGCGGCAGCTCAGCACCCAGGGCCGGGCGTCAACCAGCCGGCCGTTGGCGCTGGATTCGGGCGTCCAGCTCTCGCAGACCGCTGCGCTGTCGCCCGCCGGACCCGCCCAGCTGAAACGCAGCGGCGTGCGGACGCCGGCCGGCAGGGGCTCGAACAACGCCAACCTGTCCGCGCCACGCTCGTAGCGCACGCGCTGCCCGTGCAGCGTGAACTCGCCCTGGCGCCCCCAAGCCGGACGGCCGAAGCTCTCCTCCGCGACCCCGGCCACCGACTGCGACTGAGCCATGCGCGCCCCAGGCGGCGCGCCGCGCGTGTCGCTGCCCTGCCGCACCGAGGCGCAGCCGGCCAGCAGCAGGACGAAGGTGGCGAGGACGAGAGGCGAGCGACGCATGGCGAATGACTGAAGTGGTGTGACGGAATACTCTAGAGCCACCCTGAAGCGCCAAGAAACTGTTACCCGCGTTGCGTCCTGTCTCGACCACACCATGCCCACCACTTCCTGCGACGTCGGCCCCCGTGAACTGCGCATCGCCGGCCTGTGCTACCTGGCCATCATCGCGCTTGGCCTCTGGAGCGAGCTGTTCGTGCGCGGCCAGTTGGTCGTGGCCGGCGACGCCGCCGCGACGGCGCAACACATTGCCGCCCATCCTCAGCTGTGGCGCCTGGGGCTCGTGAGCGACCTGCTGATGCAAGTGCTGGACCTGCCGGTCATCGTCGTGCTGTGGCGGCTGCTGCGGCCCGTCCACGAGATGCTGGCGCTGACCGCCACGGGCCTCAACCTCGTGCAAACAGCCGTGCTCGTCGCCAACCGCGTGCAGTTGCTGGCGCCGCTGGAGCTGCTGGCGAGCAGCGCCTTCCCGCCGGAGCAGCGGGAGGCACTGGCGATGCTGGCGGTCCAGCTGCATGGCCAGGGCTTCGGCATCGGCCTGGTCTTCTTCGGCTTTGCTTGCGTCATCCGCGGTGCGCTGATTGCGGTGAGCGGCATGATGCCGCCCGCAATGGGCGGGCTGCTGGTCGTCGCGGGCCTGGCCTATCTGCTCAACAGCTTCGCGCTGCTGCTGGCCCCAAATGTCGCGAAGTTGCTGTTTCCGGGTGTGCTGCTTCCCGCCTTCGTCGGCGAACTGGTGTTCGCGCTTTGGCTGACGGCGGTGCCAGACCGCGTGGTGAAATCCGCGCCACGCCATTTCGGAAGGCTTCCATGAAACGCGTGATCGGCATCGGCGGCATCTTCTTCAAGTCCCGCGACCCTCAAGCCCTGGCCGCGTGGTACCGCGTGCATCTCGGACTGGACGTGCAGGCCTGGGGCGGCGCCAGCTTTGAGGGTGGTGCAGGCCCGACGAACTGGTGCCCCTTCAAGGCCGACACCGAGTATTTCGCGCCGAGTGCGGCGCCCTTCATGGTCAATTACCGTGTGGCCGACCTGGACGGCCTGCTCGCGGTGCTGCGCGTCGAGGGCTGCGAAGTCGTCGGCGAACCGCAGGCCTCCGAATACGGCAAGTTCGGTTGGGTCATGGACCCCGACGGCAACAAGATCGAGCTCTGGGAGCCGCCGACGGGCGAGTAGTCGCCCGTCAGTAGCCGCGCAAGGGCTCGGAGCTGCCGGCCTCGGGTGCCGAAGCCGCGTCCTCGGCGGCCGCGGCGGGCAGGCCGATGCGCGCGATCGCCAGGTCGCCCGCGAACTCCGAATAGAACCAGTTGCCGTCCTGCTGCACCAGGCCTTCAGCGGGCGGTTCGATCTGCGTGTTGGGCTGGCCCTTGAGCGCGACGGCCATGGTCGCGGCCCAAACAGGAAGGGCCAGGCCACCGCCGCTCTCGCGCTCGCCAAGTGACTTTGGCTGCGGATAACCGATCCACACCGCACCGGCTCGCGAGGCCTGGAAGCCGCAGAACCAGGCGTCGACGGCGTCATTGGTGGTACCGGTCTTGCCGTAGAGGTCCCAGCGGCCCAGCAGGGCGCTGGCCCGCGCCGCCGTTCCCTCACGCGCGACGGCGGCCAGCAGCTGCGAGGTCATGAAGGCATTGCGCGCGCTGATGGCCTGGCGCGGCTTGGGCGGGTCGGCCTTCCAGATGATCTCCCCCTGGGCGTCCTGCACGCGCTGGATCAACCAGCCCGTGGGCAACTGACCCTGGTTGGCGAAGGCCGCGTAGGCCTGGGCCATCTGCAATGGCGTGACGGACCCGGTGCCCAGCGCGATCGTCAGGTTCAGGGGCTGCTTGTCCTCATCCAGACCAAAACGGGCGGCCCACGCCCGCGCGCGCTCCGGGCCCAGCGCCTGCGCGATGCGGATGGTGACCATGTTCTTGGACTTGGCCAGGGCCTGGCGCAACGTCAGCGCCTCCTCGTACTGGCCGTCGTAGTTGCGTGGCGCCCAGTCGCCCTGCTCGAAGGGCTGGTCGCTGACCAGCGTGCCGGCCCAGCCGCCCTGCTCGATCAGCGCCGAGTAGATGAAGGGCTTGAAGGCAGAACCTGGCTGGCGCCACGCCTGGGTGGCGGAATTGAACTGGTTGCGTGCGAAGTCGAAGCCGCCGACCAGCGCGCGAATGGCACCGGTGGCCGGATCCAGCGTGACGACGGCGCCCTCGGCCTGCGGCGTCTGGCTGATCTGCCACTGCTTGCCCGACTCCAGCACGCGCAGCACCGCGCCGCGCTTGAGGTTCTGCAGAGGTCGCAGGGCGGCCCCCTTGAGGGTGATGCGCTCGCCATCGCCCAGCACCAACTGGGCGGCGCTCTTGTCCTGCCCCAGAAGCACGGCAGTGCGCAGCTCGCCGAGGTCGGGGTGGGCATCGAAGGCGGCGTCCAAAGCCTCGTCCAGGTCGTCGCCCATCGGCAGCTCGACGGTCGCCTCCGGCCCGCGGAAGGGCTGACGACGCTCCAGCTCGAAGAGGGCGTGGCGCAGCGCCTCCTGAGCGGCGGCCTGCTCGGCGTAGAGCAGCGTGGTGGTCACGGTCAGACCGCGGGTGTAGGCCTCCTCGCCGAACCGGGTCAGCATCTCCTGGCGCACCTGCTCGGCGGCGTGGTCGGCAATGCCGGCCAGACGCTTGGGGCGCAGGATGTCCAGCGGCTGCTCACGCGCCGCCTTGGCCTGTTCGGCGCTGATGAGGCCCACCGCCGCAAGCCGTTCCAGCACGACGGCCTGGCGGCGCTTGGCCCGGCCCAGGTTCTGCACAGGATTGAAGCCCATCGGGTTCTTGGGCAGGCCGACCAGCAGCGCGATCTCGGCCGTGTTGAGCTGGTCCAGTGACTTGCCGTAATAGCGCTCCGACGCCGCCGCGAAGCCGTAGGCGCGGTTGCCCAGGAAGATCTGGTTCATGTAGATCTCAAGGATCTGCTCCTTGGACAGCGCGCGCTCCATCTTGATGGCCAGCAAGGCCTCGACGATCTTGCGCGACCAGCGTTGCTCCTTGGTCAGGTAGGTGTCGCGGGCGAGCTGCTGAGTGATGGTCGACGCGCCGTGCAGGGGGCCGCGGTGCGTCAAGTTGCGGAACATCGCGCGCACGATGCCGCCGAAGTCCAGACCCGAGTGCTCGTAGAAATCAGCATCCTCGACGGCCAGCAGCGCGTCCTGGAGCGGCTTGGGGATGTCTTTGAGCGGCACGAAGCGGCGCCGCTCGGCGCCGAACTCACCCAGCAACTGGCCGTCAGCGCTCATCACGCGCAGCGGTTGGTGCGGCTGGTAGTCGGTCAGCGCGTCGAGCGCCGGCAGTTGCTGCCACAGAAAGAGCGCGACGATGGCGCCGACAAGGACCAGCACGAAGGGCAGGCCCAACAGGGCCAGCAACCAGGGGCGGCCCAGCAGGGCCTGGGCAAGGGCAGAACGTCGCAGCACGGGTCTTTCAGGCTTCTTCGCAGGTCGGCAGCTTAGCGCCCCGGCCGATCGCACCACATCCTCTGCCGGAAGTCATGGTCGCCATCGGGCCGTCGGCCATGGCGGCGACTTCGTCGGGCGAACCCCGGACTTCGTCTGGCCGCAAATGACGCGCGGCGCGGCTATCTCTACCTTTACGCCATCGCACACCCTGGAGATCGCCATGAAGAAACTGCTGCCCCTGCTGCTGCTCGCCGCCGGCCCCGCCGCCTTCGCCACCCCCGCCACCTGCCCCGAGGCCGGCGCCCAGCTGTCCGAGTACCTGGCCAGTGCCAAACAACGCATCGGCCACGACGGTGCGGTGCGCGTCGAGTTCGAGGTCGGCGCCGACGGCCGGGCCCGGCTGCTGGCGATGGACGGCTCCCGCATCTACCGCGCCCCGGTGCGCATCGCGATGCAGTCGCTGGAATGCCAGAGCGGCACGCCGCAGCGCTACGTCCTTAACATCCGCTTCGCCGACTATGCGCCGCTGTCCGTCGCTGCCGCGGCGTCGGAATCGCTGGCCCAGGCCCATCAGACCCCACCTTCCCAACCCCGTTGAGCGACCATCCCCGGATGCCCTCCGCCTCGCGCTTCGCCCCCCTGCACTGGCGCAGCCTCGTGGCGGCTGGCGCGATCAGCGTCGCACTGGCGCTGGCGCTGCTGCTTTCCGGCATGGTGCGCTGCGCCCTGTGGATACAGCATGGCGACGGCGCCAACTGCCAGCTCGGCTCAACGCTGCACGGGGCCTTCGGGCTGGCCCAACTGTTGTGGATGCTTTGGCTGGGAGCTGCGCTGACCCAGGGGCTGCTGCCGCGCCGTCAGCCGGCGCGCAACTGGATGCTGGCGCTGCAGATCGTTGGGCTGGCGCTGCTGGGGGCGCTGCTGAATCTCCGGCTGCGCGCCACCGCCGCGTCGGACGTCCACATCGGCGCCTACATGCTGCAGATCCTGCTTACCTTTTCCGCCTGCATCTGCCTGGGCCTGGAGTACCGCCAACGTGGCCGCCACGGCGAGGCCGACGCCGAACGCCTCAGCCACGCCGAGCGGGACCAGGCGCGCCAGCTCGACGCCGCCCGTGCCGCCCTGCTGCAAGCCCAGGTCGAGCCACACTTCCTCTTCAACACGCTGGCCCACCTGCGCCGCCTGGCCAGCACCGACGCCGGCGCCGCGCACGCGATGCTGACCGACCTGCGCCTTTACTTGGCAGCCGCCCTGCCCGAGCTGCGCCAGGCCGAGACGCCGTTGGCGCGCGAACTGGAGCTGGTGCGCGCTTTCCTGGCCCTGCACCAGCGCCGCATCGGGCCCGACCGGCTGCGGCTGCACTTCGACATCGCGCCGGGGCTGGACGACGTGATCGTGCCCTCCACGTGCCTGCTGACGCTGGCTGAGAACGCCATCAAGCACGGCATCGCGCCGCAGGTGGACGGCGGCGACATCCACGTCCGCGCCGGCCCCGACCCGGAGTCGCCGGCCGGGAGCCGCCTGCTCCGGCTGGAGGTGGCTGACACCGGTGCCGGAATGGGCAGCGCCAGCGGCAGCGGCACGGGTCTGGCCACGCTGCGCGCCCGCCTGGCTGCGGCTCATGGCACGGCCGCCCGGCTGAGCCTGCATCTCAACCAGCCGCGTGGCCTCGTCGCCCGGGTGCAGCTGCCATGGCCTTGAAGTTCCGGATCGGCGACCTCGGCTGGATGGTGCTCGTCGGCGCCTGCACGCTGGTGGCCAACGGCACACCGCTGAACAACGATTTCGCCAGCCAAGACGTCCTCAATGCGCTGGCCTACAACGTGCTCCAGTTCGGTGTGCCGGCCGTGCTGCTGCTGCGACTGGCCGACGCCCTCGTCGACGCGGGACGGCTGCCGGCCTGGATGGCCTATCCCGGTGTCGCCGTGACAACGGTCATCGGCGGCATCTGGATCATCGCGCCTGCCCTCTACCCGCTGCTCGGCAAGGCGGACTGGTGGACCTGGGAGAACGACTTCGGGCTGGCCAGCACGACGCTGATCTGGCATGGCCTGGGCGTGGCCGTCTACGCACAACTGCGCTTCTCCCGACAAGCGCAGGCGCGGCTGGCCATGCTGCAGGATGCCGCCACGCTGCGCGAGCGCCAGCTCGCGGCCACGCAGTTGCTGGCCCTGCAGGCGCGCGTGGACCCTGCCCTGCTGTCCGAACGCTTGGCCGTCATCGACGACGAACTGCTACACCAGCCACATCGCGCACGTCTGCGGCTGGCCGCGCTGATCGAGCTGCTGCGCGCACTGCAGCCACACGTGGAAGCCGAAGTGTCGACGCTGGCACGCGAGGTCGCCGCGCTGCGCGCCTACGCCAGGCTCGTCAGCGCCGATGCGCAACACACCGAACGCCTGCACCTCGCCGGACTGTCCGAGCCTCCCGAATGGCCGCTGGCACCGATGGTGCTGCTGCCGCTGGCGCGCCCGCTGCTAGACGAAGGTACGACACTGTGGAGTCTGTCCCTGCAGACCGGCTCCGGCCTGGCCGAGCTGCGCCTGCAGGCGCTGGGGCCCGACGCCGAGCGCACGCGCCGCGCGGCCGACGCTGTGCCGGTCGCCGAGCTGGCCCGGCGCCTGCGCGCAGTGCACGGCGATGCCGCCTGGCTGACCCTGCTCGCCGAAGATATGCCGCTGTTCAGGTTGACCTGGCCCCTGCCGACATGACAAGAATCCTGATTGCCGAAGACGAAGCCCTGCTGGCCGCGGAGATCCGCGAAGAGCTGCTGCGCCAGTGGCCGCAGGCCCAGGTCGTGGGCATGGCTCGCGACGGCCACGAGGCGCTGCGCCTCGTGGAACAGCTGGCGCCGCAGGCCTGCTTCCTGGATGTGCAGATGCCGGGCCTCTCGGGTCTGGAGGTGGCCCAGCTCATCGGCCGCCGTGCCCACGTCGTCTTCATCACGGCCCACGAGCGCTACGCGGTGCAGGCCTTTGACGAGGGTGCCGTCGGCTATCTGCTCAAGCCGCTGGACCCTGTGCGCATGGCCAAGACGCTGCTGCGCCTCAAGGAGCGCCTGAGCCTGCCACCGGCCGACCTCGGCGGCCTGGGCGCACGCACGGCGCCCGTCGCCGGCATGGAGCCCCTGCGCTGGATCACCGTGCAGCGTGGCCGCGAGCTGCAGCTCATCACCGTGGAGGACGTGGCCTACTTCCGCGCCGACCACAAATACGTTGCCGTCGTCACGGCCGACTCGGAAGCGCTGATCTCGCTGCCGCTGAAAGAGCTCGTCGCTCGCCTGGACGGCGAACACTTCTGGCAGGTGCACCGCTCCACCATCGTCAACGCGCGGGCCATCAAGTCGGTCGGCCGCACGCTGAGCGGCAAGCTCAGCATTGCGCTGAAGGACAGGCCGGAGACGCTGGAGGTGTCCCCGGCCTACGCGCATCGCTTCAAGCAGCTGTAGCCCCACCGATGAAGCCGGCCCGTGCAGGGATGACCCAGGCGGCCCGGCGGCACCGGCTCCTGCGGGCCTGACGGGTCAAACGGCGATGACGTCAGTCCGGGCGGGACAGATTGAACATTGCCGCCGCATTGCCCCAGGCGATGCGCTGTGCGATCTCGGGAGGCAGCTGACCCAGCCAGCCGCGGTAGTCGGCGAACAGGCTCTCGTAGTGCTGCCAACGCGGCGTGACCCAGGTGTCCGAACCGATCAGGAAGCGTCCTGGATGCCGGGTGAGCAGCGTACGCCAGTCGTCGCTCAGGCGGCCGTCGACACTCAACCCCGGTCGATAGGAGAGCTCGCCGCGCAGCCCCTGGTGCTTGGCGAACAGCTCGCGCACACGCGCCACCGGCTCACCCGAGATGCCGGTATGCGCCCAGATCAGCGAGGTGCCGGGCGCATGACCGAGCAGCCGGTCGACGGCCGAATCGTCCACATGGGCCAGCACCGTGAGGCCACGCTCACGTGCCAGCTTCATCAGCGCGATGGCGGTCGGGCCATCGGCATTGGCGCTGTCGTAGAGATGGAACTCGCCCACACCGCGGAAGGGTCCCGCCGGGCTGCCGCGCTCGAGCAACTCCAGCACCATGCGGCGAATGCTGTCGTCGGCAAACCAGCCGGTGTAGTCGGCTCGGTTGCGGTACAGGCGGATGAAGGCCGCCCATTGCGGACCGGCCTCGGCGACGAGCCGCAAGGTGCCGTCGTTGGGCCGGCTGTTGACGAGGGCCCCGCGCACACCGGCGCGGGCCATGCGGGCCAGCACGTCGGCTGGCGGATGCGGCCCCTGGGCATCGTCGTTGTAGTGCAGATGGGCATCGAAGATGGGGCCGGCGTAGCCATCCGCTCGCGCAGCAAGCGGCAGCCCGGCCAGCAGCAACGCGCGGCGCTTCAGCATGGCGGACCGCTTTCAAGCCGCTCAGGGTCTACCTCTGGCAAGCGGCCCATCAGACGGCGCGCTCCGCTGCAGCGATCAGGCGGCTGATGCGCGACACCGACAGGCCGAGCTGCCCGGCAAGATCGGTCATTGGCACCCCGCCTTCGGCGTGCGCCAGCCACAGCGCCTGCTCGCGGATGCCGCCAGCGCGCTTCAGCCATTCCGTCCAGTTGATGCGCGCAACGCGCCTTGGAGCGGCGGCGGCGGCCCGCATGCGGGCCGCGAATGCGGCGTCGCCGAGGAAGATCTGCTCACGCAGTCGCCCCGGCCACAGCTGCAGGCCGGGATCCGACGCCACCAGCCGGGCATAGCGCTCGCCGGCCAGGCGGTGCTGGGCGGCCGTGGTCGCCGGCCGCCCGAGCAGGTGCGTGTGCAGGCCATCCACGTCCAGCCACTCGGGCGCCTCCTCCATGCCCGCCAGCGCACGGAAGCTAGAGCCCGGCCAGCCGGCGGCGCCCCGAGCCAGGCGCTGGCGCACGGGGTTGAGGTCAATGTAGCGGCAGGCGTCCAGCAGATAGCGTTCACGATCGACCAACACGGCATGGAAGCGCCCCCGGAACAGCGGGCCGCGAAAGCCGTGCCGGTGCTGGCAATGCTGGGTGTAGACGCCATTCACGTGCCGCATCAGCTGCGACAGGTTGGCGCGGCGGGTGAACAGCAGCAGGTGGTAGTGGTCGGGCAGCAGGGCATAGGCCAGGGCCTGGGCGTCGAACCGATGCAGGGCCTGGGCCAGCAACGCGCGCATCTCGGCGCGGTCGGCGTCGTCGACAAAGGCCAGCTGCCCGCTGTCGAACGGGCAGTGGGCGCCGACCAGGTAGACGGCGCCGGCGATCTCCAATCGGGCAGGCCTTGCCATGCGCCACGTTAAGTCTCGCCGTCCGGAATGGCAAGATGGCGGTCTGCCGGCCCCTCACGCACCCGGCCCGCCCCATGAAGACCCATCAGATCGAAATCCAGAAAATCAAGGCCGCCGCCAACAACCTGCACGGCCAGGTCCTGTTCAAGGTGGACGCCCTCGTGTCGAACCGAGAGCCCATCGAGGGCCTCGAACCCAGCAGCCTGCTCGTGATGACCGAGCAAAACGCCCGCGTGTTGATGGCCTTGCTGAAGACACAGATCGCCGAATTCGACAGCAAGAAACCCAAGAGCCGCCACGGCCGCCACGGCTGACCCCCATGCAGTATCCCCACTACAACCCAGCCTCCGACAACCGCCCGCTGTCCGACGAGGAGATCAACGACCTTGACGAGTTGCTGGCCGCGCTGCCGACCGAAGCGGCCATGAACGCGGAGGCCATGGACGGCTACCTCGCGGGCCTGCTGCTGACGCCAGGGCGGGAGCTTTCCAGCCTGCCCGGCGAGGCCTGGCTGCCGCTCATCTGGGGCGGCGACGGCGACGGTGACTCGGCGCCTTTCGTCAGCGGCAAGCAGCGCAAGAAGGTCGTCATGCTGGTGCTGCGCCATCTGCATTCCATCGCCACCGCCTGGGCGTTGCGGCCGCAGGGCTGGGAACCCATCTTCAGCTTTGCCGACGGCGAGGACGAGGACACCGAGTACGCCGACGCCGAGGACTGGGCGGCGGGCTTCCTGATGGCCGTCGATCTGGCGCCCCAGGCCTGGGCGCCGCTGTTTGACGCCGACGACACCGCCGAGCTGCTGGCGCCCATCGCGGCATTGGGCGGCGAGGACGGGGGGCTGGCCGAAGGCTCCGCCGCCGAGCGAGACGAAGCCAGCCGGAGGATTCCTGACGCCATGCTGGCGCTGTGGGCACTTCGCCAGAAAGCGTAACCATCCCCTCAACGCAGGTGGCCGCCGGCGCCGGTTTGGTTCACACTCAATCCATGCTTCAGACCTTGCTCGCCGCCACCGGCCTCGCCGTCTGCGTCGCCCTGGGCGTGCACATGGCCCTGCCGTACCGCGCGCGCGCCTGGGTAGATTCGGGCAGGGCCCGTCTCGTGACCTGGGTACGGATTCAGGTGACGCGCGCCACGGGCTGGCGTCGCCACCAGCGCCAGACACGTGCCGCAGCGCAGGAGGCCGAGCGCGTCATCCGCCGCGCCCGCGAGTCGGCCCTGCACGATGCGCGCGACAGCCGCATCGACGGCGAGTGGACCGGCAACGTCTACCGGCCCAAGAGCTTCGACAAGCCCAAGAAGCCTCACTGAGCAGAGGCTGGGCAGTCAGTCCGAAGACTGCTGCAGTTTCCACATCTCGGCGTAGCGGCCGCCCCGGGCCAGCAGCGCTTCGTGGCGGCCCCGCTCGACGATGCGCCCCTGCTCCAGCACGAGGATCTCGTGCGCGTCGACGACCGTCGAGAGGCGGTGTGCAATGACGAGCACGGTCTTGTTCTGGCCCACGGCCTCCAGCTCGGCCTGGATGGCACGCTCGTTGGTCGAGTCCAGCGCCGACGTAGCCTCATCAAAGATGAGGATGGGCGGGTTCTTCAGCAGCGTGCGCGCGATGGCCACGCGCTGCTTCTCACCGCCCGACAGCTTGAGGCCGCGCTCGCCCACCATGGTCTCGTAGCCCAGCGGCGTTGCTGCGATAAAGGCATGGATGTGCGCCGCACGCGCCGCGCCCTCAACTTCGTCCCGGCTCGCACCCGGGCGGCCGTAGGCGATGTTGTAGGCCACGGTGTCGTTGAAGAGGACGGTGTCCTGGGGCACGATGCCGATGGCCTTGCGCAGGCTGGCCTGGGTGACCGTGCGCAGGTCCTGGCCGTCGATGCGGATCTGGCCGCCATCGACGTCGTAGAAGCGGTAGAGCAGCCGCGCCAGCGTGCTCTTGCCCGAGCCGCTGGGGCCGACGACGGCAACCTTCTTGCCGGCCGGGATCTCGAAGCTGACGCCGTGCAGAATGGGACGCACCGGGTCGTAGGCGAAACGCACGTCGTCGAACACGACACCGGCGCCGGCCACCTTCAGCTCGACCGCATTGGGGGCATCTGCCACCTCTCGCCGGCGGTCCAGGAGCTGGAAAAGCTTCTCGATATCGGTCAGCGCCTGCTTGATCTCGCGGTAGATCACGCCAAGGAAGTTCAGCGGGATGTAGAGCTGGATCATGAAGGCATTGACCATGACCAGGTCGCCCAGGCTCATGTGGCCGTCCACGACGCCCTGGGTGGCGCGCCACAGCATCAGCACCAGCGCCACCGCGATGATGAGTTGCTGGCCGGTGTTGAGCAGCGACAGTGTCGTCTGGCTCTTCAGCTGGGCACGGCGCAGCTTCTCCAGGCTCTCGTCGTACCGCGACGCCTCGTAGCCCTCGTTGTTGAAGTACTTGACCGTCTCGTAGTTCAGCAGCGAGTCGATGGCCCGGCTGTGGGCGACGGAGTCCAGCTCGTTGAGCGTCTTGCGGAACTTGGTGCGCCATTCGGTGACGACGACGGTGAAGCCGATGTAGATGCCCAGCGCCGCGACGGTGATGCCGGCGAACCAGACGTCGAACTTCACGCCCAGCAGCGTCAGCACCAGCACCACCTCGATCAATGTCGGCACGATGCTGTAGAGCGAATAGCTGATCAGCGAATGCACAGCCCGCGTGCCGCGCTCGATATCACGCGTCATGCCACCGGTCTGGCGCTCGAGGTGGAAACGCAGCGAGAGCTCGTGCAGGTGGCGGAACACCTGCAGCGAGATGCTGCGCGCCGTGCCCTCGGTCGCCTTGGCGAAGATCAACTCGCGCAGCTCGGTGAACAACGAGGTCGACAGCCGCAGCGCGCCGTAGGCCACGATCAGGCTCAGCGGTACGACTAGCAGCGTCTGCGGCGCGCCGGGCTTGAGGTCCAGGCTGTCGACGAGGTGCTTGAGCAGGATGGGCACGCCCACGTTGCTGAGCTTGGCGCCCACCATGAAGGCCAGGGCCAGACCGACGCGCCAGCGGTAGCGCCAGAGGTAGGGCAAAAGGCGGCCTACGGTGCCCCAGTCGCCACGCGGGGCGTTGGGGCCGGAGGCCGGGATCGGAACTGAAGAGGCGCGCATCACCGCATTGTCCGCGCCAGGTTCAGTGGTAGAACCGACGGACGATGAGCTCCGCCACTGCTCCCGGCTTGCACGTGATGGTGGTCGACGACGACCCCGTCAACCTGCGCATCGCCGCGCGGCTGCTGCGCGAGCGGGGCCATCATGGCGTGCTGGTCAACGAAGGTGGCAAGGCGCTTCGCCTGCTGAACGAGCAGACCTTCGACCTGGTGCTGCTGGACGTCAACATGCCCGGCATGAGCGGCCAGGACACGCTGGCCGCGCTGCGCCGGCATCCCGCCGGTCGACGCGTGGCCGTGTTGATGGTCTCCGGCCACGACGACCCCGGCACGCGTGCCCACTTCCTGGCGATGGGCGCCGACGGCTTCCTGATCAAACCGCTGGATGCGCCCGTCCTCGCCGCGGCGCTCGCACAGCT
>NZ_DASWYS010000157.1:0-1964 GCF_036404855.1 Roseateles sp.
GCCGCCCGACGGGCGGCTTCTCCCCTGAGTCGCCTCAGCTCACCGAACCCATCTGGCTCTGCAGGTAGTTCTGCAGGCCGACCTTCTCGACCAGCTCGATCTGCGTCTCCAGGAAGTCGATGTGTTCCTCGGTGTCGTCCAGAATGGTCTGGAGCAGGTCGCGCGAGACGTAGTCGCGCACGGCCTCGCAGTGCGCGATGCCTTCCTTGATGGTGACCTGCGCGCCTTGCTCGAGCGTGAGGTCGCAGCGCAGGATCTCGGGCACGTCCTCGCCGATGCCGAGCTTGCCCAGGTCCTGCAGGTTGGGCAGGCCGTCGAGCATGAAGATGCGGTCCATCAGCTTGTCGGCGTGCTTCATCTCGCCGATCGATTCCTCGTATTCCTTGCCCGCGAGCTTGTCCAGGCCCCAGTGTTTGAGCATGCGGTAGTGCACGAAGTACTGGTTGATCGCCGTCAGCTCGTTCTTCAGTTGCGCCTGAAGGTGGGCAATCACTTTCTTGTCGCCTTGCATGTGACTCTCCTTGTCGTTGTTGCGGCCGGGGGATTGTGAGCCCATCGCCGCTGGGGAAAAGGGGTGCGGCCTTTGCAAATGAGAATTGTTCTCATATGATGGCCAGCCTGTCACCGCCGGAGCACCCCATGAAGCCGTCCTTTCCGACCCACGCCGACGAGGAATACAGCCTGCCGCCCGTCGAGGCGCTGCTGGCCGGCACGCTCGCGCTCATGACCGGTTGCGCCCAGCACAGCGGTCCGGTGTGCCAGCGCGAACTGATGGTCGGCAAGGTGGTGAGCAACCTCACCGAGCTGGCGCAGCACCCGGCGCTGTCGCGGCCCATGCGGGTGTTGCTGGGCCGGCTGAGTTCGCGTTGGCTGCTGGAGCTGGGCAGCGCCGCGGCGCCCGCCGCCGGGCTGATGCCCCTCCTGCCGGAGCACCGCACGCTGCAGTAGTCGGCTCAGCCCCGCATCAGGGCCTCGATGGCGTCGGGCGCCACCGGCACGTCGCGGGTGATCAGTTCGCAGCCGGTTTCGGTGACCACGGCGTCGTCCTCGATGCGGATGCCGATGTTCCAGAAGCGCTCGGGCACGCCTTCGGCGGGGCGGATGTACAGCCCCGGCTCGATGGTGAGCACCATGCCCGGGCGCAGGATGCGGCTCGGGCGGTCCTTGATGGTCTCGCCGGACAGCGGGTCCTGGCGCTCGCTGACCTGGCCGACCTCGGACGGCTCGACGTAGCTGCCGCAATCGTGCACGTCCATGCCCAGCCAGTGGCCGGTGCGGTGCATGTAGAACGGAAAGTACGCGCGCTGGGCGATCACGTCGTCCACCGCGCCCACCTTGTTCTTGTCGAGCAGGCCCAGGTCGAGCAGGCCCTGGGCGAGCACCTTGACGGTGGCCTCGTGCGGATCGATGAAACGCGCGCCGGCTTTGGTGGCGGCCACGGCCGCCTCCTGGCTGGCCAGCACCAGCTCATAGACCGCGCGCTGCGGACCGGTGAAGCGGCCATTGGCGGGGAAGGTGCGCGTGATGTCGCTGGCGTAGCCGTCGAGCTCGCAGCCGGCGTCGATCAGCACCAGCTCGCCGTCGCGGATGGGCGCGGCGTCGGCGCGGTAGTGCAGGATGCAGGCGTTGGCGCCGGCCGCCACGATGCTGCCGTAGGCCGGGTACTGCGAGCCGCCCTGGCGGAACTCGTGCAGCAGCTCGGCGTCGAGGTGGTACTCGCGCACGTCCTGCCCGGCGCGCAGCATGGCGGCGCTGCGCTGCATGGCGCGGATGTGACCGCGCGCGCTGATGCGCGAGGCGCGGCGCATGATGTCCAGCTCGTGCGCGTCCTTGACCAGGCGCATCTCGTCCAGCACGGCGCACAGGTCGCGCTGCTGCTCCGGGCACAGCGCCCCGAAGCGCACGCGCGCACGTACCTTGGCCAGCCAGTTGCCGACCCTCGCATCCAGCCCCTCGTGGATGGC
>NZ_DASWYS010000158.1:0-2013 GCF_036404855.1 Roseateles sp.
CCTGCGGACGCTGACCGGCGCCGCTCGCCCTTCCCGGCCCGCCAGGCGGCGCAGCGCCGCCGCCTGGACCTGCCGGCCTTCCCGACCACCACCATCGGCTCCTTCCCGCAGACCGCGGAGATCCGCGCGGCCCGCGCCGCCTTCAAGCGCGGCCAGCTGCCCGAAGAGGACTACCGCGCGGCGATGCAGCGCGAGATCGAACTGACCGTGCGCAAGCAGGAGGCCCTGGGGCTGGACGTGCTCGTGCACGGCGAAGCCGAACGCAATGACATGGTCGAGTACTTCGGCGAACAGCTGGCCGGCTTCGCCTTCACGGCGAATGGCTGGGTGCAGAGCTATGGCTCGCGCTGCGTGAAGCCGCCGGTGCTGTTCGGCGACGTGTCGCGCCCGCGAGCCATGACGGCGGACTGGACTCGCTTCGCACAAGGCCTCACCCGCCGGCCGATGAAGGGCATGCTGACGGGCCCCATCACCATCCTGCAATGGTCCTTCGTGCGCGACGACCAGCCGCGCGCCGACACCGCGCTGCAGATCGCCCTGGCCATCCGCGACGAGGTGGTCGACCTCGAGGCCGCGGGCATCGCAGTCATCCAGATCGACGAACCTGCCATCCGCGAGGGCCTGCCGCTGCGCCGCGACGCCTGGAAGCCCTACCTCGCCTGGGCCACGCGCGCCTTCCGCGTGGCAGCGTCCCCGGTGCGCGACGACACCCAGATCCACACCCACATGTGCTACTCGGAGTTCAACGACATCCTGCCCGAGATCGCAGCGATGGATGCTGACGTCATCACCATCGAGACCAGCCGCTCCGACATGGAGTTGCTGCGCGGTTTCGGCGACTTCCGCTACCCGAACGAGATCGGCCCGGGCGTCTACGACATCCACTCCCCGCGCGTGCCCGACACCGCCGAGATGCTGCGCCTGCTGAAGAAAGCAGCTGAGGTCATCCCGGTCGGTCAGCTCTGGGTCAACCCCGACTGCGGGCTCAAGACGCGCGGCTGGCCGGAGACCGAAGCCGCATTGCTGCGGATGGTGGAGGCAGCGAAATCCATGCGCGGCTTGGTCCAGCGCCATGAATGAAGTCCTCGCGCAAGGCACTGGGCCCAACCTCGTCGTCGTCGACATGGTCTGGCCCGACCAGTCCAACCATCACGGCACGATGTTCGGTGGCGCGGCACTGTCGATGCTGGACCGCGTGGCCTTCATTGTCGGCAGCAGGTCCCTGCGGGGTTCGGTCGTGACGGCCGCCGTCGGTCAGCTGGACTTTGCCGCGCCGGCTCCTGCAGGCCACCTGGTGGAATGCCGCGCCAGCATCCTCCGAAAAGGCCAGCGTTCGGTCACGGTGGACACCCGCCTGATCGCCGAAGACCTGTTGACGGGCACGCGCACGGACTGCCTCACGGGAGAGTTCGTCATGGTGCGGCAGGCGGCCAAACCGGACGACACAGGCCCGGCAGGCATCGAGGCGTCCCCTGGCGCGCGGCTAGCACCGGAACGTGGACATGCCTGCGCCCTGGTGGCCGAGATCGTGTTCCCCGGCCATGTCAACCACCGGGGCGTGCTGCACGGCGGCCCTGCGATGGCTTGGATGGCCAAGGCCGGCTTCGTCGCAGCGACGCGGGCTGTGCGCCGCACCATCGTGATGGCGGGCAGTGAGCAACTGGACTTCAAGGCCCCCGCTCACGTGGGCGATGTCGTCGAGGTCATGGCCCACGTGGTGGGCACAGGCCGGCGTTCGGTGCGCGTGCAGGCAGACATGTGGGCCGAATCGGCCACGACCGGCGAGAGGCGCCTGTGCACCTCCGCAAGGCTGACTTATGTGGCGGTGACCTGATCAGGCCGTCCCGCCCACCGTGAGGCCGTCGATGCGCAGCGTCGGCTGGCCCACGCCCACCGGCACGCTCTGGCCTTCCTTCCCACAGACGCCAACGCCGGTATCCAGCGCCATGTCGTTGCCGATCATGCTGACGCGGGTCAACGCGTCGGGGCCGTTGCCGATGATGGTGGCACCCT
>NZ_DASWYS010000159.1:0-1787 GCF_036404855.1 Roseateles sp.
AGCGCAGCACGACGATGCCGAACACCGGTGCCAGCAGCCATACGACCGTGTGAGCGTAGGGCTCGGCTCGCGCCGCCAGCTCCGGGTCCTGGCCGAGGAAGACCAGCAGCGGCCGCAGGTTCCAGACGATGGGCGTGATGAGGGCGGCGAGCAGGATGGACACCCACAGGCCCTGGCGCACAATGCGGCGCACCGATCTGCGCTCGCGCGCGCCCAGCGCCTGCGCCACCATCGGCGCCACCGCGCCCACAAGGCCGACGCCCAGCAGCTGCAGGCAGATGATGACCGAGCTCGCCACCGCGCCGGCAGCCAATTCGGCCGGGCCGAGCCAGCCCATCAGGATCACGTCGGTGGTGTGCAGCGCATTCTGCGCCAGCTGCGAGATGATCAGCGGCCAGCCCAGCGCCAGCAGCGCCTTGAACTCGCCCGTCCAGGTCCGAGTCGACGCCGGGGCAATGGGGTCTCTCGCGCCCGCGGCGGGCACTTCCAGCATTTCGGCCATAATCTGATCCACTTCGCGGTCGAGGGTCTAGCCCATCCACCCCGGCGAAGCCAGCCGGGAACCGTTCCCCGGTTCACGCATTATTGAGCCGAGTTCAATTCGAGCCTTGGAGTACCCCTCATGCACAAGCTTCTCATCATCTGTGCGTCCGTGCTGGCGCTAAGCGCCTGTACGTCCACACAGAAAGCTGCAACCGTCGGCGGCGTTGCCGGCGCGCTGATCGGTGGCACGACCACGGGTTCCGTCGTCGGCGCGGCCGTGGGCGGCGCCATCGGCGCCACTGCGGGCGCCGTCACGGGCGAACTGCTCGGCCGCTACGAAAAGGACCCGGAGCAGTGCGTCTACATCGACCGCCGCACCAACGCCCGCTATCTCGACGATTGCCCGGAAGGCTGATCGGCCAATAGTCATCAACGGAAAGCCCGGTGCACAACACCGGGCTTTTTTTACGCCAACACGCAACCCTTCCGCGCCACCAACATTCCTTTTTCGACCCTGCACACCCCCATCGGCTCTCCCCCGAGCCCCCGTGCAGTCAAATGGTCCAGACGGCTCGCCGCACCCCGGCGAGCCGTTCTATTTTTTACGGGCTGCTCCGATGCATCCGTGCATAGGCTCCGCCCGCCGCAAGCAATTCCGTCCGCGGTCGAGGGTCAGCGCTCCGGCAGGCCGGCCCGCCTCAGGCTGGGGATCACAGCCAGGCCGTAGGCGTCGTCGCAGCGGTCGACGCCTTCTTCGAGGACGGCCAATGTCAGCGTCGGGTTCAGCTCGCGCAGGCGGCGGACCATGGCCTGGGCTTGCTCGATCTCCCCGAGTTTCTCATGGCTGGCGGCGAGCGTGATGTAGGTGAATGACCAGTCGTTGAAGGTGGCGAGCGACTTGCGGCACCAGTCGATGGCCGTCCGGTAGTTGCCGCGCATCATTTCGGCCGCACCCATGCCATGCAGGCTCACATAGGCGTCGGGCGCGGTTCGGCCCAGTTCGTAGGCGCGGGCGCGGCAGCGATAGGCTTCGTCGGCGTCGCCGCTCAGTTGGTGGACGATGCCGCACAGGTTGAGGATGACGACGCTGTTGGGGTTCTCCGCCGCCGCGTCTCGTACCGCCTGCAGCATGGACGTATCCCTGCCGACACGAAAGAGGGTGAAGCCGCAGATGGCGCGAACCAGGGGATCACCGGGATCGGCCCTGAGTGCCGCGCGCGCCAGCGCCACGCAGTTGTCGTGGTCGCTGTTGCCCAGCGAGGGCAGGCGGGCCGAGATGCGCTTTTCGTAGATCCAGGCCGCAT
>NZ_DASWYS010000160.1:0-9569 GCF_036404855.1 Roseateles sp.
GCGCCGGCCCGAGCGATTGCAGAAGACAGCTCATGGAGAGGACATCGGCATCGCCCCGGCGCAGCAGCACCTTGCCAAGGCGACGCTGCACGCCGCCTGGATGCCAGGTTCTTAGCCGTGCGTTCGCAGCCTGTGACCCGCCCCGCGGAGCCAGCTCGTCCGGCGTCTGTGCCGCCCGAGATCGCCGCTGAAGCCGCAGTCTGGGTGGCCCGGCTGCATGGGCCTGGGCGTTCCCGTGCGCTGGAGCGGGAATGCCTGGCATGGCAGGCACGCTCGAAGGTGCACCAACTGGCCTTCGAGCGCTGCACGGACACCTGGCAAGACGTCTCGGGCCTGAGCTTGAGCGTCTACGCCGCGGCGACGGAGGGCACATCTCGGGAGGCCGACGCCCCGTCTCCGCGATCTGGGCGGCTCGGGTTGATTGCCACGGCGTTGCTCGGCTGCGCAGTCACCGTCGCGCTTTGGCTGTCCGCAGGGCAGCGCTACGAGACAGCCCGCGGGGAACAGCTCGCCGTCACCCTGGCAGACGGCACCCGCATGATGCTGAACACGGCGACTGAGGTCGACGTTGACTTGACCAGCGCGCTACGCAAGGTCCATGTCCGCCGCGGCGAGGTGCTGTTCGAGGTCGCCAAGGAGGCGCATCGGCCCTTCGTCGTTCAAGTGGCCGATGCAAAGGTCGTGGCAACCGGCACGCAATTCCTGGTCCGCACGCACTCGCCCGCGACACAGACTCCGGACGCTTTCGGCGTGACGCTGATCGAAGGTGAGGTGGTGGTCGAGCGGACACAGGGCATCGGTCCGGATGCGCCTGTGGCCGCCGTGGTATTGAAGCCTGGGCAGCAGGTGCGTGGTGACGTGGGCGCGGCGGGATCACATCCGCACGCCCAGCATCTGCATGTGGAGCGCGCCAAGGTGGAACAGGCCACGGCCTGGCTGCGCGGCCAGGTCGTTTTCGACGACACCCCGCTGGCGGATGCGATCGCAGAGATGAACCGCTATGGCGGCCACTTCATTCACTTCAAGGCCCAGCCTGAACTCGGAGCGCGCCGGATCAGCGGCACCGCCCGGACCGGCGACAGCGAGTCGTTCGCACACGCCGTCGCCAATCTGTACGGCCTGGAGGTACGGGCCGCTCCGGGGCGGCTGGAGCTGGTGCCTGCACCGAGCAAAATCGATCGAAGGCCCGAATGAGAGGCCCGCGCCCCACGCCAACAGTGCTGGCCAGTTCCAGATGATGACTTGGGCTCAAGCTGGATCGTGACACGCGAACGGCTCGCCCTCAACAGCGGCCTTTGGCCGCACGGGAGAGGCGTCAGGCTGTCACGGCCTCGGCCAGGCGCTGGGCGCAGCGCTGTGCCAGACCCGCGTCCGACGCCTCGACCATGACGCGAAGCAGCGGTTCCGTGCCCGAGGCGCGGATCAGCACGCGACCGCGGTCGCCCAGCTCGGCCGAGACGGCCGCCTGCTCCTCGGCCAGGCGGGTGCTGGTCTTCCAGTCCTGCCCCGCCTGCAGGCGCACATTGATCAGCGTCTGCGGGAAGAGGTCCACGCCCTGCAACTGCTCGGCGAGGCTGCGGCCGCTGCGGCAGACCGACTGCAGCACCAGCAGCGCGCTCACGATGCCGTCACCGGTCGTGTGCTTGTCCAGCGCCAGCAGGTGGCCGGAGCCCTCGCCGCCCAGTTGCCAGCCGCGCGCAGCCAGCTCTTCGAGCACGTAGCGGTCACCGACCTTGGCGCGCACGAACTCGACGTCGCGCGAGCGCAGCGCCAGCTCGACGGCCATGTTGGTCATCAGCGTCCCGACGGCACCCGGCACCCGCAGGCCCTGACCGAGGCGGTCGGCCACCATCACGTAGAGCAGCTCGTCACCGTTGTAGAGACGGCCCTGCGCGTCGACCAGTTGCAGCCGGTCGGCATCGCCGTCCAGCGCCACGCCGTAGTCCGCACCGTGGGCCTTGACGGCCTCCACCAGCGCACCGGGCGAGGTCGCGCCGAAGCCGGCGTTGATGTTGAAGCCATCGGGCTTGCAGCCGATGGCGACGACCTCGGCACCCAGCTCATGGAAGACATCGGGCGCGACGTGGTAGGCCGCGCCGTGGGCTGCGTCGACAACGATCTTCAGGCCCTTGAGCGTCAGGTCCGAGCCAAAACTGTTCTTGCAGAACTCGATGTAGCGCCCACGCGCATCCTCGAGGCGCTTGGCGCGACCCAGGCTCGCGGAGTCCACCCACTGCGGCGCCTCTTCCAGCGCAGCCTCGACGGCCAGTTCCCAGGCGTCCGGAAGCTTCTCGCCCTTGGCGGAGAAGAACTTGATGCCGTTGTCGGCAAAGGGGTTGTGCGATGCGCTGATGACGACGCCCAGGTCCTGGCGCAGCGCGCGGGTCAGATAGGCGACGCCGGGCGTGGGCAGCGGGCCGGTCAGCAGCACGTTGACGCCCGCCGAGGCGAAGCCGGCTTCCAACGCTGACTCGATCATGTAGCCGGAGATGCGGGTGTCCTTGCCGATCAGCACCGTCGGGCGCTTGGCGCTCTTGCGCAACACGCGCCCCACCGCATGACCCAGGCGCAGCATGAAGTCGGGCGTGATGGGCTCCTGGCCCACCGTGCCTCGAATGCCGTCGGTTCCAAAATACTTGCGGCTCATCAAGCGTCTTCCTGTTGTGCAGTGGGCGGAATTGTCGCTGCATCGACTGCGGCCCAGACCTTGAGGGCGTCCACCGTGGCAGGGACATCGTGCACACGAATCACGTGCGCGCCGGCGCTGACGGCCCGCAACGCCGCGGCCAGGCTGGCAGCCAGGCGCTGGTCCACCGGGCGGCCGGTGATGTCGCCCAGCGTTCGCTTGCGCGACCAGCCCACCAGCAGCGGGTAGCCCAGCCTGGCCAGGCTTTGCTGGCAGGCGAGCAGCCGGAGGTTGTGCTCGGCAGTCTTTGCAAAGCCGTAGCCGGGGTCCAGGGTGATGCACTCGGCCGGAATGCCCGAGTCGCGCGCCACTCGGGCACGCTGGTCCAGGAAAGCGGCCACATCGGCGACGACGTCGCCGTAGACGGCCAGCTCCGCCATGGACGCAGGCTCGCCGCGCATGTGCATCAGGCACACGCCCGCACCGGTGCCCGCCACGGCCGCCAGTGCGCCGGGCATCTGCAGGGCCTGCACGTCGTTGATGATGTCCGCGCCGGCCTCCAGTGCGCGGCGCATGACCTCGGGCTTGAAGGTGTCGACCGAGACCGGCACGCCAAGCGTCACGGCGGCGGCCAGCACGTCGGCAATGCGCGCCCATTCGCTGTCGGCATCGACGGGCGGCGCGCCGGGGCGGGTGGACTCGCCGCCGATGTCCAGGATGTCGGCCCCCTCCGCGACGAGGCGCTCGCAATGCGCGATGGCCGCGCGGGTGTCGTCATGCCGGCCACCGTCGGAGAAGGAGTCGGGTGTGACGTTGACGATGCCCATCACACGCGGGCGGCTCAGGTCGATGCGGAAGCGGCGGGTCTGCCAATGCATGGTGCGGAACGAAAAAAAGCGGGCCCGACTGGAAAGCCGGGCCCGCTCGGTAGGGGGTGGGATCAGGCCGCGGCCGGGGCGCCGTCGGTACTGACCGGGGGGGTGCCGCCGGTCGGACCGCTCGGGGTCGTCGGCTTGTCATCCGGCGCGCGCGGGGGGCGGCCGGCCATGATGTCCAGCACCTGGTCGCGGTCGATGGTTTCCCACTTCATCAGCGCCTCCGTCATGGTCTCGACCTTGTCGCGGTTGTCCTCGAGGATCTTCTGCGCCACGGCGTACTGTTCGTCGAGGATGCGGCGCATCTCGGCGTCGACCTTCTGCTGGGTGCTTTCGCTGATGTTGGCCGTCTTGGTCATGCTGCGGCCGAGGAAGACTTCACCCTCGTTCTCGGCATAGACCATGGGGCCCAGCAGGTCGCTCATGCCATAGCGGGTGACCATGTCACGGGCAATGCGGGTCGCACGCTCGTAGTCATTGGACGCGCCGGTGGAGATGTCGTGGACGAACAGGTCCTCGGCAATGCGACCGCCGAACAGGATGCTGATCTCGTTGAGCATCTGCTTGTAGTACTTGCTGTACTGGTCGCGCTCGGGCAGCTGCCACGTCACGCCCAGCGCACGGCCGCGCGGCATGATGGTGACCTTGTGGACCGGATCGGTGCCGGGCAGGCATTCCGCGACGATGGCGTGACCGGACTCGTGATAGGCCGTGGCGCGCTTCTCTTCCTCGGTCATGACCATGCTCTTGCGCTCGGGGCCCATGTAGAGCTTGTCCTTGGCGCGCTCGAAGTCGATCATTTCCACCAGACGGCCACCGCGGCGGGCGGCGAACAGCGCGGCTTCGTTGACGAGGTTGGCCAGATCCGCACCGCTCATGCCGGGCGTGCCGCGGGCCAGGATGGACGCATTGACGTCCTGGCCGATGGGCACCTTGCGCATGTGCACGTTCAGGATCTGCTCGCGGCCGCGGATGTCCGGCAGCGTCACATAGACCTGGCGGTCGAAACGGCCGGGACGCAGCAGGGCCGGGTCCAGGATGTCGGGGCGGTTGGTCGCGGCGATGACGATGACGCCAAGGTTGGTGTCGAAGCCGTCCATCTCCACCAGCATCTGGTTCAGTGTCTGCTCGCGCTCGTCATTGCCACCGCCCAGGCCGGCGCCACGATGGCGGCCGACGGCGTCGATTTCGTCGATGAAGATGATGCAGGGTGCGCTCTTCTTGGCCTGCTCGAACATGTCGCGCACACGGGCCGCGCCGACACCGACGAACATTTCAACGAAGTCGGAACCCGAAATCGTGAAGAACGGGACCTTGGCTTCGCCGGCGATGGACTTGGCCAGCAGCGTCTTGCCGGTACCCGGAGGGCCGACCATCAGCACGCCGCGCGGGATGCGACCGCCCAGCTTCTGGAACTTTTGCGGATCCTTCAGGAAGTCCACCAGTTCCTTCACCTCTTCCTTGGCCTCGTCGCAGCCGGCCACGTCGGCAAAGGTGATGGTGTTGTTGTTCTCGTCGAGCATTCGGGCTTTGGATTTGCCAAAGCTGAACGCCCCGCCCTTGCCGCCGCCCTGCATCTGGCGCATGAAGTACACCCAGACGCCGATCAGCAGCAGCATGGGCGTCCAGTTGATCAGCATGCTGACCAGGAAGCTCTGCTCTTCACGGGGCTTGATGTCGAACTTGACGCCGTTGTTGCGCAGGTCGCCCACGAGGCCGCGGTCCTGGTAGGTCGCCAGGGTGCGGATCTTGTTGCCCTCGGTGTCCTCGGCGTAGATGTCGCCGGTAATGCCGTCAGGCAACGTGGCGGACTTGATCCGGTGCGCCTGGACCAGATCCAGGAACTCGGAATACGTGACTTGCTTGCCGGGGGCCGTGGTGCCGCCGAACTGTTTGACGACCGTGAAAAGCACGAGGGCGATCACGATCCAGACGGCGAACTTCGAAAACCATTGATTGTTCACTGCGACTCCTTGGCCCTGATGGCCCAGCGCGGGTTTCAGGACAGTGGGGGCGATTTTAGTTGAGGCAAGGGGACAACCCCTGTAATCACCGGTTTTTCAATCCCAGGCCGACCAAGAATGTCTCGGAAGACCTCTCCCGCGAGGCTTTGGGCTTGACCACCTTGACGGTCTTGAAGTGCGCCCGGAACAATAAAACGAGCTCGTTGTAACCGCTGCCATGGAAGACCTTGGCCACCAGCGCCCCCTCGGGCTTGAGGTGTGTGCTGGCGAAATCGACCGCCAGTTCGATCAGGTTGGAAATGCGGGCTGCGTCCGTCGACGCAATGCCTGACAGGTTGGGCGCCATGTCCGACACGACGACATCCACGGGCTTGCCGGCCAAGGCCTCGTCCAGCTGCGCCAGCACCGCATCCTCCTGGAAGTCGCCCTGGATGAAGTGCACGCCCTCGATGGGCTCGAACTCCAGCAGGTCCAGCGCAATGATGGTGCCGTTGAGCTGCCCCACCGCCGCACCGCCCTGCCCCGCCTCCTTGGGGGCGAACTTGCGGCGCAGGTACTGGCTCCAGGCGCCCGGCGTGGCCCCGAGGTCCACCACCACCTGACCGGGGCGGATCAGCTTGAGCTCCTCGTCGATCTCCTTGAGCTTGTAGGCCGCGCGCGAGCGGTAGCCGTCCTTCTGCGCCTGCTGCACATAGGGATCCGACACATGGTTGTTCAACCACGCTTTGTTGAGTTTTTTGCTCTTGGTTTGAGTTTTCATGCCTACGGGATAATACGGGGATGCCTCAAATCAACCTCACCCCCGCCCAGCGCAAGGACAAGCGCGCCGATGCCCACCATCTCGACCCGGTCGTGATGATCGGCGGCGAGGGGCTGACGCCCGCCGTCGTCAAGGAAACCGACGCGGCGCTGAAGTCGCACGGCCTCATCAAGGTGCGCGTGCTCGGCGACGACCGCGCGGCCCGGGAGGCGATGTTCGCGCAGCTCTGCGACGAGCTGAACGCGGCGCCTATCCAGCACATCGGCAAGCTGCTGGTGCTTTGGCGTCCCATGCCCGAGAAGGCCAAGGCCGAGCGCGAGAACGCGATGCCAGGCCCGCGCGTGGTCAAGATCGTCAAATTCTCCAAGAGCGGCAACGGCCGCCCTCAGATCAACAAGGTCAAGGTCATGGGCAACGAGCGCGTGACCCAGGGCGGAGAAATCAAGCGCATCAAGAAGCGCAGCAAGACGACCAGCGTCAAGAAGTCCTTCGCGGACTGATCCAGGCCAGGGCCAGGACGGCCAGGCCCTTCACACCGAAGAACGCCAGCGAAACACCATGCAGCGCCGCGAAGGACGCGACGCCATGGCCGGCCCTCGCATCGGCCATCATGGGCTGCAGGCCATAGTAGCCAGCGACGGTGCAGAAGAGGGCAACGGCCGGCAGCAGCAGCCGGGCCGAAAACACATGGCTCGGCGCGCCCGCCTCGACCGCATCGCGCGCGATGCGTCGTTCCAGCAGCATCAGGACCAGCGCCGCGGCCAGGCTGACCTGGGCTTCGACGCTGAAGAGCCGGCCGACGAACGCGCCCGCCTGCACCCGATCCAGCACCGCGAAGGCGCTCGGCGCCGCTGCAAAGGCCACGCACAGCAAAAAGCCGCCCCAGAGGGCGGCCAGCAGGGCTTGGAGCCTGGCAAACATCACTCGTAGCGAACTTCGATGATCTCGTAGCGGCGCACGCCACCCGGGGCCTGCACCTCGGCCACGTCGCCGGCTTCCTTGCCGATCAGCGCACGCGCGATGGGCGAGCCCACCGAGATGCGGCCCAGCTTGATGTCGGCCTCGTCGTCGCCGGTGATCTGGTAGGTCACGGCCTTGCCGCTGTCCTCATCCTCGAGGTCCACCGTCGCGCCGAACACCACGCGACCGCCGGCATCGAGCGACGCCGGATCGATGATCTGTGCCGCGGCCAGCTTTCCCTCGATCTCGAGGATGCGACCTTCGATGAAGCCCTGCTTGTCCTTGGCAGCGTCGTACTCGGCGTTCTCGCTCAGGTCACCCTGGGCGCGCGCCTCGGCGATCGCCTGGACGACGGCGTGACGCTCGACAGTCTTGAGGCGGTGCAGCTCGGCCTTGAGCGCCTCGGCGCCGCGCTTGGTCAGGGGAATGGTCGTCATGTCAAAACTCGATGGCAAAAAGAGTTCCGCCGCTGCGGCCCGTTCTCCAGGCTGCGGCGGCGGAATCAGTGAACGCGGAGTTTAAGCCAGCTCGGCGTGCAGTTCTTGCAGGGATTGCACGAGCAAGCCGTCCTGGTGCTTCATGCCTTCCACGGCCGCCTCGCAGCCCGCCATCGTCGTGTAGTAGGTGACGCGGCTGGCCAGCGCGGCCTGGCGGATGTAGCGGCTGTCGGCAATCGCGGTGCGGGTCTCGTCCACCGTCGTGAAGACCAGCTGGATGTCACCACCCTTGAGCGCGTCGACGATGTGCGGGCGGCCGTCCTTGATCTTGTTGATCAGCTTGACCGGCACGCCGGCTTCCGTGATGGCGGCCGCCGTGCCCTTGGTCGCGACGATGCCGAAGCCCAGCTCGTGCAAGTCCTTGGCGATGGCGATGGCGCGCGCCTTGTCGCTGTTCTTCACCGTGATCAGCACGTTGCCCTGGCGCGGCAGGCGCGAACCGGCGCCGATCTGGCTCTTCAGCATCGCCTCGCCGAATGTGCGGGCCGCGCCCATCACCTCGCCCGTGGAGCGCATCTCGGGGCTGAGGATGGGGTCGACGCCCGGGAACTTGTTGAACGGGAAGACGGCTTCCTTGACGCTGTAGTACGGCGGCACCACTTCGCGCGGCTGCTTGCCGTTGCGGTCCTTCTGGTCCTTCAGCTTGACGCCGGCCATGCAGCGCGCGGCCACCTTGGCGAGTTGCTGGCCGGTGGCCTTGGAGACATACGGCACCGTGCGCGAGGCGCGCGGGTTCACTTCCAGCACGTAGATCGTGCAGTGCGCCAGGCCCTTGGCCACGTCGCCCTGGATGGCGAACTGCACGTTCATCAGGCCGACCACCTTCAGCGCCTTGGCCATGGCTGCGGTCTGGCGACGCAGCTCATCCTGTACATCGGCGGCCAGCGTGTAGGGCGGCAGCGAGCAGGCCGAATCGCCGGAGTGGATGCCGGCCGCCTCGATGTGCTCCATGATGCCGCCGATCATCGTGTCGGTGCCGTCGGAGATGCAGTCCACGTCGACCTCGACGGCATCCTGCAGGAAGTGATCCAGCAGCACCGGCGACTTCTCGGACACGCGCACGGCCTCGCGCATGTAGCGCTCCAGGTCCTTGTCGCCATGCACGATCTCCATCGCGCGGCCGCCCAGCACGTAGCTGGGGCGCACGACCAGCGGGTAGCCGATCTCGTTGGCCAGCGCGACGGCCTGCTCCTCGGTGCGCGCGGTGCGGTTGGGCGGCTGCTTGAGGCCCAGCTCGTGCAGCAGCTTCTGGAAGCGCTCGCGGTCCTCGGCGATGTCGATGGAGTCCGGCGTCGTGCCGATGATGGGCACGCCGGCACGTTCCAGGTCCAGGGCCAGCTTCAGCGGCGTCTGTCCGCCGTACTGGACGATGACGCCGACCGGCTTCTCCTTGTCGACGATTTCCAGCACGTCTTCCAGCGTGACCGGCTCGAAGTAGAGGCGGTCGCTGGTGTCGTAGTCGGTCGAGACGGTCTCGGGGTTGCAGTTGACCATCAGCGTCTCGTAGCCGTCCTCGCGCATCGCGAGGGCCGCGTGCACGCAGCAGTAGTCGAACTCGATGCCTTGGCCGATGCGGTTCGGGCCACCGCCCAGCACCATGATCTTCTTCTTGTCCGTCGGCTGCGCCTCGCACTCGGCGCCCTCGCCTTCATAGGTCGAGTACATGTAAGCCGTCTGCGTCGAGAACTCGGCAGCGCAGGTGTCCACGCGCTTGTAGACCGGGCGCACGTTCAGCGCATGGCGGCGCTCGCGCACGGCGTGCTGGTGGGTGCCCAACAGCTTGGCCAGGCGCTTGTCAGAGAAGCCCTTGGTCTTCAGCAGGCGCAGCTCGGCCTCGGTGATGGACTCGATGGCGCGGCCCTTCAGGTCGGCTTCGATCTGCACGAG
>NZ_DASWYS010000161.1:0-2939 GCF_036404855.1 Roseateles sp.
TGGCCCGCAGCGCGCCCAACGCGGCGAACCGGTGCGGCGCAACGAGCACCGCGACGAACGCCCCGGCGACCGCACGCGTGACGACCGCCCGCCGCGCGTCGACCAGCGCCGCGCGTCCAACCGCGGCCCCGGCTTCGAGCCGCCCCAGCGCCCGCAGCAGCGCCTGAATCCGGCGCGCCAGGTCGACGCCGAGGACGGCGAGCGCCTGTCCAAGCGCATGAGCGAGCTGAAGATGGCGTCGCGCCGCGAGGCCGACGAATGGATCGCCGCCGGCTGGGTGCGGGTCGACGGCAAAGTGGCCGTGCTGGGCCAGCGCGTCGTCGGCGACGTCGAGATCACCATCGACCCCGCCGCCCGCCAGGCCCAGTCCCAGCTGGTCACGGTGCTGTTGCACAAGCCCATCGGCTATGTGTCCGGCCAGGCGGAGGACGGCTACGAGCCGGCCGTTGTGCTGTTCCAGCCTGAAAACCGCTGGAAGGAAGACCCGTCCGGCATCAAGCCCCATCCCAACCATCATCGCCACCTCGCGCCCGCGGGCAGGCTGGACATCGACTCCACCGGCCTGCTGGTGCTGACCCAGGACGGCCGCATCGCCAAGGCGCTGATCGGCGACGATTCCGACATCGAGAAGGAGTACCTCGTGCGGGTCGAGTTCGTGGGTCACGAGGTGCCCGAAGGCACGCTGCCCAATGAGGCGCTGACACCCGACAAGCTGGCCCTGCTGAACCACGGGCTGGCGCTGGACGGCGAGGCGCTCAAGCCCGCAAAGGTCAGCTGGCAGAACGAGCAGCAGCTGCGCTTCGTGCTGCGGGAGGGCAAGAAGCGCCAGATCCGCCGCATGTGCGAGCTGGTGGGCCTCAAGGTCGTCGGCCTGAAGCGCGTGCGCATCGGCCGCATCCCGCTGGGCCACCTGCCCGTGGGTCAGTGGCGCTACCTCGCTCCATGGGAACGTTTCTGACGCCCATCTGCCTGGCCGGCCCCACCGGTTGCGGCAAGACGGCGGCGGCCCTGGCGATTGCCGAGGTGCTGCCGGTGGAGATCATCAGCGTCGACTCGGCGCTGGTCTACCGCAGCATGGACATCGGCACCGCCAAGCCCACGGCGGCCGAGCAGGCCGCGGTGCCGCACCACCTGATCGACATCCTCGATCCGCTCGACAGCTACTCGGCCGCCGAGTTCGTGCGCGATGCCAAGCGGCTGGCGGGGGAGATCACGGCCCGCGGCCGGCTGCCGCTGCTGGTGGGCGGCACGATGCTGTACTTCAAGGCGCTGTTCGACGGCCTCTCCACGCTGCCCCAGGCCGATGCCGAGCTGCGCGCCGCCATCGACGCCGAGGCGGCCGAACGCGGCTGGCCGGCGCTGCATGCGGAACTGGCGCGGCTGGATCCGCAGACCGCGGAGCGGCTGGCCCCGAACGACAGCCAGCGCATCCAGCGGGCCCTCGAAGTCATCCGCCTCACAGGCCGGCCGCTGAGCCTCTTGCACGCCGCCACACGCGACGAAGGCGTGGATTGGCCGCTGTTCTCGCTGGAGCCCCTGGACCGCGCCTGGCTGCACGAGCGGCTGGCCCAGCGCTTCGACCTGATGCTGCAGCAAGGGCTGGTCGACGAAGTCAGGGCCTTGCGCGCCCGGGGCGACCTGAGCCTGGCCCTGCCGTCCATGCGCTGCGTCGGCTACCGCCAGGTCTGGGAGGCCCTGGACGCCAACGACTTCCATGACCTGCGCGAACGCGGCATCGCCGCCACCCGCCAGCTGGCCAAGCGCCAGATCACCTGGTTACGCAGCATGCCGCGCCGCCGCGTCATCGCCTGCGACGGCCCCCAACCGACACCTGAGCTGCTGGCCGGGCTGCAACGCCTGCTGGGCTGAACCCTCTTGCGCGACGCCGAAAGCCCCGCTAAAGTGATATCACTTTGATTCACTTTTGAGGCGAGACAACTCATGACCACACCCTCCCCGTCGCGCGACACCACCGTCAGCGAGAGCGCAGCGCGCAGCGTCAACGGCTATCCCATGGTGGCGCTGGGCGTGGGGCTGATCGCCATCGGCATCAGCCTGATCCGCGGCGCCCCCCTGCTGGGCGTCCCGCTGATCGTGGCCGGGGTGTTGACGCTGGTCGGGCTGTACATGCTCAACCCCAACCAGGCCGCCGCGCTGACCCTGTTCGGCGCCTACATCGGCAGCGACCGCGGCACCGGCCTGCGCTGGGCCAACCCCCTGGCGGTCAAGAAGCGCGTCTCGCTGCGCGACCGCAACCTCAACGCGCCGGTGCTCAAGGTCAACGACCAGCGGGGCAACCCCATCGAGATCAGCGCCGTCGTCGTCTGGCGGGTGCGTGACACCGTGCAGGCGCTGTTCCAGGTGGACGACTACGAGGCATATGTGCGCGTGCAGGCCGAGGCCGCCATCCGTCACCTGGCCACCTGCTACGCCTATGACGAGGCCGACGAGGTGGAGGCAGGCGCCGTGACGCTGCGCGGCGGCCAGGACGTCGTCGCGCTGGCGCTGCGCGCCGAGCTGCAGGCCCGCTTCGCCGACGCCGGCGTGGATGTGCTGGACGCCAAGATCAGTCACCTCGCCTACGCCCCCGAGATCGCCCAGGTCATGCTGCGCCGCCAGCAGGCCGAGGCCATCATCAGCGCACGCAGCAAGATCGTGCAGGGGGCCGTGGAGATGGTCGAGTCCGCGCTGAAGGGCCTCAGCGAGCGCGAGATCGTCGTGCTGGACGACGAGCGCCGCGCCGCCATGGTCAGCAACCTGCTGGTGGTGCTGTGCTCGGACCGCGAGACCCAGCCGGTCGTGAATACCGGCTCGCTGTACACCTGAGGGGCCGCCATGCAGAGCCGCCTGTTCCGCTTCGCATGGCCGTTCACCGCCCTGCTCATGACGGCCACGCTGCCATGGTTCCCCGAACAGGTCGGTGACCCCGGCCAAGAGAT
>NZ_DASWYS010000162.1:0-2846 GCF_036404855.1 Roseateles sp.
GACACCGCCTTCCCCGCCATGACCGAAGCCGACTGGGACCAGGTCATCCACACGAACCTCGACGCCTTCTACAACGTGCTCCGGCCGCTCGTGATGCCGATGGTCCAGCGCCGCAAGCCCGGCCGCATCGTCACCATCTCGTCCGTGTCCGGCGAGTTCGGCAACCGCGGGCAAGTGAACTACAGCGCGGCGAAGGCGGGCATCATCGGCGCCACCAAGGCGCTCGCCCTCGAGCTCGCCAAGCGGGAGATCACCGTCAACTGCGTGGCGCCCGGCCTCATCGAGACCGAGATGATCTCCGAGGAGGTCGTCAAGCACGCCCTCGAGCTCATCCCGCTCCGTCGGACCGGCCGTCCCGAGGAGGTCGCGGCTGCGGTAGCCTTCCTCCTCTCGTCCGAAGCGTCGTATGTGACGCGGCAGGTGATCTCGGTGAACGGAGGCATGGGCTGACATGCGACGCGTCGTAGTGACCGGTGCCGGGGCCCTGAGCCCCCTGGGGAACGACTGGCCGACGGTGTTCGCTCGCCTGCAGGCGAAGAAGAACGCGGTGCAGGTGCAGCCCGATCTGAAGCAGTACGCCGGCATGCAGACGCACCTCGCCGCGATGTGCGCGCCGTACACGCTCGACGAGAAGGTCTACAACCGCAAGACGATGCGCGGCATGGGCAAGGTCGCGCAGATGGCGACGAAGGCCTCGGAGGTCGCGCTCAAGGAAGCGGGGCTCTTCGGCGACCCGGTGCTCAAGTCGGGCAAGGTCGGCGTCTCGTTCGGCAGCTCGTCGGGCTCGCCCGCGTTCATCGCGGACTTCGGCCGCATGCTGCTCAACAAGTCGACCGACGGCGTGACGGCGACGACGTACATCAAGATGATGTCGCACACGGCGCCGGTGAACATCGGCGTCTTCTTCGGGCTCACGGGCCGCATCATCACCACGTCGTCGGCGTGCACCTCGGGCAGCCAGGGCATCGGCTACGCCTTCGAGGCGGTGCAAAGCGGCAAGCAGGTCGCCATGCTGGCCGGCGGCGCCGAGGAACTGGACCCGACGCAGGCGGCCGTGTTCGACACGCTGTTCGCCACCAGTACCCAGTACAACGACCGGCCGCGCATGACGCCGCGCCCCTTCGACAAGGAACGCGATGGCCTGGTGCTGGGCGAGGGCGCCTGTACCTTCGTGCTGGAGGAGTACGAGCACGCCAAGGCGCGCGGCGCGCAGATGCTGGGCGAGATCGTCGGCTACGGCACCAACTGCGACGGCACGCACGTCACGCAGCCGCAGTCCGCCACGATGGCCCAGGCCATGCGCCTGGCGCTGGAGGACGCCGGCCTGCCGGGCGGCGCCATCCCCTACGTCAATGCGCACGGCACCTCCACGGACCAGGGCGACGTGGCGGAGAGCCAGGCCACCCAGGCCGTACTGGGGTCCCGCACGGCCATCTCGTCGCTGAAGAGCTACATGGGCCACACGCTGGGCGCCTGCGGCGCGCTGGAGACGTGGATGACGCTGGAGATGATGAAGGCCGGCTGGTTCGCGCCGACGCTGAACCTGCAGCAGGTGGACCCGCGCTGCGGCGAACTGGACTACGTGCTCGCCGGTGGCCGCAAGCTGGAGACTGAGTTTGCGATGTCTAATAACTTCGCTTTTGGCGGGATCAACACCTCACTGATCCTGCGCCGGATCTGACGTCGCCGCGCCGGCCCGGCCCCTCCATTGATCCTCTCATTTCAAACCACCAAGGAAGCTCGCGCATGAAAACCCGTCTCGTCGCCCTGGCCCTCGCTTCGGCCCTGTCCTGCACGTCCGCCTTCGCACGCGACACCGTCCTGTACATCCCGCTGGCCGACGTGCTGGCCATGCCTGAGGCTCAGGGCAAGCTGGATTCGGACATGAAGTTCTTCCTCGCCGGCCAGAGCACACCCAAGGTCCTGAAGCGGTTCTCGACCGGCACGAGCAACCCCAAGACCAACGGCTTCAACAAGAGCGACGAGTTCGGCTGCAAATGGGCGGCGCTGAGCGCGCTGATCAACCTGCAGACCAGCGCCAAGCGCGAGGGGGGCAACGCCGTCGTCGACATCGTCAGCTACTACAAGAAGAACGAGTACAAGAGCGCGACGGACTTCGAGTGCCACGCGGGGACCTTCGTCGTCGGTGTGGCGCTGCGCGGCACCTACGCCAAGATCGCCGACTGAGTCTCACGTGCTGTGCCTGCTGGCGGCCGAGCCCGAAGTGCGGGCGGGCATGCCGGCGCCGGCCGGCTGGCTGACCCTGTCCGAGGCCGCACGTCTGCGGGCACTGGGCAGCGAGGCACGGCGTGACACCTTCCTGGCCGGCCGCTGGCTGGCCCGCCGTGCCATTCAGGGCTGGTCGGGCTCGGCGGCCCTGCCTGCGCTGGAGGTGGCCGACAGCGGCGCCTGCGTCGTGGCCGGTGTCGATGGCGGCCATGTGTCGATCAGCCACAGCGCCGGTGTCGTGGCCTGCGCGGCGAGCGAGGTGCCGGTGGGCATCGACATCGAAAGCCTGTCCCGCCCGCGCGACCACCTGGCGCTGGCCGAAGCGGTGCATGGCCCGGCGCAGCGCGAGCAGCTCGCCGCCCTGCCGCCCGAGGCGCGTGCGCGGGACTTCCTGCGGTGGTGGACCTTGAAGGAAGCCTGGCTGAAGGCGCGCGGCCGAGGCCTGGACTTCGCGCTGATGCGCCGCCTGGCGTTCGACGCCGACGCGTCAGGTGACACTGCGGTCACGTGCGTCGGCGACCTCGTGCTGGCCCTGGCTGCCGACCCCGAGTTGCCGCCGCAGATCGTCGGCGTGCCGGGCGCCGCCTGGCAGCGCAGCCGCACGCGCGTGCTGGCTT
>NZ_DASWYS010000163.1:0-24608 GCF_036404855.1 Roseateles sp.
GGACGTGCGTGCCGGCGACGCGCTTGGCAATACGCTGCGAGCGGGTCGTTTCTCCTGGCTGCATGAAGTGGCCAAGGCCGACAAACCGGTCGACCGGCGCGAGTGGCTGATGACGCCCCAGACCGTCAACGCCTACTACAACCCGATGATGAACGAGGTCGTCTTCCCGGCCGCCATCCTGCAGCCGCCGTTCTACAACAGCCAGGCCGACGACGCCGTGAACTACGGCGCCATCGGTGCCATCATCGGCCACGAGATCAGCCACGGTTTCGATGACGAGGGCAGCCAGTTCGATGGCGACGGCATGCTGCGCAACTGGTGGACCGAGGCGGATCGCAAGGCCTTCGATGCCATCGGAGCCAGGCTGGTCGCGCAGTACGACGCCTACGAGCCCATTCCCGGCAAGCGCGTCAACGGCCAGCTGACGCTGGGCGAGAACATCGCCGACCTGTCGGGCCTGCAGATTGCCTACAAGGCCTATCTGCGATCGCTGGGTGGCAAGCCGGCACCGGTCATCGACGGTTACAGCGGCGAGGAGCGCTTCTTCCTTGGCTGGTCTCAAGCCTGGCGCGAGAAGGCGCGCGAGCAGCGCCAGCTGCGGCTGCTGACGGCTGACCCTCATTCGCCGTCCGAGTTCCGCGCCAACGGCGCCGCCATCAACCACGATGGCTTCCACGAGGTCTTTCGGACCCGGCCGGGCGACAAGATGTTCAAGCCGGCCGCCGAACGCATCCGCATCTGGTGACCAGGCCCCGCCTACGCCTGCCGTGAGGCAGGCGTCAAGCCCGGGCGTTGTGGTTTTGCTGCGTCGCACAAGGCACGGGTGACGGACGGAGAATCGCCGCTTTCGAACAAACGCCACCCCGAGTGGGTGGTGCTCTGCAGTGAGTTCTTCCCAAATGGCCCGCAGCCCCACGGCGCTGGCGGGCCTGACCCTTGGCGCCCTCGGGGTGGTCTATGGCGACATCGGCACCAGTCCGCTGTACGCCCTCAAAGAAATCTTCCACGGCGGCCATGTCGCCATGACGCCGGACAACATCCTCGGCGTGCTTTCACTGTTGTTCTGGACGATGACCGTCATCGTCTCGGTCAAGTACGTGTTGCTGATCCTGCGCGCCGACAACAACGGCGAGGGCGGCCTCATTGCCATGCTGGCGCTGGCGACCAACGCGGTGAATGATCGTCCGCGGCTGCGGCGCGGACTGATGATGGTGGGGCTGTTCGGCACGGCCATCTTCTTCGGCGATGCGGTGATCACGCCGGCCATGACGGTGCTCAGCGCCATCGAGGGCATCGAGGTCTATGCGCCGGACTACCACGATGCCGTGTTGCCGGTCTCGCTGCTGGTGCTGGCCGGCCTGTTCTCGGTGCAGCGCTTCGGCACGGGCGGCATCGGCAAGGCCTTCGGGCCGGTCATGCTGGTCTGGTTCCTGAGCCTCGCGGCGCTGGGCTTGCCGCATGTGTTGGACAACCCGCGCGTGCTGGCGGCCATCAATCCGTTGTACGCGCTGCGCTTTTGCCTGGAGTACCGCTGGGTCGCCTTCGTCGCGCTGGGCGCCGTCGTGCTGGTCGTGACCGGCGGCGAGGCGCTGTATGCAGACCTCGGCCATTTCGGCAAGAAGCCGATCCGCCTGGCTTGGTACGGCATGGTCATGCCGGCGCTGGTCATCAACTACTTCGGCCAGGGCGCGATGCTGCTGGACAATCCCACGGCCATCAAGAACCCGTTCTACCTGCTGGCGCCCTCGTGGGCCGAGATCCCGCTGTTCTTGCTCGCCACGGCCGCCGCCACCGTCGCATCGCAGGCGCTCATCACGGCAGCCTTCTCGGTCACGAAGCAGGCTATCCAACTGGGCATCTTGCCGCGCCTGCGCGTGCTGCACACCAGCGTGACCGACATCGGCCAGATCTACGTGCCTTTCGTCAACTGGGCTCTGTTCGGGCTGGTGGTCGCCGCGGTCGCATTCTTCGGTTCGTCCAGCAAGCTGGCCGGTGCCTATGGCGTGGCCGTCACCATCGACATGACCATCACCACGGTGATGACCTTCTTTGTCATCCGCTACGGCTGGAGGTACCCGCTGGCGTTGTGCCTGGCCGCCACCGGTGTCTTCTTCGTCATCGACGTGACCTTCCTCGCGTCCAACCTGCTGAAGCTGCTGCATGGTGGCTGGTTCCCGCTGCTGATCGGCGTTGGCATGTTCACACTGATGCTGACCTGGAAGCAGGGACGCAAGCAGCTCTCCGACAAGCTGCGCGAGGACGCCATCGAGCTTGGCACCTTCCTTGAGGCCGTCTTCATCAACCCACCTTTGCGGGTGGCCGGCACGGCAGTCTTCCTGTCCGCCGAGAAGGGCAGCACGCCCAACGCGCTGCTCCACAACCTCAAGCACAACAAGGTGCTGCACGAGCAGAACATTTTTGTCACCGTCAAGCACCACGAGGTGCCGTGGATCAGCCTGGAGGAGCGCTGCGAGGCGGAAGCGCTGGGCCACAGCTGCTGGCAGGTGGCGCTGCACTTCGGCTTCAAGGATGAGCCTGACGTGCCGCAGGCGCTCGCGCTTCTGGAGAAGCAGGGCATGCTGCTGGAGGACATGGAGACCAGCTATTTCCTGAGCCGCGACATCGTCATTCCGACTATCGGGTCGGGCATGGCGCTGTGGCGCGAGAAGCTCTTCGCCAGCATGCACCGCAACGCCTCGGCGGCTGCGGACTTCCTGCACCTGCCGACCAACCGCATCGTCGAGCTGGGCAGCAAGGTCGAGATCTGACACCGGTACCGGCCGCTATGCTGGCCGCATGCGCTCCGTCCTGAAGGATTTCTCGCCGTCCACCGTCGTGGCTGGTTTTGTCGCGGTGCTGGTGGGCTACACCAGCTCGGTGGCCATCATCTTCCAGGCCACGGTGGCGCTGGGCGCCACTCCCGCCCAGACGGCCTCCTGGCTGTGGGCCCTGGGCCTGGGCATGGGCCTCACGAGCCTGGCCCTGAGCCTGTGGACGCGCCAGCCCGTGCTGACGGCCTGGTCCACGCCCGGCGCGGCGCTGTTGGCTTCGACCTCAGGCGTGGAGATGCCCGAGGCTGTAGGCGCCTTCGTCATTTGCGGCCTGCTCATCGCCTGGGCCGGCGCCAGTGGCTGGTTCGAGAAGTTGATGGACCGCATTCCCGTGGCCATTGCCTCGGCACTGCTGGCGGGCGTGCTGGCGCGCTTCGGCCTCGACGCGGTGGGCAGCGTGAAGACGGCACCCGTCCTCGTGCTCGCGATGGCAGCGGCGTTCTTGCTGGGGCGCCGCCTGTGGCCGCGCTACGCCGTGCCGGGCGTGCTCCTCGCTGGCATCGCCGTCGCGCTGGCGCAGGGGCGGCTCAGCCTGCTCGGTGTCGATACGTCGCAGGTCTTCGCGCTGCCGGTCTGGACGGCGCCCCACTTCACCTGGCATGCGGCCGTCGGCGTGGCGCTACCGCTTTTCATCGTCACGATGGCCTCGCAGAACCTGCCGGGCGTCGCGGCCCAGCGCGCCAGCGGCTATCAGACGCCGGTGTCCGCCAGCATCGCCGTGACGGGGGCCGCGACAACGCTGCTGGCGCCTTTTGGCGGCTATGCGCTCAATCTCGCCGCCATCACGGCCGCCATCTGCATGGGCCGCGAAGCCCACGAGGACCCGGCGCGGCGCTACACGGCCAGCGTCGCCGCGGGTCTGTTCTACGTGCTGCTGGGCCTGGCCGGCGGTGCCGTTGCAATGTTGCTCGCGGCTTTCCCTCGTGAACTCGTCGCTGCCATCGCCGGATTGGCCCTGCTCGGCACCATCGCCGGCGCGCTGGCTTCGGCGCTGAAGGACGAGGCCCACCGAGACGCCGCGATCCTGACCTTTCTCGTCTGCCTGTCAGGGATCAGCCTCTTTGGCATAGGCGCCGCCTTCTGGGGCGTGGTGGCGGGTGGCGTGGCGACGCTCGTCGCTACATTGCGGCGCTCTCAGCCCTAGCCGGGCGGGGGGACGTGACCCTGTGCAACACTGGCCGGATTGCACAGGCGCCCCGACCATGAAGCTGCTTTTCGTTGCCGACCCCCTAGACACCTTCAAGATCTACAAGGATTCCACCTTCGCGATGATGCGCGAGGCCGCCCGGCGCGGCCATGCCATCCTGGTCTGCGAGGTGGGTCAGCTCATCTGGCTGCGCGGTGGCCGCGTTACGGCGCGCGGCGCCCGCCACATCACGCTGACCGGTGACGCGCAGGACTGGTTCAAGGTCGAGGCGACGATCGACCTGGCGTTGGCTGACGTCGGCGCCGTGTTGATGCGCAAGGACCCGCCCTTCGACAGCGAGTTCTTCTACGCCACCCACCTGCTCAGCCAGGCGGAGCGTGAGGGTGCCCGCGTCTTCAACAAGGCCAGCGCGCTGCGGGAACACCCCGAGAAGCTGGCTATCCTCGAGTTCCCGCAGTTCATTTCCCCAACCCTGGTCACGCGCGACCCGGCCGAGATCCGCGCCTTCCACGCCGAGCAGCGCGACATCATCCTGAAGCCGCTGGACGGCATGGGCGGCATGGGCATCTTCCGCGTCAAGGACGACGGGCTCAACCTCGGCAGCATCATCGAGACGCTGAACAAGGACGGCACGCAGACGGTCATGGTGCAGCGCTTCATCCCGGCCATCGCCGAGGGCGACAAGCGCATCCTCATCATTGGCGGCAAGCCGGTACCGCACTGCTTGGCGCGCATTCCGCAGGGCGGCGAGGTGCGCGGCAACCTGGCGGCCGGCGGCAAGGGCGTGGCCCGCCCGCTGACCGCGCGCGACCGCGAGATTGCCGAGGAGCTTGGGCCGATCCTCGTGCAGCGCGGCCTGCTGCTTGTGGGCCTGGACGTCATCGGCGAGAACGTCACCGAGATCAATGTGACCAGCCCGACCTGCTTCCAGGAGATCACGGACCAGAGCGGCTTCGATGTCGCTCACATGTTCATCGACGCGCTGGAAGGGGCGCTGGCATGAGGCGCCGCGAGTTCACGCTGGTGAGCCTTGCCGGTCTCAGCCTGCCGGCGCTGGCGCAAGGCCGCCCATTCGGCGCGATGAGCGAGGAATTCCTGGAGGCGCTGTGGAAGCTCGACCCGGATGCTGCCGTGTCCGCCGGTCGCTTCGAGTTCGCCGGCCGCGTCACGCTGCCCAGCGCCGCCCAGCGCCAGCGTGTGCGAGTATTCGCGAAGGATTGGCTGGCGCGTTTTCAGCGCCTGCCCGCGGCGCCGCTGTCGACCGCCGAACGCATGGATCGCGACATCCTGATCGCCAAGCTGCAAAGCGACCTGTGGCGCCTGGACGTGCTGCGCGAGTGGTCCTGGAACCCGGCCGAGCACAACCCCGCCGCGCCGCTGGATCTGCTGCTCAACACCGACTACGCACCGCTGCCCGTGCGGCTCAAGGCGCTCAGGCCGCGTGTCGCGGCTTTGCCGGCCTATTACCGCGCGGCACGGGACAGCCTGGCCAACGTCACGCGTGAGCACACCGAGCTGGCCATCCAGCAAGCGCCGGGCGTGCTGGGCGTGCTCGACGACATGGCCACGCGCGCCTCCGAGGCGGGGCAGGCTGGTGCGTTCAAGGCGCCGCTCGCTCAGGCGAGGGCGGCCGTGAACGGTTTCGTCGCGCACCTGAAGGGACTCAAGCCCGCGCGGGGCTTCCGCCTTGGCCCTGAGCTCTATGAGCCCAAGTTCGGGCACGACATCCAATCCGCCCGCACAGGCCGCGAAACCTATGAACTGGCACTGCTGCGCCGCGAGGAGGTGCTGGCCAGCATGCAGACTCAGGCGGCGGCGTTGTGGCCCACGGTCATCGGCAGCGAGCCGCCGCCGGCCGACCGCTTCGCGCTGATCGGGCGCGTCATCGACAAGCTCAGCGAGCGTCATGTCGCCCGCGAACGTTTTGTTGATGAGATCCGCGCCCAGATCCCGCAACTCGAGGCCTGGGTGCGCGACCATGACCTGCTCAGCCAGGACCTGGCCAAGCCTCTGGCCGTGCGCGAGACGCCTGCCTACCAGCGCGGCGTGGCTGGCGCCAGCATCGAGGCGCCCGGCGCGTACCGGCCGCAGGACAAGACCTATTACAACGTCACGCCGCTGGACGACCTGACACCCGAACAGGCCGAGAGCAGCCTTCGCGAGTACAACCACTGGATCCTGCAGATCCTCAACATCCACGAGGCCATCCCGGGCCATTACACGCAGCTGGTGCATGCCAACCGTGCGCCCAGCAAGGTCAAGGCCTTGTTCGGCAATGGCGCCATGGTGGAGGGCTGGGCCGTCTACGGCGAGCGGATGATGATGGAGAGCGGCTACGGCGCCTCGCCTGAGATGACGCTGATGTACGGCAAATGGCATCTGCGCTCGGTCACCAACACCGTGCTCGACTACAGCGTGCACGTGCTGGACATGGCCGAGGCCGATGCGCTGGACCTGCTGGTGCGCCAGGCCTTCCAGACCGAGCGCGAGGCCAGGGAGAAGTGGCGCCGGGTACAGCTGACCTCGGTGCAGCTGACCAGCTATTTCAGCGGCTACAGCGAGATCTTCGCGTTGCGCGAGCAGTTGCGGACACGGCCGGGCTTCGACCTCAAGGCCTTCCACGAGAAGTTCCTCAGCTACGGCAATGCACCCGTGCGGCTGATTGCCGCGGAAATGCTCAAGGCCTGACGGAGGCGCGATCAGGGGGCGCGCTGTCGGTGACCGGCGGCCGCCTTGTAGCTGTTGATCTCGCGGGCCACCTCGGCCGGGTCGATGACGTCGGCCAGCCGCGTGAAGCCCCCGGGTGCCAGTGCCTCGACGCGGTCCAGGATGGCGTCCAGCCCCTCGCGCCGGTTCATCTCGACAATGCGGGCACACATCGGTCGGCGTTCGTCCTCGTAGGCGGCAAGCGCCGCATCCAGGTCGGTGTGCGCCGCAAGCGCGCCGGCCAGCGCCTTCGCATCCAGGATGGCCTGTGTCGCGCCATTGGAGCCGATGGGAAACATCGGGTGCGCCGCGTCGCCCAGCAGCGTCGTGCGTCCAAGGCGCCAGCGCGGCAGCGGGTCGCGATCCACCATGGGCCATTCCAGCATCTGCTCCGCGCGGGTCAGCAGGCCTGGCACGTCCAGCCAGTCGAAATGCCATCCGCCGAAGGTGGGGAGCAGGTCGTCCAGGCGTCCCGGGCGGCTCCAGTCCGCCCGGTCAGGCGCCGTCAGGCCCGGCTCGGGATCGCGCACGCGGCGGTCTGCGATCCAGTTGATGAGCTGGAGCCCGTCGGCGCGCGGCGCGCCGATCGGGTAGACGACGAACTTGGCCTGGCTGTGGCCCGCCTGCACCATGGTGCGGCCATCCAGGAAGGGCGGGGCCCACGACGTGCCGCGCCACATCATGACGCCGCGCCAGCACGGCGGACCTTCGTCCGGCGCAAGCCGGCGGCGCAGCGCGGAGTGGATGCCATCGGCGCCGACGACCAAGTCGGCCTCGAGCTCGCGCGGGCCTTCGGCGGTCTCGATCTGGGCGACGACGCGGTCGCCCTCATCACGCACACCGATGACGCGCTGGCCGCCTCGGACGTCGACCCGGGCACTGGCCTCGGCCCACAGCCGCATCTGCAACTCACCGCGGTGGATGCTGTACTGCGGATCGCTATAGCCGCCGGCCAGGCCGCGCGGGTCGCGGTAGATGGTCTGGCCATGGCGGTTGGCGAAGACCAGCGCCGAGGTCTCGACGGCCATCGCATGCAGCGCCGGCAGCAAGCCCAGCTCGGCCAGCACCGCCACGGCATGCGGCAGCAGATTGATACCAACGCCCAGCGGCCTGGGCTCGCGCACGGCCTCCAGCACCGTGACGGCGTGCCCGCGCGCCTGGAGGGCGAGGGCCGCCGTGAGCCCGCCGATGCCGCCGCCCGCAATGATGATCTGCATCAACTCAGGGTATGCGAGATTGTTGCAGTAGGCAACGAAAACTACCCTGAATCGGTGAGCAAAACCGACAGCCCCGATCCTGAAGGCCTGATGCTGCCCGTGCCGGGCGTGGACTACGGGCTGCTGGACGGCTTGCTGGGCTATGCGCTGCGCCGCGCGCAGAACGCGCTCTATCTCGACTTCTACCGTGCGACCGCCGAATGGGACGTCAGTCCGCAGCGCTTCGCCGCTCTGGTACTCATCGCGCGCAACCCCGGCCTGCGCCAGGGATTGCTGGGCCAGGCCATGGGTCTGCATCGCAGCGGTGCGCTGCGTCTGACCGACTGGTTGACCGCCAAAGGTTGGGCCGAGCGCCGCGACACGCCGGGTGACGCCCGCGCCTGGGGCCTGCACCTGACGTCCGCCGGCCGCCGCCGCCTGGCGCAATTGCAGCAGGCCGTCGCCGAACACGACCGCACCCTAGCCGCAGCCCTCGGCGACCAAGGTGCGGCGCTCAAGGCCGGGCTGGAGCGGCTGGCCTGGGTGGCCACCGCACAGAGCACCGCCCCCGACAACAAGCCCAGGAGACCCAAGCCATGATGGACCGACGCCACCTTCTCGCCTCACTCGCGGCCCTGCCCGCCGCCTTGGCACCGACGGCCCGCGCGCAGGGCCAGCCGCCGCGCATCCTGGTCGGCTTCCCGCCAGGCGGCTCGGTGGACACCACGGCGCGCCGCTTCGCCGAGTTCTGCCGCGGCAAGCTCGCCGAGACCGTCCTTGTCGAGCAGAAGGTGGGGGCTGGCGGACGCATCGCCATCGCGGGGCTGAAGGACGCCGCGGCCGACGGACAGACGCTGCTGATCAGCCCCTCGTCCATGTTCACCATTTACCCCCACGCTTACCGCAAGTTGGCCTACAACCCGGCGACCGACGTGGTGCCGGTGGCGCCGCTGGCGCTGTCCACCTGCGGCTTCGGCGTGGGGCCCATGGTGCCAGCGACCGTGAAGACGCTGGCTCAGTTTGCCGACTGGGCCAAGGCCAACGCCGACAAGGCGGCGTACGCGTCGCCCGCCGCCGGGGCCATGCCTCACTTCCTCGGCAACCAGTTCGAGCACGCCGCAGGCCTCAAGCTCACGCACGCACCCTACCGCGGCGCGGCTCCCGGCATGCAGGACCTGATGGGGGGACAGATCGCCTCGGGCTGCTTCTCCATCGGCGACTTCCTGCCGCACCTGGCCTCCGGCCGCGTGCGCCTGCTGGGCGTCACCGACAAGTCGCGCTCGCGCTTTGCGCCGGACGTGCCGACGTTCGAGGAGCAGGGCTTCAAGGGCATCGTGGGTGTGGAAAGCTACGGCCTGTTTGTGCCAGCCCGCACGCCGCAGGCCGTGGTCGACCGGTTGGCCGACCTCGCCCGCGCCGCCGTGCGCGACGCCGCAGTCATTGAGGCCCTGGGCAAGCTGGGCTTCGAGCCGCTGGGCCAGGCGCCGGCCGACTATGCCCGGCGCCTGGCGGCGGAGCGCGAGTATTGGGGGCCGATCGTGAAGGCCTCGGGCTTCTCGTCCGACGACTAGGCACGGGGCGGGGCCGCAGCCGCTGCAGCGCGCCTCCTAGGTGCGCTGCACCGACACGCCACCGTCCACCAGCATGGCGGTCCCCGTCATGAAGGAGGACTGGTCCGACAGCAGGAACAGCGCCGCACGCGCGATTTCCTCGGGGCGGGCCAGGCGCCGCAGCGCGTGCAGCCTGGCGACGGCAGCCAGGCCTTCCGGCGTGGGACTCATCTCTCGGCCCATGTCCGTGTCGGTGCCGCCGGGCAGCAGTGCGTTCACGCGAAGCCCCTGCGGGCCGAACTCGGTGGCCAGGGCCTGCGTCAACCCCACCAGGCCTGCCTTGCTTGCGGCATACGCGGCCGCGCCGGGAAAGCCGGCCGTGTAGCCCACGAAGGTGCCCGTGAACACCAGGCTGCCGCCGCCGCGTTGCAGCAGCGCGGGGATCTGGTGCTTGGCGGCCAGGAAGGCGGCGGTCAGGTTGGTGTGCAGCGTGTGTTGCCAGGCGCCCAGGTCGATGGTGGGAGTGAGGCCCATCGCGCCCAGCGTGCCGGCGTTGTTGAATGCGCCGTCCAGTCCGCCGTAGACGCCGACCGCCAGCTCTACGAGACGGCGCATGTGCGCCTCGTCACCCACGTCGCCGGCCAGCGCGGTGACGCGGCCGCCCGAGCTGCGGATCTCGTCTGCCAGGGCCTGCAGCCTCGCGTCGCCGCGCGCGGTCAGCACGAGAGCCGCGCCCTGGTTCGCGCACAGGCGCGCCGCTGCGCGGCCGATGCCGGCGCTGGCGCCGGTGATGAGGAGGGTCTTGCCTTCGAGGGACGGGGGCATGGCGGATACCGGTGGGTTGCAATGGTTGCCACTGTGCAAAGGGCCGGGGCCGGTGTCGCGCCGGGTTCGGACCTGCAAATCGCGGCCCGGTTCGCCGGGCAGGCGTGCCATACGGGCTAGCATGGCTGCCCCTTAGGAGTTCCTGCATGCCACTGCGCACGCCCGCCATCCGCTGGAACGGCCTGTGCCTCGCCCTCGGCCTGGCGCTGACGAACCAGGCCGCCCAGGCCACCGACACTGCGCGACTGAATTCGCTGCTGACCGAGCAGCGCTATTCGGCCGCGCGCGCCGACCTGGATGCGCTGCTGCGGGCCCCCCGGCCCCCTGCCGCGCAGCGCGAGGTCGTCTACCGGTGGTTGTTCGCCCGCGATGACAGTGCGGCGATTGACGGCCGCACGCGTGGCGTGCTGATGGACGCCGAGGCCGAGGCCGTCGATTTGCTGGCCGCGGGCCGGCTGGCGCTGGACCGGCGCGATTTCGAGCGCGCCCGGGCGTGCTTCGAGCGCGCGCTGGAGAAGGCCACGCGCCCTGTCGACAAGGCGCAGGCACTGCGCGGCCTTGGGCTGCGGCATTACCAGCTGCGCGAGTTCGACGCGTCGCTGGCCCGGCTGGAGCAGGGGCTTGCCGAGGCGCGCACCGCCGACGGCCTTGCGGCGCTGGCCGAGACGTTGATCCGCCTGGGCCGCACCGAGGACGCCATCGCCGCGGCTGAAGGGGCGGTTGCGCTGAACCGACACCACGAGGCCGCCCACTACTTGCTTGGCAACGGCTATACGCGTGAGAACTACACGCAGCTGGCCGCGCGGCTGGGCGACGACTTCGCACCCCTGATGGCCGGCGTGAAGCGCGCCTCCGAGGCCTTCGACCGCGGCGATTTCGACGCTGCGGTGGCGCTGAGCCTGGACCTGCTGCAGCGCTGCCCGCAGCTCGGTCGCGCCCACGCGATCGCGGCCCGGGCACTGGAGGCGCAGCGCTTTCGCATCGACGTGCACCGCGCGACCTATGAGCGTCGCTTCGCTGCCACGCCCATGCCGACGGTGCCCGGCATCGAGCGCTACGTGCTGAACTGGCAGGCGCTGTCGCCGCGCCACAAGAAGCGCGTCGCGCTGTCCGTCGCACCATGGAAGTTCTTCATCCCCGTGCTCGTCGAAGGTGGCGCCACCCACTTCATCAAGCCGATGTGGATGCGCCTGTCCGAGACGCCGCAAGCCCATGCGCTGAAGGATGCCCGCATCGACTACGACTCGCGCCTGTGGGACGACGTGCGCGGCATGGGCGGCCATTTCACCGTCACCGGCATCGAGGACGTCGAGCGCAGCATCTTCGACCGTTACAACACGGTGCTTCATGAGCTCACCCATCAGGTTCATGGGGTGCTGACGGCCGACCAGTCGCGCGCCATCGAGGCGCTGTACCAGCAAGCCAAGGCGCGTGACGCCAAGACGTCCGACAAGGCCAATGGCGGCTTTCTGTCGCGCTATGCCGGAGGCTCGGTGTGGGAGTACTTTGCCGAGGGCGCCAACGCCGAGGCCTCGCCGCGCCGCGATGCCTACGACGGCCGCGAGATCGTGCGCGAGCGGCTGGTCGAGCTGGACCCGGCCCTGCGCACGGCGGTCCAGCGTTTCTTCGCCCAGCGGGACACCCAGGCCAGCCTGCCCATCGCCCTCGTGAATGCCGGCAACCAGAACCTGGAGGACGGCAAGCTCGCCGATGCCAAGCCGTTGTTCGCGCGCGCCCTCAAGCTGGCGCCGACCGACGAGCGCGCGCTGGCGGCCCAGCTCAATGCGCTTGCCATCGCGGGCGATGGCGCCGCCGTCGGTGAGCTGGCCGTGCGTGCGCTGGCCCTCCATCCACGCAGCGGCGCGCTGCGCGTGGGCGCGGCTGACGCCCTCTGGCACGGGGGGCGCCCGCTGGCCACCGAGGTGCTGCCGGGGCTGGCGCGCGACCTGCAGGCGCTGAGCGGCGAGGACGCGTTCCGAGTCCAACTGGCCCTGGCCGACCACTACCGCCGCCTTGGCAACACTGCTGCCGCGCTGGCCGCCTATCAGGCCGCGCTGGCCTACCAGGGCGATCAGCCCGAGGCGCTGTGGGGCCGGGCGGCCACGCTGGCGCTGGACGGCCGCTGGGATGATGCCTTTGCCCAGTATCAGGCTGCGCTGCGGCTGCGCACCGGACTCGTGCCGCTGCGCCGCGACTACGCGCTGGACCTGCTTCGCGCTGGCCGGACCGAGCCGGCCCGTGCGCAGGTCAGGGAGGCGCTGATCCTGGACCCCGCCGACCCCGACACGCTGGCCCTGAAGGGCTGGCTGGCGCTCATCGACGGCGACGCCGCGGCGGCGCGCCGAAATGCCGACGAAGCACTGGTCCTCGGGCCGTGGAGCGACCTGGCGGTCATCGTGAAGGCGGCCGCGCTGCAGTCCCTCGGTCAGGCCGACGACGCGCGGGCCGCCATCGCACCACTGCGCCAGCGCATCGCCAGTGCATCACCGCCGCAGTACGTCTACCGGCCCGAGAAGTCGGGCTGGTTCTCGGTGCATGAGTTGCCAGCCAGCGAGCGGCGCGTGATGGAGCAACTCGTCAAGTGAAGTTCCTGAAGCGCCTGGAGGCGGCCCATCTCAACGGCCTGAGCGTCGCCCTTGGCGTGGCGGCCACGCATGCCGTTGTTGGCGCGCTGTTCGGCGAGACGGCGGGTCTCGCGGCGGTCGGCGGCGCCGTCTGCGCCAGCCTGCCGGACCTGCCCAACCCGCCGCAGCGCGTGTTGCCGCGGCTGCTGCCGGCTGCGGCGGTCGCGGCCGTCGTCACGCTGCTGGTAGGCCTCACGGACGGGTCCCTGGTACTGACCGTGGGACTGGTTGCCATGGTCACCTTCCTGTCGCTGATGGCGCTGGCCTGGGGGCTGCGCGCCGGGCCGCTGTCGTTCTCGCCGGTGCTGGCCATGGTTTTCGCGATGGCGTGGGATCGCGCGGCTGGCAGCGCCTCGCCCTGGGAGCATGCGCTGTGGGTGGGCGTGGGCGGCTGCGTCTATACCGGTTGGGCGCGCGCCAGTGCGGCGCTGCTGCGCCATCGGCTGCGCGAGCTGGCCCTGGCCCAGGCGCTGCGCGCGACCGAGCAGCGGTTGCGCTCGCGCGCGCAGCGGATTGCCGGCGCGGTGGGCGGGGCCGAGGCCAGCATCCGCATTTCCATCGCAGACGACGTGCTGCTGGCCGAGGCGCTGCAGGCCGCGCGCGATCAGGTCTTCGCCGCGCGCCGTTCGCCGCGCAGCCGCCGCCAGACCGACCTCGTACTGGGCCTCATCGAACTGCGCGACCTGCTCCTGGCCAGCCGGCTGGACACCGAGCTGCTGGGCCATGATTTTCCCGCCCGCCAGTGGCGGGCTGCCTTGGCCGAGACGCTGCGCCATCTCGCCGGCGTGTTGGCTGCGCTGGCCGACACGCTGGCCTACGGTGCGCCGCTGCCGGAAGTGTCGGCCGATGCCTGGCGCGCGCAGTTGGCCGAGCGGCTGGCCAACGTCAGCGCGCCGGCGGGCGATTCGCGGGCCCATCTGGTGTCGGCGCTGCAGTCGCGTCTCGGGCACATGCTCGACGATGTCGGCGCCATGGTCGCGCGCCAGGCCCAGGGCGACGACCACGACGACGCCGCCAGCCCCTGGACGCCCGAGCGCCTGGCACCCTTTGTGTCGCCCGAGGGCTGGCCGCTGGCTGCACTCAAGCCGCACTTGAACCTGCAGTCCAGCGTCATGCGCCACGCGCTGCGCTCTGCGCTGGCGTTGTCCCTGGCCTATGCGCTGGGCGCCTTTCTGCCGTGGGCGGCGCATCCGTTCTGGCTGATGCTGAGTGTGGCCGTCGTGCTCCGCGGCAATCTGGAGCAGACGCTGTCGCGCCGCAACGAGCGCATCATCGGCACGGTACAGGGCTGCCTGCTGGTGCTGCTGCTGGCGCACGTGCACTGGGGGCCGCTGCTGGGCCTGTGCTTCATCGCGGCCGTCGGCACGGCCCATGCCTATGTGAACCGCCGCTACCGCGTCGCCGCGACCGCCGCGACCGTGATGGCGCTGCTGCAGCCGCTGATGCTGGCCCCGGGCAGCGATCCCGCCGTCGTCGAGCGCCTGGCCGATACCGTCATTGGTGCGGGCCTGGCCTGGCTGTTCAGCTTCGTGCTGCCGTCGTGGGAGCGCGCCACCGTGCCGCGGCTGGGCGCGCAACTGCGCGGCGCGCTGGCCCGCCATGCGTCCAACATGCTGCGCTGGATCCCCAGTGCCGAGGAGCAACTTGCCCAGCGCCTGTCGCGCCAGCAGGTCTACACGGCGCTTGCGGCACTGGCTGCGGTAGCGCAGCGCACCCGCGTCGAACCAGCAAGCGTGCGGCTGCCTGAAGCCGAGATTGAGGCGGCGCTGAGCCACGGATATCGCCTGATGGCCTTGCTGGGCGCCGTACAGCACCAGGTGCAGCGCCGCAGCGCCCGCCTGGACGCGGCCCGCGCGGAGACTGCGCTGCCGCTGGCCCGACAGGCCTGCGTGGCAGTGCTGCGGGGCGAGCCCGGTGCCAACGACCAGGGCGTCGACCCGGCTGGCCTGCCCGACGCCGATGCTGGCGCCTGGCCCGAACATCTGGGCCAGCAGGATTTGACCCCGTGGCTGCTGCGACGCCTCAGGCTGTGCCGCCATGAGGCGCGCGAGTTCGCCGCCGCCCTGAACCGACTTCAACCCACTGCAGGAGTACCGCAATGAGCATCCAAACCCGAGCCGCCGTCGCCTGGAAGGCCGGCGCGCCACTGACCATCGAAACCCTGGACCTGGAGGGCCCGCGCGACGGCGAAGTGCTCGTCGAGGTCAAGGCCACCGGGATCTGCCACACCGACGACTTCACGCTGTCGGGGGCCGACCCCGAAGGCCTGTTCCCGGCCGTGCTGGGCCACGAAGGTGCCGGCGTCGTGCTGGAGAGCAAGGTGCCCTGGCTCAAGCCCGGTGACCACGTCATTCCGCTCTACACGCCGGAATGCCGCGAGTGCAAGTTCTGCCTGAGCCGCAAGACCAACCTCTGCCAGGCGATCCGCGCCACCCAGGGCAAGGGGCTGATGCCGAACGGCACGTCGCGCTTTTCGCTGAACGGCGACCCCATCTTCCATTACATGGGGACCAGCACGTTCGCCAACCACATCGTCGTGCCCGGCATCGCGCTGGCCAAGATCCGGCCGGATGCGCCGTTCGACAAGGTCTGCTACATCGGCTGCGGCGTGACGACGGGCGTGGGTGCCGTCCTGTTCTCGGCCAAAGTCGAGGCGGGCGCGACGGTGGTGGTCTTCGGCCTGGGGGGCATCGGCCTGAACGTCATCCAGGGCGCCAAGATGGTGGGCGCCAGCCGCATCATCGGCGTGGACATCAACCCGGCGCGCGAGGCCATGGCGCGGCGCTTCGGCATGACGGACTTCATCAATCCGAAGGACGTGGGCAACGTGGTGGACCACATCATCCAGATGACCGATGGAGGCGCCGACTACTCCTTCGAGTGCGTGGGCAACGTGCAACTGATGCGTCAGGCGCTGGAGTGCACGCACAAGGGCTGGGGGCGCAGCATCATCATCGGCGTGGCGCCGGCGGGTGCGGAGATCTCGACGCGACCGTTCCAACTGGTGACAGGGCGCCACTGGGAAGGCTCCGCCTTCGGCGGTGCCCGAGGCCGCACCGACGTGCCCAAGATCGTCGACTGGTACATGGAAGGCAAGGTCGCGATCGACGAGCTGATCACGCACAAGCTCAAACTGGAGCAGATCAACGAGGGCTTCGAGCTGATGCGCCGCGGCGAGTCGATCCGCTCTGTCGTGGAGTTCTGAGGCCTGGCGGCGCCCCCTCCCCCCCGTGGCGGGCCCTGCGGGGCCGCCACCCGCCCTCCCAGTCACGGCGTGGGGGGGCGTCGACCGGCGGGAGAGGCCCCCGGCCGCTCACCGGGGCAGCTGCGGTGTCAACGGCTCTTGCGGTAGGGCTCGTCCTCGGGCACGAAGTCCTGCTCGCGCATCGCGTCGGCAATCCAGTCCTCCACTGCCGGGTGCGCCAGCAACGCGTCGCAATACGCCGCGGCGTTTTCGGATACCGGCAGGCCGAAACGGCTCAGACGCACTGCCACCGGCGCGAAATAGGCGTCTGCGGCACTGAACTCGCCGAACAGGAAGGGCCCGCCGCTGGCCTTCAGCGCCTGGCTCCAGGCGGCGTCCAGGCGCGCGACGTCGGCGCGCAGCGCCTCGTCCTCGGCCCAGAGCTTCGCGCCCACATCGGGGAAGAAGACCTCGATGTTCATCGGGCAGACGGTGCGCAGCCGCAAGAAGCCGCCATGCATCTCCGCGCACAGGCTGCGCGCCCGGGCGCGGGCCTTGGCATCGTGCGGCCAGATGGCCAGCTCGGGATGGCGGTCGGCGACGTACTCGGTGATGGCCAGCGTCTCCCAGACGGTGAATCCATCGTTCTCGACGAGGACGGGCACCCGCCGGGTCGGGCTGATGTCGGCGATGACACGCGTCCACTCCGAGCCAGGGCTGAAGTCGAAGCGCAGCTTCACCTCCTCGAAGGGGATGCGGAAGGCCGCCAGCAGCACGCCGCTGCGCATGGACCAGGACGAGTAGTTCTTGTTGCCAATGTAGAGCTTCATGGCCGCGAGCTTAAGGACGGCAATGCACGCCTGGGTTGATCAATCCGCAACGGATTAATGCCTGCCGCGCCAGGCGTCCAGCCGTGCAACGCCGCTGTCGGGCGAGAGGTAGGTGGGCAGTACGGCCTCCAGCGAGCTGGCTTGGATACCAAGTTCTGCCAGGCCTGGCAACTGGCCACCGGGCACATTGGGCACGCTCAGCGAGGCGAGGTTGTCGCGCGACAGCAGCGGCTCGCCGGGCAGGCATTCCATGGCCAGGGCCTGCAGCGTGGCGAGCGCCCGGGGCAGGCGCAGCACGGGACGCTCGTGGCCCGCGACGCGGCCGGCCAGGCGCACGAGGTCCTGAAGCGTCAGCTCGCGCGGGCCGGCGATCTCGTAGGTTTGGCCCACGGCCTCGCGGCGGCGCAGCGCCTCGACGAGCGCGCCGGCCAGATCCTGCACCCACACGGGCTGCAGGCGCGCTCCGGCGCCACCCAGCGGCATGACGGGGAAGTGCCGCTGCAGCCGCGCGAACAGGTTGACGCTGCGGTCCCCATCGCCGAAAACCAGCGACGGGCGCAGCAGCGTGAGCTCCAGCGCGTGGGTCTGGGCCGCCACCTGCAACACGGCTTCGCCGGCGGCCTTGCTGCGCAGATAGCGAGATGGCGCATGTTCGGCCACGCCCAGGGCGCTGACGTGCACCAGACGGCGCACGCCGGCCGCGTTCATGGCTTGGGCGAGGCGCCTGGGCAGTTCAACGTGCACATGCTCGAAGGCGGCCGCGCTGCCCTGCAGGATGGCGACGAGGTTGACGACGGCGTCATGCCCGGGCAGCAGGCGAGGCAGGTCCTGGAAGACATCGGCCTGGAGGACGGTGACGCCGGGCAGGCTCTGCACCGCCTGGGCATGCGGCAGGCGGCGCGTGGGCACCGTGATGCGCACATCGGCGCCCAGGCGCCTCAGCAACTGCTCGCACAGCGCGCGGCCGACGAAGCCGCTGCCGCCGAGGACCAGGACGGACAGGCTCATGACTTGGAATCCCCCACTGCGGCCGGAGGCACGTCGCTGACGTCGGCGGCGCGCGCACCGGCCGGGCCGACGCTCTGGCCCAGGCGCTCGCGCAGCGACGTGGCCGGCAGGCCCAACACCTGGGCGTAGACGGCGCCGCCCAGCAGCACCTTGCGGACATAGTCGCGTGTCTCGTTGAACGGGATGTTCTCGGCCCAGATGGCCGCGTCCAGGACCGGACCATCGCGCCAGCGCGCGGGGCGATTGGGGCCGGCGTTGTAGGCTGCCGCGCCCAGCACCTGCGCGCCATCGAAGCGGTCCAGCACCAGCTTGAGGTATTGGGTGCCAATGCGCAGATTGAAGTCGCGGTCGTGCATCAGCCCGGCGCTGTAGTCCATGCCCACCTTCTTGGCCGTCCACTTTGCCGTGGCCGGCATGACCTGCATCAGGCCGGATGCGCCGACGTGGGAGCGCGCGTCCAGCACGAAGCGTGACTCCTGTCGGATCAGGCCGTAGACGTAGGCGGCGTCCACCCCCGCGGCGCGGGCCTCGCGCTGCAGCTCGGCGCGGTGTGGCAAGGGGTAGCGCTGTGCGACGTCGATCTCGGTGCGAGTGCGCTCGCTGGTGTTGATGCAGCGGTCCCAGACCTCGCGGTCGCAGGCCTCCTGCGCGGCTGCCAGCAGGGCGCGGTCGCCGCGCTGCGAGATCTCACGCAGCGAGAAGTTCCATTCGCGCACGCCTTCGCTGCGCAAGCCCAGGTCGATGAGAGACAGGGCCCGGGTCAGGCCCGGGTGGCTGCGCGCGGCGCGGCGCTCTTCGGTTGTCAGCGGCGCGGGCGGCGGCGGCAGCGGCGTGGGCAGTCCCAGCTCCTCGGCGGCAAGGCGGCCAAAGTAGTTCAGCGGCCCGATCTGCGGTGAGGCGGCCAGCGCCGCGAGCTGGGCTCGGGCGGCAGGCTGGTCGCCCTGCAGGCGGGTGGCGCGGGCCTTCCAGTAGGCCCAGGCAGGCTCGCGCTGCTCGGCAGGGCTCATGCGCTCGATGGCGCGAAGCGCCACCCCTGGCGCCTTGGCGCGCAGGGCCGCGCGGGCGTTCCAGGCCAGCGCCTCGTCGCTCCAGGTCAGCTCGGGTGCAAGCTTCTCGGCACGCTCGAAGGCGGCCAGGGCACTCTCCTGAAGCCGCTGCGCCTGCTGGCGTCCGATCTGCACCCACAGCCAGGCCTGCAGGTCTGCGGGCAGCCGGCTCCATTTGTCACGCAGCAGGTCGCCTGCCTGGTCGGGGTCGTTGGCAGCAACGCGGGCCAGCGCCAGTGCCGTGAGCTCGGCATCGAAGCGCGGGGCGCCCCGGGCCTTGCGCGTGAGGTAGCGGCCGGCGTTGTCCTGCAACTCGGCGAGCTTCTGGTCCAGAGGCTTGGCGGCGAGGAGCGCCACCGCCTGGCGGGCCGCACGCGGGCGGCCCTGCTCGGTGGCCTGGCGCGCCTTGGCCCACAAGGTGTCGGGCTTGAAGAGGCCGGCGTCGACCATGGCGCTGGCGAGCTGCTGGCAGCCATCATCGCCGTCGCGTTGCGCCATCCAGGCCGCGCGGGCGGTGTCGACCGCGGGTTTGCCGCCCGCGGCCAGGTCGGCCAGCAGCGCGTAGCAGGCGACCTCGCGGTCGTCGCGCATCACGTAGCTGGCGTGGTCGCGGCGGAAATTGGCCCAGTCGCGGCGACGGCCGAGTTCCAGCAGCCAGTCGTTGCGCAGGCGGTCCTCGACATAGCTGCCGGGGTAGCGCGCATAAAAGGCGTCCATGTCCGGCTGGCGGATCTCGGCCATGCGCAGGTTCAGGTCGAAATACTCGACCCAGCCGGCCAGTGGGTAGCCCTGGCCGCGAGCGGCGTCCACCAGGCCCGCCAGACGCTTGCGGTCACGCTTGACCCATGCTTCGCGGGCCTGCACGGCGAGGTCGTTGTCGACCGGCGCCGCAGGGGCACCCAAGCTGGTTGCCAGCAGCAGTGACCCCAGCGCCGCGATCACGCTGCGGCCCCCGCATTCCTTAACTCGCCTGTCCATTTGACTCATGCCTGCCGCGACTGCCATGCCAGTCAATTTAACCCAGTGCCACCAAGCCTGGGGGATGAGTTCCAATGGCGCCACCCCGCCGACGCCAGCGCCCGATGACAGACGCCGCCAAACCCGACCGTTCCACGCTGCGCCGCAGCCTGCTGGCCCAGCGCCAGGCCTTTGCCATCACACCCGCCTTTCAGGCGGCAGAGCATGCCGTGCGACAGGCGCTGCCGGCGCTGCTGGCCCAACTGGAGCCCGAGCTGCTGGGCGTCTACTGGCCGCTGGGCGGCGAGTTCGACCCGGGCGCGCTGGCTTATCCTCGCGCGCTGCCGTTCGCGCGCCGTGAACCAGCCGCCATGCAATACCGCCGCTGGGACGGTGCGGCGCCCGCGGCCCGGGATGAATGCGGCATCTCCTCATCCACGGGTGCGGTGGCTGTGCCTGACGTCGTGCTGGTGCCTTGCGTGGGCTTCACGCGCGAGGGCTTCCGCCTTGGTTATGGCGGCGGCTTCTTCGACCGCTGGTTGGCCGATCACCCTGGCGTGACGACCGTCGGCCTGGCCTGGTCGGGCGCCGAAACCCAGTTCCCGGTCGAGGCGCACGACCGCGCCTTGACCCTGATCCTCACCGAGCGCGAGCTCATCGCTCCTGACTGAAAGGACGCCGACACGATGCATGACGGCATGACGCTGATCTCGACGCTGGCCGCGGCCTTCGGCCTGGCGCTGGTGCTGGGCCTGCTGGCGCAATGGGCCAAGCTGCCCGCGCTGGTGGGCTACCTGCTGGCCGGCGTGCTGATCGGGCCGCACACGCCGGGCTTCGTCGGCGACGTGCACCTGGCCCAACAGCTGTCGGAGGTCGGGGTCATGCTGCTGATGTTCGGGGTGGGCCTGCATTTCTCGGTGCATGACCTGGTGTCGGTGAAAGGCATCGCGCTGCCGGGGGCGCTGGTTCAGATGGCTGCGGCGACGGCCATGGGCGGCGGGCTGGCGTACTGGTGGTGGGGCTGGAGCCTTGGCGCGGCCTTGGTCTTCGGCCTGGCGCTGTCGGTGGCCAGCACCGTGGTGCTGCTGCGGGCGCTGGAGTCGCGCGAGCTGCTGCACACGGGCAATGGTCGCATCGCGGTCGGCTGGCTGGTCGTCGAGGATCTGGCCATGGTGCTTGCCCTGGTGCTATTGCCGCTGCTGGGCGGCCGTGGCGAGGGGGCCTCCGGCGGCGACCTGGCCGTCACCATCGTCACGACGCTGCTGGCGGTCGCGGCTTTCGTTGCTGTCATGCTGGTGGCCGGGCGGCGCCTGCTGCCCTGGCTGCTGTGGCAGGTCAACCGCACCGGCTCGCGCGAGTTGTTCACGCTGGCCACCGTCGCCGCTGCCGTGGGGTTGGCGGTGGGCGCGGCGGCCCTGTTCGGCGTCAGCGTCGCGCTGGGCGCATTCTTCGCGGGCCTGGTGCTGCGCGAATCGGCTTTCAGTGAACGCGCGGCCCACGAGAGCCTGCCGCTTCGCGATGCTTTCGCGGTGTTGTTCTTTGTCGCGGTGGGGATGCTGTTCGACCCGCGCGTGCTCGTCGATCAGCCACTGGCCGTCCTTGCGACGCTGGCGGTCATCCTGGTCGGCAAGACGCTGGCTGCCGGCGCGCTGGTGCTGCTGCTGAAGTACCCGCTGTCCACCGCACTGACGGTGGCGGTCAGCCTGGCGCAGATCGGCGAGTTCAGCTTCATCCTGCTCAGCCTGGGCCAGTCGCTCAACCTCGTGCCGCCCGAGGCGGCGAGCCTTGTTGTGGCCGGGGCCATCGTGTCCATCGCGCTGAACCCGCTTTGGTTCTCCAGCATCGAACCTATCCGGCGCTTCGTGCTGGCGCGTTCGGCTTGGGCGCGCAAGCTGGAGGCGCGCGATGACCCGCTTGCCGAGCTGCCCGCCGACACGCCGGACACCGCGCTGGCCGGGCAGATCGTGCTGGTGGGCCACGGTACGCTGGGCACGGCGCTTCGCGCGGAGCTGGGCGGCCGGCCGATGGTGGTCATCGACCGCGACCGGGACGTGGTCGAGAAGCTGCGCGCGTCGGGGCAGGCGGCGGTGCTTGGCGAGGCCACCGAGGCCATGACGCTGGTGCAGGCCCACATCGCGAAGGCGGCCTGGCTGCTCGTCGCCGTGACGGACGTGCGCGGCGTGCCGGCCATGCTCGCGCTGGCGCGCCAGCTCAATCCGGATCTGCGCTGCGCCGTCGTTGCGCACACCCGGGAAGAGGCGCAATGGCTGCGGGATGCGGGCGTCAACGAGGTGCTGCGATCGCAACAGGCGCTGGCGCAGGCGCTCGCGCGTGTCGTGTCGGCGTAGCGTCCGTTTGGACCGTTGAGGTGACGGGCCGTCGTCAAACCCCGGCCAACTGGCCGCGTGTGATCTCGGCCTGCTCGCGCACCCAGTCGGCGAACTGCTGCACCTCGGGGCGCCGCGCCGCGCTGGGTCCCAGGATCATCCAGTAGCTGAAGGGGCTGCCCAGCCGCCCCGACTTGCCGAAGGGCTCCACCAGCTCGCCGCGCTGCAGGTGCTCGTGGACCAGCGGCAAGCGGGCCAGGGCCACACCCTGGCCGGTCAGCGCCGCCTGCACCTGCTGGTAGGTGAAGTTCAGGTAGAGCCAGCGGCGCGGCTGCAGGTCGTGTTCACCCATCTCGGTCAGCCAGCGCCGCCAGCTCAGGTACTCGGCGCTGGGGCGTGGGTCGTCCTCTTCGGCCAGCGCATGGCCGGCAAGGTCGGCGGCGCGCTTCAGGGGTGCCGGCGGTTTCTGCAGGTACCAGGGGCTGACGGTGGGCGACAGAAGCTCCTCGAAGAGCTGCTCGGCGTCAGCCGGCACGGAGGGGCGGTCGTCGTAGCGCAGCGCCAGGTCGCTTTCGCCGTCCTCCAGGTCCACCTTGCGGTCGTAGGCCGAGACGCGGATGTCAATGTCCTCGTGCTCGCGCTGGAATGCCTCCATGCGCGGGATCAGCCACAGCGACGCGAAGGACGCGAACGTGCTGACGTTGACGACGCGCCGACCACGCGCACGGCGGATCTGGCGCACGGTCTGGTCCAGCCTCGAGAGCACGGCCACGGCGGTGGGAAGCAGCTGCGCGCCATCGCCGGACAGCTCCACCTTGCGCGTGCCGCGCAGAAACAGGGTGCAGCCAATCTCTTCCTCCAGCGACTGGATCTGGCGACTGATGGCGGACTGCGTGAGGCTCAGCTCGTCGGCCGCCGCGCGGAAGGACAGCAGCCGCGCCACGGCCTCGAAGGCGCGCAGCGGACCGACCGAGAGTGGCCTTTGCCGAATGGGCTGATTCATGCGCAGATGGTATCAATCCGCGCCGCAGAGTCATTGGACCGTACTGGGTGATCTCAGCAGAATCCCTGACATCAACCCTGGAGCAACATCATGAGCGATGCGCAATCCACATGGCATCTGGACGGTGGCCGGGCCTTGACCCTGGCCGGCGCGGCTGAGGCGCGTCGCCTGGCCGTGGCGCGCGGCCGGGTCTGGCTGACGCTGTCCGGCACGGCCGACGAACCGGCCGAGGACAAGTGGCTGGAGGCCGGCGAGGCCCTGGCGCTGGCGCCGGGACAGACGGCCGTGCTGGAAGGCTGGCCGGCGGCTGACTTCCAGTTGCTAGTGCCGCCTGCGTCAGCGGCTGCGCGGCGCGGCTTTCTTGGCCGCCGGTTTTTTGGCCGTTGACACCTTGTGGGATCTCGGCCGCCGGGCCGGCACCTTCTTGACCTTGGCGTTTGCGGCCCGCAGCGCGGCCTCCAATGCCAGTCGAGCCCACGGCAGCATCAGCGGCGGCGATTCCAGCGCCTCCTCAGGGGGGCGGTAGTAGCTCATCACCATCCGCTCGCCGTTCTTCGTGGGATAGGTGAATGGCGGGCAGCCGGCCGCGACGAAGCGCTCGCGCGTCAGGTCGTCGGCCTTGAGGAAGAGCTGGCCCTCGCTGATGAGGGCCATGAAGAGGCCGTCCACATAGAAGCCCTGGCCACCGAACATGCGGCGCACGCGCACGGACCCTAGCGGTGACAGCACTTCCACGCAGAGTTCGGTGAAGGCGTCCATGCCGGGGAATGTAAGCTCCGCGGCCATGGATGCGAACGACCGCGCTGCCGTCCGGCACAAGCTGATCGAGCAACGCCTGGCTCTGCCGGGCCGTCTGGCACTGGCGGCCGAACTGCAGGAGGTGCTGAGTGTCTGGCTGTTGCGACGGCGCGAGCTCACCATCGGCGCCTATTGGCCCATCAAGGGCGAGTTCGACCCGCTGCCCACGCTGTACCGCTGGGGCGAGAACCACCCCGAGCGCCGCATCGGCCTGCCCGTCGTCGACAAAGCCAGCGGCACGCTGCGCTTTCACGTCTGGTTCCCGGGCTGTCCGATGGAGGAGGATGCCTTCCACATCCCTAAGCCCAAGGGCACCGAGGAGTTCCGGCCCCAGCTGATGCTGGTGCCCTGCCTGGGCTTCGGCCCCTGCGGCCTGCGCCTGGGCTATGGCGGCGGCTTCATGGACAAGACGTTGGCCCAGATGCAGCCGCGGCCGGTGGCCGTGGGGATTGGCTATGCGCATGGCTTCCTGCCCCTGCTCAAGCCCAGCGCGCTGGATGTGCCGCTGGACGCGATGCTGACGGAAGAGGGCGTGGTCTGGGATCGCCAGGGCTGATCGTTCAGAACGCGCCGCGC
>NZ_DASWYS010000164.1:0-47311 GCF_036404855.1 Roseateles sp.
GTTGCGTCATCGGCGCCGAATCGTTCTGAACGCCAGCGCCGCAGGTCGCGCTCGAATTCGGCCTGCGCGGCTTTAGGCTGGACTTCATTCCTCGCGTCCCATGCAACAACGCGACAAGCGACATCGCCAACGACCAGCTCAGATGGCCGAGGCACGTCCAGGTTATGAAAGCCAACCGTCAAGGCGTGTCGCGTTCGGTACGCAGTTGCGAATGCCAGTGCTTGATACAGGTCAGCTCGATTCCAACTCCTCGACAGGAGCTTGTACTTGACGTCGCCGACAGCTCTACCGCGATCGAAGACAAGGTCGGGATTCAGCGACAGGCCCGTTCTACCGAGCATCAGCCTCCCGGCTTCAACCTGCACCCCGGGCAACGCCCCGGCGATCATTCTCCGTATACCGCCCTCGATTAGCTCCGGCGTCCTGAGCAAGAAAGTCCTTCCCGCGGTATCGCCAAATTGGATTCCTATGCCCAAGCCGAGCAAGACCAACTTAGCCAGCGGCACAACCGTCGCATAGTGCCGGGCCAGACAATCGATTGCGACCTGAAAGTCGCTCGGTGTTTCGTCACCTACACCGTCCATACGACGACGGATCAACCGAGCCCGGTGCCGAATGTGCGCAGAGAACTGCGCGCTCATCGCGATCTCTCGGGCCGCCGCTTTGACTAGCCGATTCAAGGGCGAGTCAGGTGCAAGTTCGTCGAACCTGCAAACCGCCACGGGGCGCCCCTGCTGAATAAGCATCGCTGTTTCCAGCAGCTGGACCTGCCCGCGTACAGCGGTCAGCTCCTCGCTTCTCTCGGCGTACTCCGAACGGAGGCCACGGCGCACCAGTACCTCCGCATCGGCGATAAACCACCGAGCCACCAGCTCCGCCAACGACTCATCCGGTTCAAGTTGGGCCACCCCGCCCGCCCGCGGCTGGATGCCGGCTCCTAGGACGATGTGCAGGAAGTGACACAGCGGGATCTTGGGCAGGATCCGGATGTTGACGCCATCGAGTGCAATGGCGCCAATCATGTTGTGCACGGTGACGCGAAACCGCCCATCGGCAGCAGCCTCCACGCGAATGACCGATCGCTCGTCGCGGTCGTCCTCGCCGCGCGATGCACCCCACCAAGCTCTACGCGAGGCGAGCTGGGCACCCAGTCGACTCAAGGAAAAAGCCTGCTCCGGCTCCAGTGCAAGCAGCGCTGAAGTGGACTCGCAGAGCTGCTCTTCGCGCATCAGGCAACCGGCATCCAGATTCGATCGATCTCAAATTCGACGAGACGCTCGGGCTGATCGAAGAGGAACTCTTCAATCAGCGGATGGATTTGACGCGCCCAGACCAGTGCCAGTGCATCGCGATCAAAGCCCGGACGCATGAAGAAGGCGTGTCCAATCGTGTGATGCCGATCCAGCACTTCAATCAACATCCGATTGAGGCGCTCCAGCCCCATCGCCAGTTGCCGACCGAAAGGGTTTCCTGACTGAGCGTGAAAGCGCTTTAACAGCTCGTAGTCCGGGTGGAGCTCGAAGACCGCGAAGCGTCTTCGCAGCGCGATGTCGATGCTCCGGATGTTGCGATCCGCCGTGTTCATCGTGCCTACAAAGCGCAGATTCTTGGGCAGGACGAAGTCACCTGAATACTGCAGCTGCACTGTCTGGTCGCGGTACTCGAAGGCGTACATAAGCTCACCGAGAACTCGAGGCAGGTTCGCCCTGTTCAGCTCGTCCATCACGACAACGTAGTCAACACCTGGGACGTCGGCAAGGTGCTGGTGACGCATCTCCTGCACGACCTTCACCACCACGCCTGGCGTGAGCTCGAAATGGACTGCACCACCTTTGGTGACGGGCCGGATGCCCTCGATAAACGACTCGTAGCTGTAGTTTGGATGGAACTGAACCAGCCGAACTCGCTCTGCGCAGCGTGCCGCGACGAAGTTGGACAACTCGCGCGCGAGCCATGTCTTGCTCGTTCCTGGAGGGCCTGCCAAGATGATCTGGGGATTTGCCGAGCCCAACAGTACGTCGACGACCTCCTCCAAGAATGCACGGGGCAGCCCAGTCCTCTCGACAAGTACCTCAATGTCCTCGTCACGCTTCTTTATCAACGGAGCCTCGGCTACCTTTTGGGCTGTCAGTTCGGTGCCACCCTCATCGACTACGTACCCGAAGGTGTTCTGGTTCAGCAAGCTTTCTGGGGTCGACAGCCCAACCGCGATCTCCAACTCGTCCACGTCCAGGGCAGGAATCAGGCGTTCGACGGTGCCGATGCGAAACCACGTCTTGAAGACTTCTGACTGCCTGTTGCCAGTACGAACCTTGGAGCGAAGTTCCGGGTCCGTTGCCTCGGGCCAAGGTGACTCAATGCCGTTGTTGCCTCGGCTCGTCTGCATGGCGTCAACGCGTAACTTGGCTGCGATGCGTCGGCCACCTTGGTGAGCGTACAAATAGAAGGGCGTCTTGAGTCGCGCCAGCGCCTCGTCCTTAATCGGAAAGCTCCACCATGAGGCCCACCCACCTCGATCTTGGATGGCCGCTCGAACGCGAGGCAGCTCTTCATCGATGGAGCGCCAAGTCCCGATCAGAGCTAATGGGCGTTCGTCTACGGTGGCCCCATCACGTTTGACTCGTTCATCGACATACGCCTGATAGGCCTTCAGCAGCTCGATTAGGTCTTTCTCAAGCTCCCCATCGGAGGGAACTGCATCCTTTGCGTAGAACTTGGATGCCGCTGTCGAGGCCTCGTACAGCCGAGCAAGGCGGCCGCCCGATCCCAGGTCAGTCTTGCCAGAGAAGTCCCATCCCTCTTGCAGCAAAGGTCGGCATTGCTCGCCGATCTCAACTGCGGAAGCCTGGAGCATCCGAAACGCATCAGCTCCATGTTCACGCTCGAGAACCGTGACACCCTGGGCCAGTTTCAGATAGACGCCGTTGCCAGCTTCGTGAAAGAGGTAGACAACGTAAGTGCCGTTCTGCGTAGTTGTGGTTTCCCTTCGATCGAGAACGGCGATCCAAGGCACTTGAGCCCAATTGCCTTTGCCGTAAGAAGCAACGACCTGAAGGTTGGTGAGGCCAGCGCTGTTGATCCAACCTTGCAGCAGGGTCCTGGCTTCACCAAAGAGCTCTCGCGCCTCCTCGTTTCTGCCAAACGCCTGAGTGGTTCGAAGCGTCAGATAGCGCTCAAGTACCCGATTGAACAGGTCTCTAAGGCTCATGTCTCTCAGTCGCCTGACCTGAAACCCTCTTTGCTCCAAGTACTGATTGGTCTCTAGGCCTCCTGAGAAGCTAGAAACAGGCGCACCCGTAGCCATGGCAATGATCTTCTTCGGAGGGTAGAGGCGGCTCTCATGTTCCAAGAACCATCGTTGGGCCCTGCTCTGCTCCCAATTCAGGAAATCTGGGCTTTCTCGCAAGGTCTCGTCGAACTCCGAAATCGCCTTTAAGACCGCTTCACGATCAACTTGCGGCAGTGGCACTCGTAGCTCCCCGGGTATAGGTAAATAAGCGACCTGAACTGCCGCTGCGTTCGCAAAAGCCAGACGGTCGAGCGTCGCTAGATGTCACGCCAAGATTCGTTAGGCACATAAGCCGACTAGTTCGCCGCTGGCACGCCTAGCGCGTTTAGCGTTGGCGTTGTCATAGTCCCCGATCGAGGAAGCCCCTTCAATTGCTGAAAGTGCTTGAGCGCCTCCTGGGTCTCCCCGTTCAGGATGCCATCAACCTGGTTGCTATAAAGGCCGAGTCTAGTGAGCGCTATTTGCACCCGCATCACCTGCAGCTTGCGCTTTTCATCCAAGCTCAGGCTCGGTGGAGCATCAGCCACGCCGCTGTAGCGGGAAGCTCCGCCGAGGCTCGACCCAGCCTGCCCGGCGTGACCAGCCGCCGATGGAGTCAGCCTTGAGCTGGGTGTATTGGGCTCATTGAGCAAGCGAATCGGTGCCGGCGGCGGTGACCCGGGGACTCGGCCCGGCAGCGGCGCCGGCGCGGGTTCCGGATACAGGTTCAACGTCGGACTTGACGCCGGCGGCGTCGGTGCCGGCGCGGCAGAAGAGCCGCTGGAACCGGAATAGTGCGACGAGTGGCTCGAATGCGACCTGTGGCTTGAATGCGAGCGATGTCCGGCAAATAGATTCTCGCGTTCGAAGTTCAGCGGACGCAACGGAACAATGCTGGGTTGGGGTCCTGACCCCGCAGTCGGTCCCGCCACGGCGCCCTCTGAGGCGCGCGGCGAGATTAGCGGCAGGCCCGCGACAAACAGCGCCAGGTTGCGGATGAATTTGCTCATCAGACGATCTCCTGGATCGGTTGGATTCGAGTCGGCTTCCAGCCGCGCTCATGCCACGCAAAGAGCCCGGCGCACTGATCTTTCGCGCAGCAGCCCTCACACTCGGCAGCAAACACGTTCTTCCAATCGGAGATGCTGCGATGCGCGAAGCTACGCAGCTCGTCTGGAAGCGCGCAGAGTGGCGTGTTCATCAATATCACGGGCACACCATGGCGCCTCAGCGCGGCGATTGTTGCAACGAGCGTCTCCTGCCAGTCGCGCAAATCCACGTCGCAGACCTCACGATTTGCAAGGGCGAAGCCGATAGGCTCGCTGGCCATCAAGGCCACTTCGCGCACGAAAGGCAGGTTCAGCGCGATGAAGTGCGCGAGTTCTCCGAGCTGACGCAACACCGGCTCGATCAGCACGATGCGGAGCTGGATCGGTTGGCCGTGCTCCTGCAACGTCAGCATGCCACCGATGGTCTGGTCGAACGCGCCCGGCGCCTGGACGACGAAGTCGTGCAGATAGCTGGCATGGCCGTAGAGCGGGACCAACCAGCTGACGTTCTCGACAGCTGGCCCAAACAGCTGGGACACGAGCCCCGGGTCGGCCAAACGGCGCCCGTTCGTAAGCACTTCGATACCGGTCGCTGGATGCAGCGCGCGCGCTGATCGAAGCAGATTGACAAGGTCGGCACCGAGCAACGTGGGCTCGCCACCCGTGACGCCAAGCCGCCTCGGGGACGCACGCATGTGGCGCAGCGTATCCAGGGCCTCCTTTAGCAACCACGGATCAGCGTTCGGCGTCGGCGGCTGCGAGCACATAAGGCAGAGGCTGTTGCACCTGTTCGTCACGAACAGCGAGTGATGCTGATCCGTCTCGCGGTGAAGGACAACGACCTTGCTGCGCGCCGCATCGACTTTCACCACATCGCCCGTCATGAGATCCGCGCTTGCAGCCCAGGCGACGTTCTTCAGGTCGCCGGCCACAAGGCGCTCCGCCAGGGCTAGATCCTCTGGCGAGTTAGCGAGAACCAGGAAGTTGATTTCGGGCGTCCATTCGCCGGCCAACTCTTCAGCGCTCACCACCCTTCGCACACCAGAGGTCAGCTCCGACGAAAGCTCGCACTGAACGGACCTCATGCTGTCGCTCCCGCGGTTCCAGCCCAGCGATGGAAGATAGCGAGCTGCGCCGGCCCCGCTGCATCCACGCGGGAGACAAAGTGATCGAACAGCCACAGGTGCCGCTGACAGTGCTCAGTCAGCGCAGGCGATACGTCGGGCCTCCCGTGCTGCGCCTTGGCGTCGATAGGGTTGGGTGCACAAAACGGACGATAAACGCAGTCCTTGCAGCCCTCGGCACGGCCTGGGTCGCCGGTGGACGCGATCACCCGCGCCGCGTCAGACTGCAGTAGCGCATTCAGCGGCTCGCCGATGCGGCCCATGCGCCAGCTGGCGTCGCCCGACTCAAGGACCATCCGCGCCTCATCGCTGGGGTACACGAAGCCGTCGTAGTTGTAGACCAGCACACCGCGCCCCGACGCGCAGGGGCTCTGGAGATCGACGTAGCCGGCATCAAACGGCGAAAGGAGCTTGTTGAGGATGATCGACGCGTAGACCTCGCGCAACGCGACGCCGTGCGAGTTCCATTCCATCACGCGCTCGAGCGCCCGGACATAGAACCGTTGGAAGTCGTCGAGGCTGTAGCCAAGGTGCCGTTGATTCCGCTTCGCGAAGCCGTAGGCACTCAGGGGACGAAGAAAAATCTCCGAGAAGCCGAGCTTCACGTATTCGTCGACGATGCCTTCCGGATGCTCCAGCGACTCGCGGGTCGTCGTCATCAATGCCGACACTTTGTCGTGCCCAAGCCGGCGCCGGGCCAGCTCAATGCCGGCCAAGGTTCTTTCGTATGAGTCCCGCGTCGGTATTGGCCGATTGCGGTTATGCAACTCTGCGGGCCCGTCGATGCTGGTGGACAGCACCATGTCGTGGCGCGCCATGAAATCGCACATGCCGTCGGTCAGCTGGTGCAATGTCGACGCAACGACGAAACGGACCTTGCGGCCGTTGAGCTCACGCGACGCAGAGATTCTTTCCACGGCATGTTCGATCAGATCAAATCGAAGCAGCGGATCGCCGCCCTGAAACTCGACCGTCAGCCGATTCGCCGAGCTCTGCAAAACCGTGTCGCAGGAAGCATCGAGCGCTTCGGCGCTCATGGTGAAACGGGTTGCCTCAAGTGAGCGAGAAACCTGGCAGTACTTGCAGGAATGCGCGCACTGCAACGTGGGAACAATGATGTGAAGCGCCGGCCCTTGGGTCGCCACCTCTTGCCGCGCAGCAATTCGAGATCGCCGAAGGCGATCTAAGCCAGGCTGGGCGCCTTTGTCGGCCAGCATGAACTTGGAGCGCAACCGGGCGCGCAAGTCCAAATCGAGGGCGTCCGGATCAGCTTCGAGCGTCGCCAGTTCGTGGCCGGACAGGAACAGATAGTCGCCGGTATCGGAGACCACCAAGTTATCGTCGCGACCCACCACGCAGCGGGTCCTAAACGGCAATGCCGCCGACGCATAGGACACGGCTCAACCCTCCCCGGCGGCTGCGGTTAATGCGCGTCGCTCGACACGAGCAGCTCTCCGAATACCCTGCAGGATACATCTGCACACAGGTTTTCGTGTCCGGGTGATTGCGGACTGAAAACCGAGTTTCTTAGCCCTGGCAGGCCTCTCCGGCCGACCGCATTTGGTAGACCCCGTTAACTCTGAGCGGCTCAGGGCCAAGACTTGTTAACCTTGAACTGCCCCTCCAACGAACCGATCAAAGAATGTCGCTAAGTGGTTGATTCACCTTGCAGGTCGCAAGCCTCGAACTGTGGCCAACCACACATGCTCAGCTCAGCGGCGCCTTCCTGGACCAACCGGCGTGCCGTTCAAGGTGCAGGTGGCCCGACACGCGAGCGCTGAACCGGGCGCCCCGCGAGACAACGCCCCTTGTCGGCGCGGCGAGGAAAGCAGCGCCCGCGCGCCAGGAGTCGCCCACGCACCAAGGTGTGCGCTGCGGAAGGTGTGGCAAGTCGCCGCTGGCGCCGGGCTGGAGTCGGCCACGACGGCCTGCTGGGGCGCTCGGCCTTGAAGCCTCGCCGGTCGGCGCGCACGGCGGCCGACCGGGCCGGCAGCGACGCCATCTCACCGCCCCCAGGGGCCAAAGCTATGCCACTGGCCGGCGTCGCCCAGGCAACCGGCCAGGCAACGACTCAGCTCCGCACGAAGCCGTTCTCCGTCAGGCGGACCTCGTCGCCGACGCGCAGGCCGGGGTCGGCACTGCGCTCGAAGCGGCGCGTGCGGCCATCGCCTTCCTTCACCTGCACGACCCAGACGGTGTAGGTCTTCTGGTTCTTCTCGATCTCGTTGCCGGCATAGCCGCCGGCCACGGCGCCGCCCACAGTCGCCAGCTTGCGGCCGTTGCCGCCGCCCACCATGTTGCCCAGCAGGCCGCCCACCACGGCCCCGCCCACAGCGCCCACGCCGCTGCTCTTGCCGCGACGTGTCTCCGTATGCACATCGGTCACCCGGCCGCAGTTGCGGCACAGGGCCGGCTGCGACTGGCTTTCGACGACGGGGGCGGGCCTGGCGTCTCGCACGGCTTCGCGCGCTGCCTCGGCGCTGGCCAGCCTCTGTGCGGCCTGAGGCGGTGCCTCGACCACGGGCTCTTGCCCCTGGGAACGCCCCACCGCGTAGGCTGCGCCCAGCAGCGCCAGCACGACAGCCACGGCGGCGACGATCTGGGAGGACTTGGCAGGAAGTGTGGGGGTCGACATGGGGCCTCCGTCAATTTTTTGAGATGACCCCGAGCATGCCCAGGCGCCGACACCGCCTGCGTAGGACGAGGCCGCGGCACTGGGTCGGCAAGGTAAGCAGATGCTGCGCCGGCCCGGCCGGCGCGAACCTCAACCGAGCAGGGGTGCGAGCGCGCGACGCGCGTCGGCCTCGGTCAGGCCACAGCGAGCCGCCCAGTCGGCCAACTGGTCGTCTCCGATGCGCCCCACGTTGAAGTAGGCCGCGTCGGGATGCGCCAGATAGAAGCCGCTGACGCTGGCGGCCGGCGTCATGGCCATGCTGTCGGTCAGGCCCATGCCGATTTCCTCCGGCGCGAGCACGCGGAAGAGGTCGCGCTTGGCGAGATGGTCCGGGCAGGCGGGATAGCCGGGCGCTGGGCGGATGCCCAGGTACTTCTCGCGGATCAGTTCGTCGTTGCTCAGGGCCTCATCGGGCGAATACCCCCAGAAATCGCGACGAACGCGCTCGTGCAGCCATTCAGCAGCTGCCTCGGCAAGGCGGTCAGCCAGGGCCTTGAGCATGATGGCGGAGTAGTCGTCGTGGGTGGTGAGGAATTCGGCTTCCTTCCCATCCACGCCCAGGCCGGCCGTCACGGCGAACAGGCCCACGTGATCGCCCTGTCCGGCCACGAAATCGGACAGGCAGCGGTTGGGCCGCTTGACGCCGTCCACCACCGGGCGCTCGCTCTGCATGCGCAAGCCGTGCCAGGTCATCGGCGGCTCGCTTTGGATCTCGATGTCGTCCTCATTGACGCGCGCGGCCGGGTAAAGGCCGAAGACGGCATGAGCCTGGAGCCAGCGGCCGTCGATGATCTTCTTCAGCATGGCCTGCGCGTCGGCGAACACCTTGCGCGCCTCGGTCCCGACGATCTCGTCGTCGAGGATGGCCGGATAGGGTCCGGCGAGGTCCCAGGTCTGGAAAAAGGGGCCCCAGTCGATATAGCGAGCCAGCTCTGCGAGGTCGAGATTCTTCAGCACCCGGCGACCAGTGAACTTCGGCGCCGGTGCGAGGCGGGTCATGTCCAGCGCCGCCTTGTTAGCGCGCGCCTGTTCCAGCGTGACCAGCGGCGTCTGCTTCTTGCCCGCATGCAGCGCTCGGGTCTTCTCGATGTCGGCCTTCAATTCGGCGATATAGGCCGCCGCGCGCTCGTCGCTGAGCAGCTCCGAACACACCCCCACGGCGCGCGAGGCATCGGGCACGTAGACCACCGGGCCTTCGTAGTGCGGCGAGATCTTGACCGCCGTGTGCACGCGGCTGGTCGTCGCGCCCCCGATCAGCAGAGGCATATGGCGCGACGCGAAGTAGTCGTCGCGCTGCATCTCGGCCGCGACGTGCTGCATTTCCTCGAGGCTGGGGGTGATAAGGCCAGACAGGCCGATGATGTCCGCGCCCTCGTCCTTGGCCTTCTTCAGGATGTCCTGGGCCGGCACCATGACGCCCATGTTGACGACCTCGTAGTTGTTGCACTGCAGGACCACCGTGACGATGTTCTTGCCGATGTCGTGCACATCGCCCTTAACCGTGGCCATGACGATCTTGCCCTTGCTCTTCACGTCGCCGCCGGCGGCTTCGAGTCGGCGCTTTTCCTCTTCGATGTAGGGCACAAGGTGGGCCACCGCGCTCTTCATCACGCGGGCACTCTTGACCACCTGAGGCAGGAACATCTTGCCCTGCCCGAACAGGTCACCAACGACATTCATGCCGGCCATCAGCGGGCCTTCGATGACATGCAATGGCCGGCCGCCCTTGGCGGAGATCGCCTGCCAGGCCTCCTCGGTGTCGTCGACGATGAAGTCCGTGATGCCATGCACCAGCGCATGCGACAGCCGCTCGTTGACGTCTCCCGCCCTCCAGGCCAGGCGCGCCGAGTCGTCCTTGCCTGCGCTCTTGGCGCGATCGGCGATCTCTATGAGGCGCTCGCCGGCGTCGGGACGGCGATTCAGCACCACGTCCTCCACGCGTTCGCGCAGTTCGGCATCGAGGTCGTCATAGACGCCCACCATGCCGGCGTTGACGATGCCCATGTCCATGCCCGCCTGGATGGCGTGGTACAGGAATACCGTGTGGATGGCCTCGCGCACTGGCTCGTTGCCGCGAAAGCTGAACGACACGTTTGACACGCCGCCCGACACCTTGGCGCCGGGCAGGTGCTGCTTGATCCAGCGCGTCGCCTCGATGAAGTCCACCGCGTAGTTGTCGTGCTCTTCGATGCCCGTCGCGATTGCGAAGATGTTGGGATCGAAGATGATGTCCTCGGGCGGGAAGTCCACCTCGTCGACGAGGAAGCGGTAGGCTCGCTCGCAGATCTCGATCTTGCGGGCGAACGTGTCGGCCTGGCCCTGCTCATCGAAGGCCATCACGACGGCCGCGGCGCCGTAGCGCTTGACGAGCTTCGCCTGGCGCTTGAACTCCGCTTCGCCTTCCTTCAGGGAGATGGAGTTGACGATGCCCTTGCCCTGGATGCACTTCAGGCCGGCTTCGATCACCGCCCACTTGGACGAGTCGATCATGATGGGCACACGCGCGATCTCGGGTTCGCCCGCGATCAGGTTCAGGAAGCGCACCATCGCCGCCTGGCTGTCCAGCATGGCCTCGTCCATGTTGATGTCGATGACCTGGGCGCCGTTTTCCACCTGCTGGCGAGCGACGGCCAGCGCATCCTCGAACTGGCCCGCCAGGATCATGCGGGCGAAGGCCTTGGAGCCGGTGACGTTCGTCCGTTCGCCGATGTTGACGAACAGGCTGCCGGCGTCGATGGCGACGGGCTCCAGTCCGGAGAGCTTGAGAGGGGGCGGCGAGAGGGTCATCGAAGTCGGTCCACGCGGGGGGCTGTTCGATGAGCGCAGTTGGGAACGATCCGAGCCTGGGGGCTTCAACCCTCGCAGCGCTCCTCGGATGAAGGCGGGATTCTACGCAGGCCCTCTTGGCCTGGGTTGCGCGGGGCCCCGGCATCGCGTATTCTGTGTATAAACAGTATGCACAGTAGTCTCATCATCGCCCAGGCCGATGCGCGGCCCCTGTATCTGCAAATCACCGAGCAGATCCGTCAGCGCGTGGCCACGGGGGACTGGCCGCCGGGCCGGGAGTTGCCCTCCATCCGCGCATTGGCGGCGGACCTGAAGGTCAGCGTCATCACGGTGAAGCGGGCCTATCTCGACTTGGAAGCCGAGGGCGTCATCGTGACGCGGCAGGGCCGGGGCTCCTTCATCGCTGACGCGCGCGACCTGGCCCAGGCCACGCAACGCGCAGAACTGGACGCGCACCTCGCCGCCGCCGCCCGCATCGCTGCGACGCTCGGCATGAGCGCGCGCGAGTTGATGGGCCGGCTGCATCAGGCGCTGCCCTCCGAGGAACCCGAAGCATGAACGACCGCAAAGCATTCGAGATGAAGGGCGTCGGCAAGTCCTTCCCCTTCTTCACCCTGAGTGACGTGTCGCTGGCGCTTGAGCCGGGCCAGATCATGGGTCTCGTCGGCCCCAACGGCGCGGGCAAGAGCACGACGATCCGGCTGCTGATGGGGCTGCTGGCGCCGGATGCCGGCGAGATCCGGCTGCTGGGCCACGAGATGCCGCGCGAACAGGCGGCGGCCAAGGCCGACGTCGGATTCGTCAGCGACGACATGCGGCTGTTTCAGCACGCAACGCTGGCGTGGCATATGGGATTCGTCGCGTCCATCTACCCGGGCTGGGATGCAGCCTACGCAGCCCTGATGCTGAAACGCTTCGGCCTGCGCGCCGAGCAGCCGGTGAAGAGCCTCTCCAGCGGCGAACAGGCCAAGGCCCTGTTGCTGCTCGCGTTGGCGCGCCGCCCGCGACTGCTGGTTCTGGACGAGCCGACCTCCGGGCTGGACCCCGTCGCCCGCCACGAACTGCTCGCCGAGTTCATGGACGTGCTCCGCGACGAGCGCCGTGCCATCTTGTTCTCATCGCACAACACGCTCGACGTGGAGCGCATCTCCGACCGCATCGCCTTCATCGACCGCGGCCGCGTTGTCGCGTCCAGCGACAAGGAGGACTTCCTCGAACGCTGGCGCCGCCTGCAACTGCGCCTGCCCGCGGAGCGGCCGGCCTGGACCCTGCCCGAGATCGTCAGCTGCGAACGCGATGGCGGCCTCGTGACGCTGACGGTGGACGGCTTCGGCGACGCGCTGCTCGCCCAACTCGACGCTCCCGTCGAGGCCGTGCAGCGCATGAGCCTGGAAGAGATCTTCGTCGCCACGGTCATGCACAGCCGGGAGATCCGAACCCCATGAACGCCATCACCCGTCGCCTCGTCGCCAAGGAGGTTCACCAGTACCGCGGCCTGATGGCCGCCGCGGCGGCCGCAGGGTTGGCTGGCCTGCCCGTCGCGGCCAGCGGCGAGGCGGGCTTCAATGTCGGCTTCCTCGTCTGGCTGACGGCCACCATCGCGCTAGGCGTGCTGCTGGCGCTGTTCGGCGTCGCCAACGAGCGCAAGGAGCGCGCCCAACTTTTCGTGATGAGCCTGCCGCTGACGCCCGGCGACTATGTGCGCGCCAAGCTGCTCGGGCTGCTGCTGTGCTTCCTGCTGCCCTGGATCGCCCTGAGCGCGGGCGCGCTGGGTCTGGTCGCCGCGCTGGACGGCATCCCGGACGGCCTGCTGCCCTACGGCGTGCTGCTGTGCGTCTACATGCTGCTGAACTTCAGCGTGGTGCTGTGCGCGGTGCTGCATGTCCAGTCAGAGGCTGGCATGGTCGGCGTCATCATCCTGACCAACATGGGCGTGACCCTGTTCATGATGGGCGTCGGCCGCGTGCCTGAGCTGGGCGCCCACATGCTGAAGGCCGAGCCCGTCTGGAACGCCACGTTCTGGCTGGCCCTCGCACTCGAACTGGGCGCGCTGGCGCTCGCCCTGGCTCTGCCCCTATTCGTCGCCGCACGGCGGCGCGACTTCCTCTAGAAGGGATCCCCATGCCCCCCAATACCAACGGCGAGAGGCTGCATGCCCTCGACGCAGTGCGGAGCTTTGCCTTGCTGCTGGGCGTGGCCTTTCACGCGACGCTCTCCTTCATTCCCGGCATGCCTCCTGGCCTGTGGGCGATGAACGACAACTCGCCCAGCCCCTGGCTCGCGGACGCCGGCTTCGTGGCGCACAGCTTCCGCATGACGCTGTTCTTCTTCATCGCCGGCTTCTTCGCGCGCCTGCTGCATCAACGGCTGGGCACGCGGGGCTTCTGGGCCAACCGCGCCCGGCGCATTGCCCTGCCGCTGGTGGTGGGCTGGATGCTGCTCTTCCCCGCAATTTCCTTCGTCTGGTTTCTCGGCCTGCAGAAGGTGTTCCACGGCACACCGCCCGCGATGTCGGACCTGCCCGCGGCGGCCGGCGCCTTTCCGCTGGTTCACCTGTGGTTCCTGTACCAGCTGCTTTGGCTGTATGCCGGCGCGCTGCTGCTGCGAGGCGCGGTTGCGCGCCTGGATCAGCACCAGGCCTTGCGCGGGCTCGTGGACCGGGTCACGACCGGTGCGATCCGCTGGCCGGCGGGCGCGTTGCTGCTCGGCCTGCCGCTGGCGGGGGTGCTTCTGTCCCTGCCCTCATGGCTGCCCTTGGCCGGCATCCCGACACCGGACCAGTCCCTGGTGCCGCAACTGCCGGCGACGGTGGGCTATGGCATGGCGTTCGGGTTCGGCTGGCTGACGCAGCGCGCGCCCGGAGCGCTTGCCGCACTGCGCGGGCGCTGGCTGTTGCATCTGGTCCTGGCCACCGCGTCGTCGACGCTCTGCCTCTACGTCCTGAAGACCCAGCCGCCCTTCGGCATGGCGGATCAACCGAAGCTGGTCTTCGCGCTGGCCTTCGTCGTGTCCGCCTGGGCCTGGAGCTTGGCCATCACCGGCCTGGCGTTGCGCTTCCTGTCAGGCCACCGTCCGGCCGTCCGCTACCTGGCCGATGCGTCCTACTGGATCTATCTCGCCCACCTGCCGCTGGTCGCCGGCCTGCAGGTCTGGGTGGGCGACTGGCCGCTGCCCTGGGGCCTGAAGTACCCCTTCATCGTCGCCACCACCCTCTTGCTGCTCCTGCTTGGCTATCACTTCCTCGTGCGCCCAACGCTGATCGGCCGCGTACTGAACGGCCGCGCCTACCCGCGCCATGCACCGGCGTCGACGGAGGCGCCGGCGGACGACGGCGAGGTGGTCGCGCAACTGCGCGGCGTGTCCAAGCGCTATGGCGCGCTCGCGGCGTTGGACCACGTGGACCTGGACCTGAAGCGCGGCGAACTGCTGGCCCTGCTCGGCCCCAATGGCGCCGGCAAGTCCACAGCCATCTCGCTGTGGTTGGGCCTGAACGAGGCCGACGCCGGCCTCGTGCACCTGCTGGGCGGGGCCCCGCAGGACATCGAGCGCCGCCGCGGGCTGGGCGTCATGATGCAAAACGTCGAGCTGCCAAAGGACTTGCGCGTGCATGAGCTGGTCGCGCTGTCGGCCAGCTACTACGCCCAGCCGATGACGGTGCAGGAAGCGCTGACGCGCGCCGGCATCGAGTCGCTGGCCGGGCGGCCCTACGGCAAGCTCTCGGGCGGCCAGAAGCGGCAGGTGCAGTTCGCCATCGCCATCTGCGGCCGGCCACGCGTGCTCTTCCTCGACGAGCCCAGCGTCGGCCTCGACCTCCAGGCCCGCGAGGCGCTGTGGGCCAGCATCCGCGCGCTGCTGCGCGAGGGCTGCTCCATCCTGCTGACGACGCACTACCTCGAAGAGGCCGAGGCCCTCGCCGACCGCATCGCCGTGCTCGCCAAGGGCCGCCTGGTCGCCACGGGCAGCGTGGATGAGATGCGCGCGCTGGTGTCGCGCCGCCACATTCGTTGTGAGACGGCCCTGCCCGCCGCCGAGGTGCGGTGCTGGCCGGGCGTCGTGGACGTGGCCGGCGACGACGCGCGCCTGGCCATCGTCGCCACCGACGCCGAATCCATCGTGCGCCGCCTGCTCGCCGCCGATCCCAAGCTCGCGCGGCTGGAAGTGAAGCCGGCCGGCCTCAACGACGCCTTCAACGCCCTGACCCGGGAAGCCGCATGAACACCTACGCCCTCGAAATCCGTCTCGAACTGCTGCGCCTGCTGCGCGCGCCGGCCTTCGCCCTGCCGATGTTCCTGCTACCGGTCGGCACCTACTTGCTGTTCGCCTTCGCGGTGGCCGGTGAGGCGGTTGCGAAAGACGCCGACGCGGGCCGCTTCATGTTCAGCGGCTTTTCGGTGATGGCCGTGACGATGGCCGCACTGTTCGCCACCTGTCCGAATCTGGCGATGGAGCGCGAGCAGGGACTGCTGACACTCAAGCGCGCCCAGCCCGCGCCGCCCGGCGCCTGGCTCGTGGCCAAGATCGTCGCGGGTGTGGCCTGCGGCGCCATCGCCTACATGCCGATCCTCGTACTGGCCGCCGTCACCGGCCAGGCACGACTGGATGGTGCGCAGCTGTTGGCCATGAGCGCCGTGCTGGTCGCCGGCGGCATCCCGTTCTGCGCGCTGGGCTTGATGATGGGTGCACTGGCCAGCGGCTCGGCCGCACCAGCCTATGCCAACCTGGCCTATCTGCCGGGGCTGTACCTGTCGGGTGTGTTCTTCCCGTTGCCTGCGTCCATGCATTTCCAGACCGTGTTCTGGCCGCATTTCCACCTGGACCAGCTCGCCTTCGCGGCCGGCGGCGTCGCCAAGTTTCGCTGGATCGCGCCGGAGATGGCAGCGGCCGTGCTGCTGGGCTTCACGCTGCTGTGCGGCGGCGTCGCGCTGCACCGGCTCAGGCAGCGAGGCTAGACCTTCAGGCTCCGCCAGATCAGGTCCACGATCAGCTCGCGCGCGGCCTCGAAGTCCTCATCGTCGAGCGCCGGCTTGTCCATGTAGAGCGAGAACTGCGCGCCGAGGTCGGCATAGGCCTGGGTGGACGACCAGATCAGGAACATCAGGTGCGTGAAGTCCACGCGCCTGATCAGGCCCTCGTTGGCCCAGCGCTCGAAGCGCTCGACGTCGGCATGCAGCAGCGGCATGACCTGGTTCTTCAGCACGTCGTGATAGCGCGGCGCGCCGGCCATGATCTCGCGGGTGAACACGGCGTTGCCGCTGGCCCTGTCGCGGCTGAATCGCAGCTTGACCGCCACGTAGGTCTGAATGGCCGCCTCCGGCTCATGGGCCTCGGCGATGGCGCTCATGTTGGCCATCCACTCGCCCATCACGCTGTCCAGCACGGCACGGTAGAGGTCTTCCTTGCTGGGCCAGTGGTAGAGCAGATTCTGGCGGGAGAGGTCCAACACCGCAGCGATGCTGTCCAGGCTGACGCCCTCGAAGCCGAACCGGGCGAATTGCCGCTCGGCCTCGGCAAGGATGGCCTCCTGCTTGCGCAGGGTGGCGGCGCGCGGCGTGCGCGTCACGGGGGCGATGTCAGTCATATGCTGCATTTTGACGGTGTGTGCACCAAGCTGAAGCTGCGGGTTTTTACGCTTCGGTCAAGTTTTACAGGGTAGTAATGTTTGCCTGTTTTCCCCAGGGAGACTCCCGTGGACCTTGCAGATTTGAAATCAGGCCGGCTCGGTCCTGAAGACTATGCCCGCAACTTTGCGGATGCCCATCCGCCGCTGAGCCGCGCCCAGGCGCTGATCGAGGCAGAGCGCTGTTACTACTGCTACGACGCGCCTTGCCAGACGGCCTGCCCCACCGGCATTGACGTCCCCAGCTTCATCCAGCGCGTCGCGCAGGACAATGTGCGCGGCGCGGCCGAGGCCATCCTGACGGCCAACCCACTGGGTGGCATGTGCGCCCGTGTCTGCCCGACCGAAGTGCTGTGCGAACAAGCCTGCGTGCGCAACACCCATGAGAGCAAGCCGGTGGAAATCGGCATGCTGCAGCGCTATGCGGTGGAGGGGCACCTGGCCCGCCCCGGCAAGCCGCTGTTCACGCGCGGTATGCCTACGGGACGGCGCGTCGCAGTGGTGGGCGCCGGCCCAGCCGGCCTCGCCGCAGCGCACGGGCTGGCTTGGCGCGGGCACGACGTGGTGCTGTTCGATGCCGCAGCCAAGTTGGGCGGTCTGAATGAATACGGTCTGGCCACCTACAAGGTCGCGGGCGGCTTTGCGCAGCGCGAGATCGACTGGCTGCTGAGCATCGGCGGCATCACGCCGAGGCTGAACTGTCGACTCGGCCGGGACATCACGCTCGATGGCCTGCTCTCCGAGTTCGACGCGGTCTTCCTCGGTCTGGGGCTGGCTGGCGTCAATGCCCTGGGCATCGCCGAGCCCCAGCTCCCGGGCCTGCGCGACGCCGTGGACTTCATCGCCGAACTGCGCCAGAGCGCGCCGGAAATCGTCGCCGTGGGCCGCAGGGTCGTCGTCATTGGCGGCGGCATGACGGCCGTCGATGCGGCCGTACAGAGCCGGCTGCTGGGCGCCCAGCAAGTCACCATGGCTTACCGACGCGGTATCGACGGCCTATCCGCCTCCATCCACGAGCAGCACTGGGCGCAAACGCATGGCGTGACCATCCGCTGCTGGGCAAGACCGCTGGCCGTCGTCGCGGAAGGCGGTGTGCTCAAGGGCATGCGCTTCGCGGCGACCCGGCTGGAAAGTGGCAAGTTGGTGGACACCGGCGAGCAGTTCGTCATTGAGGCCGACATGGTGCTGCGCGCCATCGGCCAGACTTACGAGGCCGAACCGGCCGGTGCCGGCCTTGAGCTGAAGTCGGGCCGCATCAAGACCGACGCCGACGGCCAGACCAGCCTGGCGCGCGTCTGGGCAGGTGGTGACTGCCGCGCCGGCGGCAAGGACCTGACCGTGGAGGCCGTCGAGCATGGCAAGCGCGCCGCGCAAGCCATCGACCGTCACCTGGGCCTCGCCAACGCCCGCCACCCCGACACGACGGAGGCCACCCATGGCTGACCTGAGCACCGATTTCCTGGGCATCAAAAGCCCCAACCCCTTCTGGCTCGCCTCGGCCCCGCCGACCGACAAGGAAGTCAACGTGCGACGCGCCTTCGAGGCAGGCTGGGGCGGTGTGGTCTGGAAGACACTGGGCGAGGACCCACCGGTCGTCAACGTCAACGGCCCGCGCTATGCCACGCTGTGGAGCCAAGACCGGCGCGTCATCGGCTTCAACAACATTGAATTGATTTCCGACCGTCCGCTGCCGGTCAACCTCGACGAGATCCGGCGCGTGAAGCGCGACTTTCCCGACCGGGCCATGGTCGTCTCGTTGATGGTGCCGGTGAACGAAGAGAGCTGGAAGAACATCCTGGCCCGCGTGGCCGACACCGGTGCCGACGGCGTGGAGCTGAACTTCGGCTGCCCGCATGGCATGAGCGAGCGGGGCATGGGATCGGCCGTAGGTCAGGTGCCGGAATACATCCAACAGGTCACCGAGTGGTGCAAGCAGCACACAAGGCTGCCCGTGATCGTCAAGCTGACGCCCAACATCACCGACGTTCGCTACCCCGCGCGCGCCGCCAAGGCCGGCGGCGCGGACGCCGTCAGCCTGATCAACACCATCAACTCGGTGATGGGCGTGGACCTGGACCGCATGGTCATGAGCCCGTCCACCGACGGGCTTGGCTCGCACGGCGGCTATTGCGGCCAGGCCGTCAAGCCCATCGCGCTGAACATGGTGGCGGAGATCGCCCGCGACGCCGCCACGGCAGGCCTGCCCATCAGCGGCATCGGCGGCATCACCACCTGGCGCGACGCAGCCGAATTCATCGCCATGGGCTGCGGCACGGTACAGGTCTGCACGGCCGCCATGGTCTACGGCTTCAAGATCGTGCAGGACATGTGCTCAGGACTGTCCAGCTTCATGGACGAGAAGGGCTACACCTCGCTGGCCGACTTCCAGGGCCGGGCCGTGCCCACCGTGAAGAACTGGAACCAGCTGAACCTGAATCACGTCGACAAGGCCGTCATCGACCAGGACAGCTGCATCCAGTGCGGCCGCTGCCACGTGGTCTGTGAAGACACCTCTCACCAGGCCATCTGGGCCACGAAGGATGGCAAGCGCCACTTCCACGTCAACGAAGCCGAGTGTGTTGGATGCAACTTGTGCGTGTCGATCTGCCCCGTCCCTGGCACCATCACGATGCGTGCCCTCCAGCCGGGCGAGACCGATGCGCGCACCGGCCGTGTTATCGACGGCACCTACGCCAACTGGACCACGCATCCGAACAACCCCATGCGCCCTGCGTGCGCTTGAAGGACATGCGATGAGTCAATACGAAGTCGGTCACTGGATCAACGGCGGCGTCAGCCGCGGTACGGGCGAGCGCCGCCAGGACATCCACAACCCCGCCACCGGCGGCGTGCAAGGCCAGCTGCTGTTGGGCAGCGCGGCCGACCTGGACGCCGCCGTGGCCTCCGCCACGCAGGCGGTCAAGTCCTGGGCGCAGACACCACCGCTGGCCCGCGCCCGCGTGCTGTTCAAGTTCCTCACCCTGCTCCAGGACCGTCGCGAGGAACTCGCCGAGGCCCTGGTGCGAGAGCATGGCAAGACGCTGCCCGACGCGCTGGGCGAGGTGGCGCGCGGCATCGAGGTCGTCGAGTTCGCCACCGCCATGCCGCAGCTGCTGAAGGGCGAATACACCGAGCAGATCGCCCGCGGCATGGACGCTTGGAGCATGCGCCAACCGCTGGGCGTGGTGGCCGGCATCACGCCGTTCAACTTCCCGGCCATGGTGCCGATGTGGATGTACCCCATCGCCATCGGCTGCGGCAACGCCTTCATCCTCAAGCCCAGCGAGCGCGACCCGTCGGCCTCGCTGCTGATGGCCCGCTGGCTGAAAGAGGCCGGCCTGCCGGACGGCATCTTCAGCGTCGTCCAGGGTGACAAGGACATCGTCGACGCCATCCTGGCCCACCCCGGCATCGCGGCGGTCAGCTTCGTCGGCTCCACGCCGGTGGCCGAACACATCTACAAGGTGGGCAGCGCCCACGGTAAGCGCGTGCAGGCGCTGGGCGGCGCCAAGAACCACATGGTCGTGATGCCGGACGCCGACCTGGACGGCGCCGTTGACGCACTGATGGGTGCTGCCTATGGCTCGGCCGGCGAGCGCTGCATGGCGATCTCGGTGGCCGTCGCGGTGGGCGACGTGGGCGACAAGCTGGTCGCCGCGCTGGAGCCGCGGGTCAAGGCACTGAGGATCGCCGAGGGCCACCAGGCCGGCGCCGAGATGGGCCCGCTGATCACGCGGGCCGCGCAGCAGCGCGTGGAGCGGCTGATCGGCGAAGGCGTGGCGGCGGGTGCCAAGGCCGTGGTCGACGGGCGCGGCTACCGCGTGGCGGGCCACGAGGACGGCTTCTTCGTGGGCGGCACCATCCTGGACGGTGTTGGCGCCGACATGAGTTGCTACACGGAGGAAATCTTCGGCCCGGTGCTGTGCATCGTTCGCGTGCCGGACCTGGCCGCCGCCATCGCCCTCATCGAGGCCAACGAGTACGCCAACGGCGTGGCCATCTTCACCCGCGACGGCCATGTTGCACGCGAGTTCGTGCATCACATCCAGGTCGGCATGGTGGGAGTCAACGTCCCCCTGCCGGTGCCCATGGCCTTCAACAGCTTCGGCGGCTGGAAGCGCAGCCTGTTCGGCGACCACCATGCCTACGGCCCGGAGGCGGTGCGCTTCTACACCAAGCACAAGGCCGTGATGCAGCGCTGGCCCGACTCGACCCCGAAGGGCCCGCAATTTGCTTTTCCGCAGAACACCTGACTAGAACGGAAGTGCCATGACCGACCCCACGCTGAGCAATCCCGATCTCGTTCCCACGACGGCCGCTCAGCGAACGTGGCGCTGGTATCACTTCGCCGCGCTGTGGGTGGGTATGGTCATGTGCATCCCGGCCTACACGCTGGCGGCCAGCCTCATCGAGTCGGGCATGAGCTGGGGCCAGGCTGTGGGCACGGTGTTCCTGGGCAACCTGATCGTGCTGGTGCCCATGCTGCTGATCGGACACGCGGGCGCCAAGTACGGCATCCCGTATGCGGTGCTGGCGCGGGCTTCCTTCGGCACGCGGGGCGCGCGGCTGCCGGCGCTGTTGCGGGCGCTGGTGGCCTGCGGCTGGTACGGCATCCAGACCTGGTTCGGCGGGCAGATGATCTACACCCTGGTCGGCGTGCTGATCGGCCACCCACTCTCCGGTGACGCGCTGCCAGGCCTGGGCATCAACGCGGCGCAGTTCGCCTGCTTCCTCGCCTTCTGGGCCCTGCAGTTCTGGTTCGTCGTGCATGGCATCGAAGCCATCCGCAAGCTCGAGACCTACACCGCACCGCTCAAGATCGTCATCTGCTTCGTGCTGCTGTGGTGGGCCTGGGAGAAGGCCGGCGGCTTCGGCCCCATCCTGGACCAGCCATCGCAGTTCGTCGAGGGTGGCAAGAAGGCGGGCCAGTTCTCGGCCGTGTTCTGGCCCTCGCTGACTGCCATGGTGGGCTTCTGGGCCACGCTGGCTCTGAACATCCCCGACTTCACGCGCTTCGCCAAGAGCCAGCGCGACCAGTTCGTGGGCCAGGCCATCGGCCTGCCTGCGCCGATGGGCCTGCTCGCAGCACTGGCGGTGTTCGTCACGTCGGCCACCGTCGTCATCTACGGCAAGGCGCTGTGGGATCCGGTGGACCTGGCCGCCCGCATGACGGGCGCCGCCGTGCTCATCGCGCTGATCGTGCTGCTGATCGACACCGTCAGCGTCAATCTCGCGGCCAACCTTGTCGGCCCGGCCTACGACTTCTCGGCGCTCGCACCGGGCAAGGTCAGCTACAAGCTGGGCGGCATCATCACCTGCGGCATCGCCATCGCGATGATGCCCTGGAAGATCCTTGCCTCCACGGAGGGCTACATCTTCACGTGGCTGATCGGCTACTCCGCGCTGCTGGGGCCGGTGGCAGGCATCCTCATCGTCGACTATTACCTGTTGCGCAAGACCGAACTGGTCGTCGACGATCTCTACCGCGAAGGCGGCCGCTACAGCTACCGCGGCGGCTGGAACATGGCGGCGCTGATCGCCTTCGCCGTCGGTGTGGCGCCCAACATCCCCGGCTTCCTGCACGCCGCGTTTCCGGCGGCCTTCCCCGGCGTCGGCGCGGCGTTCAAGGAGATCTACACCTATGCCTGGTTCGCCGGCCTGGCGCTCGCGGCCATCGTCTACGGCGTACTGATGGCCGGCAAGGTCCAACCCCAACCGCTCACGAGGAGCGCAACATGAGTTCCCAGTCCCTGCTGATCCGTGGCGCCGTCGTCGTCAATGCTGATGCCGAGTCCCGCACCGACGTGTTGTGCGTGGACGGCCGCATTGCCGCCCTCGGCGAGCGCGCAGTCACCGAGGCGCCGACCGGCACAGCGACGCTGGACGGCACAGGCCGCTACCTGATCCCCGGCGGCATCGACCCGCATACCCACATGCAGCTGCCCTTCATGGGAACGGTCACGCAGGACGACTTCTTCTCCGGCACGGCCGCGGCGCTGGCCGGCGGCACGACGTCCATCATCGACTTTGTCATTCCCAATCCGCAGCAGCCGCTGATGGAGGCGTATCGCACCTGGCGTGGCTGGGCCGAGAAGGCCGCAGCGGACTACGCATTCCATGTCGCCGTGACCTGGTGGGATCAGAGCGTCAGCGACGACATGGGCACCCTCGTGCGCGAGGAAGGCGTGAACAGCTTCAAGCATTTCATGGCGTACAAGAACGCCATCATGTGCGACGACGAGACGCTGGTGAACAGCTTCAAGCGCGCGCTGGAGCTGGGCGCCATGCCCACCGTGCACGCCGAGAATGGCGAGCTGGTCTACCTGCTGCAGGCCGAGGTCGCCAAGATGGGCATCACCGGTCCCGAGGGCCACCCGCTGAGCCGCCCGCCTATGGTGGAGGGCGAGGCCGCCAACCGCGCCATCGCGATCGCCGACGTGCTGGGCGTGCCCATCTACATCGTGCATGTGTCGTGCATCGAGAGTGCCGAAGCCATAGCCCGGGCTCGCGCTCGCGGCCAGCGCGTTTTTGGCGAGGTGCTGGCCGGCCACCTGCTCATCGACGACAGCGTCTATCGAGACCCGGACTTCGCGACCGCTGCGGCCTACGTGATGAGCCCGCCCTTCCGCCCCAAGATTCACCAGGAGTTCCTGTGGCGTGGCCTGCAGAGCGGCCAGCTGCACACGACAGCCACCGACCACTGCACCTTCTGCGCCAGCCAGAAGGCTGCGGGCAAGGACAACTTCGCCAAGATCCCCAATGGTTGCGGCGGCGTCGAGGAACGCATGGCCGTGCTGTGGGACGCAGGCGTCAACTCCGGCCGCCTGACGCCGAGCGAGTTCGTCGCCATCACGTCGGCCAACGCGGCCAAGCTCTTCAACATGTACCCGCGCAAGGGCGTCATCAAGGAAGGCGCCGATGCGGACCTCGTGCTGTGGGACCCGGCCGGGACCAAGACACTCTCCGCAAAGGCGCAGTTCTCGAAGAACGACTTCAACATCTTCGAGGGCCGCACCGTGCGCGGCGTGCCCAGCCACACCATCAGCCAGGGCCGCGTCGTGTTCGCCAATGGCGACCTGCGTGCCGAGCAAGGTCGGGGACGCTACCTGAAGCGCCCCGCCTTTGGCCCGCAGTTCGATGCCGCGTCCAAGCGCGCCACCGACCTCGCGCCCACCGCCGTCGCGCGATGAACACGCAGACCGTCGTCCCGCAGCTGCGCATGACCCAGGCCGAGCGCAGCCTGGCGTTCTATGTCGGCCAGCTCGGATTCACCATCGACTGGGAACATCAGTTCGAACCCGGGCTGCCGCTGTTCGTGCAGCTCACGCGCGAGGGACAGACGATTTTCCTGAGCGGCCACGCCGGCGATGGCCAACCCGGTGGCGCGGTCTATTTCTGGGTACCGGATGCCGATGCCACCTATGCCGCATTCGTGGCCAAGGGCGTGCAGCCGGCCAAGCCCATCGAAGACATGCCCTGGGGCGTGCGCGAGTTCCTGCTCGTCGACCCCGACCACAACCAGTTGCGCTTCGGCACCGAGCTGCCGGACTGAGGACATCACCATGGACATGCCCACCACCAAGCCCGATCTCACGACGCTGCGCATCAACGGCCAACGACTGTGGGATTCGCTGATGGAGCTGGCCCGGATCGGCGCCACCGACAAAGGTGGCGTCTGCCGACTGACATTAACCGATCTCGACAAGCAGGGGCGCGACCTCGTCACACGTTGGGCGCGCGAGGCCGGCATGACCGTCACCATCGACCAGATCGGCAACGGCTTCATGCGCCGGGCCGGGCGCGACAACAGCCTGCCGCCCATCATGACCGGGAGCCACATTGACACCCAGCCCACCGGCGGCAAGTTCGACGGCAACTACGGCGTGCTGGCCGGCATCGAGGTGGTACGCACGCTGAACGACCACGGCATCGAGACCGAGGCGCCCATCGAGGTCGCGTTCTGGACCAACGAGGAAGGGTCGCGCTTCGTGCCCGTCATGATGGGCTCCGGCGTGTTTGCCAGGGCGTTCACGCTGGAACACGCCTACGCAGCCACCGACACCGAGGGCAAGACGGTCCGGGGCGAGCTGGAGCGCATCGGCTACATCGGCGACCAGGTGCCGGGCGACCACCCGATCGGCGCCTATTTCGAAACCCACATCGAGCAGGGCCCGGTGCTCGAGGACCACGACAAGACCATTGGCGTCGTCACCGGCGTTTTGGGCATCCGTTGGTACGACTGCGTCGTGACGGGCATGGAAGCCCACGCCGGCCCCACGCCTATGGCGCTGCGCAAGGACGCGCTCCAGGTGGCCACCCGGCTGATGCAGGAGGTCGTCGCCTGCGCCCATCGCCACCCGCCGCACGGCCGCGGCACGGTGGGCATGGTGCAAGTGCACCCCAACAGCCGCAACGTCATCCCGGGTCGCGTGAAGTTCAGCATCGACCTGCGCAACGCGACCGATGCGCTGTGCGAGGCGATGGACGCCGACATCCGTTCGGTCGCCGCGAAGCTCAGCGCCGAGAGCGGCCTGCCGATCGAGATCACGCCGGTCAGCGCCTACCCCGCCCAACCCTTCCACACCGACTGCATCGCCGCAGTCCAGAAGGCCGCTGATGCACTGGGTTACAGCAACATGCCGGCGGTATCCGGCGCCGGCCACGACGCCGTCTACATGGCCCGCCTCGCACCGGCCGGCATGATCTTCATTCCCTGCAAGGACGGCATCAGCCACAACGAGATCGAGGACGCCAAGCCGGCGCACATCGAAGCAGGCTGCAATGTGCTGCTGCAGGCGATGCTGAGCGTGGACCCGGCCAAGTCCTGACGGCTGCGCGGCAAGAAGACGCCGGGTACTTCATCAAGCGGTGCTGAACGCCAGGGCCCCTGTGGCAGGCGCTGCTGCAGCCCGGCGTCGCCGTCGAGCGGCCTGCCGGCGCCGCCGCCCGAACGGGGGGCATGGTCGAGCCACTGCCCCGCCATGCTGGCTTGGTCGAGCGAGTGTCAGCCTTCGAGCTGACCCAGATCCCGCACCGCCCCCTTGTCCGCCGACGTCGCCAGCAGCGCGTAGGCCTTCAAGGCGGCAGACACCTTGCGCGGACGCGCTTCGGTCGGCTTCCAACCCTTGGCGTCCTGCTCGGCTCGGCGCTTCGCCAGCTCTTCATCACTGAGCAGCACGTCGATGGTGCGATTGGGGATGTCGATGCGGATGCGATCGCCGTTGCGCACCAGGCCGATGGCGCCCCCCGCCGCAGCCTCGGGCGAGCAGTGGCCGATGGACAGGCCTGACGTGCCGCCCGAGAACCGACCATCGGTCAGCAGCGCACAGGCCTTGCCCAAGCCCTTGGACTTGATGTAGCTCGTCGGGTAGAGCATCTCCTGCATGCCGGGGCCGCCCTTGGGACCTTCGTAGCGAACGACCACGACGTCGCCGGCCTTGACCTTGTCGTCCAGGATGTTCGCGACCGCCTCGTCCTGGCTCTCCACCACGTGGGCCGGGCCTTCGAAGACCAGCAGGCTGTCGTCCACGCCGGCCGTCTTCACGACGCAGCCGTCCAGCGCGATATTGCCACGCAGCACGGCCAAGCCGCCTTCCTTGCTGAAGGCATGCTCGAACGAGCGGATGCAGCCCTCGGCGCGGTCGGTGTCCAGGCTGGGCCAGCGGCTGTTCTGGCTGAAGGCCACCTGCGTCGGGATGCCGGCCGGGCCGGCCATATAGAAGGTCTTGACGGCGTCGCTGGGCGAGCGGGCGATGTCCCACTGGTCCAGCGCGTCCTTCATTGTCTTGGCATGCACCGTGGGCGCGTCGGTGTGCAGCTTGCCGGCGCGGTCCAGCTCACCCAGGATGGCCATGATGCCGCCGGCGCGGTGCACATCCTCGATGTGGTACTTGTTGGTATTGGGCGCGACCTTGCACAGCTGCGGCACGTCACGCGACAGGCGGTCGATGTCCGTCATGTCGAAGGCGATTCCTGCCTCCTGTGCCGCCGCCAGGATGTGCAGAATGGTGTTCGTGGAGCCGCCCATCGCGATGTCCAGCGTCATGGCGTTCTCGAAGGCCTTCTTGCCGATGGCGCGCGGCAGCACGCTGACGTCGTCTTGCTCGTAGTAGCGGCGGCAAAGCTCAACGACCGTGCGGCCGGCCTGCTTGAAAAGCTGCTCGCGATCCGCATGCGTCGCGACGACGGTGCCGTTGCCGGGCAGCGAGAGCCCCAGCGCCTCGGTCAGGCAATTCATGGAATTGGCCGTGAACATGCCCGAGCAGCTGCCGCAGGTGGGGCAGGCAGAGCGCTCCACCTCGGCGAGGTCGGCGTCGCTGACCTTGCTGTCGGCGGCCATGACCATCGCATCGATCAGATCGAGCTTCTTGATCTCGATCTTGGCCGTGCCCGGCACCGCCAGGCGCACCTTGCCAGCCTCCATCGGGCCGCCGGACACGAACACCACAGGGATGTTGAGCCGCATCGCGGCCATCAGCATGCCGGGGGTGATCTTGTCGCAGTTGGAGATGCACACCAGCGCGTCGGCGCAGTGGGCGTTGACCATGTACTCGACCGAGTCGGCAATGATGTCGCGACTGGGCAGCGAATACAGCATGCCGTCGTGTCCCATCGCGATGCCGTCGTCCACGGCGATGGTGTTGAACTCCTTGGCCACGCCGCCCACGGCCTCGATTTCGCGAGCCACCAGCTGGCCCAGGTCCTTCAGGTGCACATGGCCGGGCACGAACTGGGTGAACGAGTTGGCGATGGCGATGATGGGCTTGGAGAAGTCGTCATCCTTCATGCCGGTGGCGCGCCACAGCGAGCGGGCGCCGGCCATGTTGCGGCCGGCGGTGGAGGTCTTGGAGCGGTAGGTGGGCATGGCAGCGGCCTGTGCGGTTCGGGAGCGGGAAATGCCGATTTTCCGGCAGCGCGCGGTCGGCGTCTGCTGGCAGATGCGTTCCCGGGGGCGAGCCGAAAGCTCGGTTGCGCCATGCCGAACGCTCAACGCCCCCTTACCGGCCACAGCTGCACCACCGCCCAGGCCAGCTCGGGCAGCAGGAAAAGCAGCAGCACCGGCAGGCCCCCCTGGCTCCACGCCCAGGCCATCCACAGACTGAACAGCAGCCGCCCGGCCGCGTCATACCGGCCAAACTGCACCGTCGGCCCTCGCAGCCGCAACACAGACCACACCAGCACCAGGCTGGCCATCAACAGCGCGAACAGCGTCTGCACCGGGCCGAAGTCCGACAGCGTCGGACCGCCCAGTGCCTGGTTGAGCGCACTGAGCTGCTGGCGGTTGAACTCGAAGGTCCACGGCGTGGCGAACGGCGCAGTGACGATCAAGTCATACAGCGCGCTGAACCAGACAACGCGCAGGAAACGGGGAGAGCTGAGGGCGAGCATGTGGGTCACGACATGGGTGAGGTTGAAGTGCCGGCATCCTCAACCCTGGACCATACTCAAAGGTCAAGCTCCTTTTTCGTCGTCCCATGCGCATCGGCACCCTATCCACGCTGACCGGCCTGAGCCGCGACAGCCTGCGCTTCTACGAGAAGCGCGGCCTGCTACAGGCCCGCCGCAGCAACAATGGCTACCGGGACTACCCCGAAGAAGCCGTGCAGTGGCTGGGCTACGTTCGCATGGCGCAGCAACTGGGCTTCACACTGGCCGAGATCTCGGCGGATCTGCCGTCGCTGGTTCGGGACGAGGACGCCGGCCAGGCGTTGCGACTGACGCTGACCCGCAAGCTGGCCGACATCGACGCACGCATCGCGGCCCTGCAGGATCTGCGCGGCTTGCTGGCGACCCGGCTGGCCGACTCGCTGGAGACTGGCGAGAGCTGCCCACTGCGGCCCGTGGCCTGAGCCTCAAACCACCGCGCTGCGCACCGCCTCACGCACGAGGCCGTCGAGCTGGCCCGTGATCTGGGTCAGCTCGCCCGACACGACCGCGAACTCGCGGCCCGACACGCCGGCCCGTGCCGCGACGACCTGGGCGTTGAACGACACGATGCGCGCATGCTTGGCGATCATCGCGATGTCTCCCATCACCGCGGACAGCTGTTGCTTCGCGGTGGCAGCGTGCTGCCGCGCCAGGTCTTCGTAGACCTGCGTCAGTTTGTTCAGTGTGGCCAGCAGCGGCGTGGCGCTTTCCACCAGCGCTTCAAGCTGCTCCGGCGCATTGCGAGTCTGGGCCGCGATGGCGTCCAGCGCCCGACCGGCCAGGTCGATGAAGGCACGGATACGCGCATCCGCCTGGTCAGCGCCGAAATACGCCTGATCGAGTTCGCCGCCCAGGGATCTGGGTGACAGTTCACCCTCGAGCAGCTTGCCATGCGCGTCACGGAACGTCGCCAGCGCATCGCGAGCCGTGTCCAGCGCACCCTCTCGCCCCTGCGAGGCCAGCACTGCATAGAGGACGACACGCTGCGACGTGAAGCGGCGCCGGCCTGACAGGTTGATGGTCTTGCCAAACAACTCGCCGGCGCTCTGCCTGGGGGCGGCCATCGCCCGCTTTGGTGCATCGGTCGAGGCATGCAAGTGGTGCAGCATGAGGCTCCGTAGGCTGGGTCACGACAGCGCCGCCCTCGGCGGGCCTACCGTCCGTGTCCTCCTCCTCAGCTAGCACGGCCCGTGCCAGTAAGGCACGACGTGCGTCAGCGCCGCAAGCCGCGTTGCAGGCGCTCGGCCGCCTCCGCCAGCGTCTCGTCCCGCTTCGCGAAGCAGAACCTCACGCATCGCCGCTCTTGTGGCCGCTGGTAGAAGACCGACAGCGGGATGGCCGCGACGCCGATCTCGGTGGTCAGCCACTTCGCGAAGTCCAGCTCCGGCAGGTCGGACACGGCGCTGTAGTCGACCGTCTGGAAGTAGGTGCCCTCACAGGGCAGCAGCCCCAGCCCTGTGCCGGCCAGCGCTGCGCGGAAAGCGTCGCGCTTGGCCTGGTAGAAGCCACTCAGGCCGGCCCAGGGTGCCGGGTCGGCCAGGTAGGTCGCCAGCGCGTGTTGAGTGGGCGTGTGCACCGTGAACACGGTGTACTGGTGCAGGCGCCGGAAGGCCGCGCTCAAGGCTGCGGGCGCGGCGACGAAGCCAACCTTCCACCCCGTCACGTGAAAGGTCTTGCCGAAGCTGCTGACGAGGAAGCTGCGCTCGCGCAGCCCGGGAAAGCGGGCCACGCTCTCATGCGCTGCGCCGTCAAAAACCATGTGCTCGTAGACCTCATCGCTGATGACGAAGAGGTCGTGCTGTTCGGCCAGCCGCTCCAGCTCGCGCAGGTCCTCAGCCGTCGCAACGCGACCACTGGGGTTGTGGGGCGTGTTCAACACCAGGGCCCGCGCGCGCGGCGTGATGGCGGCACGCACGGCATTCCAGTCGATGCGGTAGTCAGCCGTCATCGGCACACCCACCGGCACCGCCCCGGCCAAGCGTATGGCTGGGTCATAGCTGTCGTAGGCCGGCTCGATGATGATGACCTCGTCGCCCACGCCGACGCAGCATTGGAGTGCCGTGAATAGGCCTTGCGTGCCGCCGGCCGTGATCGTGATGTCACGGTCTGCGTCATAGGCCGAGGCGTAGAGCGCGTTGAGCTTGGCCGCAACGGCCTGGCGCAACGCCGGCACACCGGTCATCGGCGGGTACTGGTTGTGGCCGGCGGCCATGGCGTCGTTGACGGCCTGCAGCAGAACGGGGTCAGCGCCGAAGTCCGGGAAGCCCTGACCGAGGTTGACCGCGCCGCGCTCGGCGGCCAGCGCCGACATGACGGAGAAGATGGTGGTGCCCGTGTTGGGCAGCTTATTGGGCAAGGCGGGCATCGTGCCCGCCATTTTGCAGGGGCCGGCGTCCCGGTCAGGCCGCCTTTGCGCCCTCGCTGCGCACGTGGTCGCCGCCGCACTGCTCGAAGGCATCGAGTGCGCGGGCGGCATACATCAGCGACGGCCCACCACCCATGTAGACGCTGACGGCGAGCATCTCCTCGAACTCGGCCCTCTTGCAGCCCAGCTTGACCAGTGCTTCGGCGTGGAAGGCCAGGCAGGCGTCGCAGCGCGCAGCAATGCCAATCGCCATGGCAATCAGCTCCTTGGTCTTTCGGTCGAGCGCGCCTTCGCGCAGCGCCGCCTGGGACAGCGCGCCGAAGCCGCGCATGGTGTCGGGGATGTCGGCGCGCAGTTGCGACAACGTGCCGGAGATTTCGTTCGAAAGGGCACGGAAGTTGGTGCTCATGCCAGGCTCCTGGGGTGGGTCACGCGCCATGCTCCCCCTAGCGGCGCGCTGGCGCCTTGACCTGCCGCAAGACTCCGTCAGCCGTGCCCAGGCCCCCCCAGCAGGCACCGCCGCGCCACCAGCGCGATCGGGAAACCAAACAGGATGCAGTGCGCGGCCATGGCTGCCGCGTCCAGCCTGGGCGGCCAAGCCGGCGTATGCAGGGCCGAAAGCGGCAGCACGATGTTGTTCATGCCAAAGTAGACGACGAAGCCATAGGCCAGGCCGGCGGCCACTGCGCGGCGCAGCAGCACGGGCACGCGCATCGCCACGCCGCAGAACAGCCCGGCCCAGACCAGCGCGATGCCGTAATGCAGCACCACGCCCAGCGCAAACGTGGACGCGCCGCCGCTGAACGCCGCCTCCTTGCCGATCAGGCCGGCGGCCACGGTCTGGAAGACGCGCAGCTGCATGCCGTAATAGCTCAGCGCGAAGACGAGGTCGCCGCTGCCGGCCAGCAGGCCGCCCCACAGGATGGCGCGGGCCAGCGGCTTCACGGCAGTGGACCTGGCGGGCCCTTGAGCTCGACGACGTTGCCTTCAGGGTCGTTCACGTAGATGGACGCGCCCTCACCTTCGGCGCCATAGCGACTCTCGGTCTTGCCGGCATCGACGCCATGCGCCATGAGATGGGCACGGATGGCAGTCTCGTCGAAAGGCTCAACGCGCAGGCAGAAGTGGTCCAGATTGCGGCCCTCGACCCCGGGCGCCGCACCGCCCATGCGACCCAGCTTGCCGTCCACCGGCACGAGGTCGATCAGCGAACGGCCGGCGCGCAGCTGCACCAGGCCGATCTCCTCCTGGCGACGCTCGACGGCGCAGCCCAGCGTGTCAACATAAAAACGCAGCATGGCGTCGAGGTCGACGACGCGCAGCACGAGGTGGTCAAGGCCTTGCAGGTTCAGCATGCGGACGTTCCGGGCGAGGAGACGAGCATGATGCCGCGTCACCCCCATGCCAGAAGTGACGGCGGGTTTGTCCTGAGTAACGGCAATGCATGCTCGCGCTCAATAGGTTCATGCAAGCCCTGCAGGCCCCCACACCATGTACTCCGCCATGAGCTGGCTGAGCCGCCTCGGCTTCGTCGCCCCGACCGCGTGCGCTGCGGGCGACGAGGCCGCGCTGCTGGCGCGCCTGGCGGACGGTGATGCCGACGCGCTGGCGCTGGTCTACCGGCGCGAGAGCGGCTCGGTCTACCGCTACGCCCTCGCGCTGGCCGGCGACGAGGCCTCGGCGCTGGACGCCGTCCAGGAGAGCTTCGCGCAGCTCCTGCGCGGCCCGCAGGCCTACCAGCCCGGCCGAGGTTCGCTGGGTGCCTACCTTGCGGGCATGGCCCGACATCAACTGCTGAGTCAATGGCGCGATGCGCGGCGCCACGTGTCACTGGACGACTCGCTCGACACCGATGACGCCGCCGAGGCCGCCGAGGCAGTACCGGCCAGCGACACCCGACTCAACCAAGCCCAGCAGCAGGACGGCCTCTGGGCCGCCATCCGCCGCCTCAGCTGGCCGCAGCGCGAGGCCATCGTGCTGGTGGACCTGCAGGAGCGCAGTTATGAGGATGCCGCCGCTATCGCCGGCGTCGGAGTCGACGTGCTGCGCACCCGCCTGCATCGCGCCCGCCAGCGCCTGGCCGACCTGCTCGGCGTGGGAGAACGACCATGAGCAAGATCGACGACGACACCCCAGCCTGGCTGCGGCCGGCGCGCGCGGAGTTCGCGCGGCTGCGGCCCGATGCCGGGCAGGACGCCGCACTGCTGGCCAGCCTGGCCGACCAGCAGCGCACGCTGCGCGTCCGCCGCCTGACCGCCGAAACGGCCGAGGCGCATGAGCCGCGCTGGCTGCGTCGATTGGCATGGGGCAGTGGTGCCCTTGGCGCCACTGCCGCCCTATTGCTGAGCGCCATGCTGCTACTGGACCCGCCCGGCGCCCAGACGGCCCAGGCCGCCCCCGCCGGCAGCGGCTTCATCCCGCTGGTGCCGGAGGGCGAACTGCGCCAGGCCCTGGCGGTCGGCCGTGGCGCCGCAGTCTGGCTGCAACCCGCGGAGCTGCCGCGCGAACGTCTGGCCCTGCTGGGCCTGCCCTTCGATGCTGCGCGCGCCGACGAGACGGTACACGCCGAACTGATGCTGGAGCCGGGCGGCCAGGTGCTGGCCGTGCGAATCCTGAACTGAGTAGTTGACGACGGAGAACGACATGATGAAACCCCTGACCGGCCTGGCGCTGTGCACCCTCGGCGCCTCGCTGACAGCCGCGGCCAGCCCGCTGGAAGCCGACCGCGCCACCGATCGCAACCTCGAGCGGGATGTCACGCGCCACGTGCAGCTGGCACTGTCCGACATGCCCGTACGCATCGCGCTGGGCGACCAGGCCCTGATCTTTGCCAGCCGCGAGCTGGAGGGCGAGCGCGTCGTACGCGGTGCGCCCTACTGCGCGACGGCCGTGCACGAGAACGTGCAGCAACTGGCCGACGGCAACCGCATCGTGCGCAAGCAGCAGAGCCAGCTCTGCCGCGACGGCGAGGGCCGCACGCGCCGCGAGGTGCAGCGCGAAGGCGGCCCCAGGCTCATCTACCTGAACGACCCGGTGGCCAAGACAAGCTGGGTCATGTACCCGGACGAGAAACGCATGCAGCGGCTGCGCGGCACGGCGAACTGGGCGCGGGGCACCGACGCGGCCACGCAAGCGGCCTGGCAGGCCTCGATGCAAGACTGGGGCGAGCGCATGAAGGAGCAAGCCGCGCGCTGGAAGGAATGGGGCGCCCGCGTGGCCGAACAGGCGCGCAGCGCGGACGCCGAGCGCCTGCGCAGCCATGCGCAGGCGGGCGAACCCGGCATCGTCATCGAGCGTGAGTTGGTGGCGCCGGCTGCGTTGCCGGCCTCCGGTGTCGTGGAGCGCCGCCGCGAGCTGCGCGTCATTCGCGCCAGCGAGCTGCCGGCCCTGCCCGCGCCGCCGGCCCCTATCGCCGCACCCACGCCGCCGGTGCCGCCCGTGCCACTGCTGCAGGGCCTGATGCTGCCGCGAGAGGGCGGCACGACGACGGCACTGCCGCCGCGGGAAATCGACGGCCTCAAAGTCAATGGCGAGCGCACGACCTGGACCATAGAGGCCGGCCGGATCGGCAACGAGAAGCCCATCGTCAGCTCGCGCGAAGTCTGGCGCAGCCCCGACCTGATGCTGACCGTCATGAGCCGCGACGCCGATCCGCGTCAGGGCGAGCAGATCTACCGGCTCGAGAAGATCAAGCGAGGCGAGCCCGACCCGGCGCTGATGAAGCCACCATCCGACTACAGCGAAGGCCCGCGCCGGAGCGCGACGCCGGCCGCGAGCGCGCCAGCGCGCTCGTCCTGAACCTCACTCCGCCGACGTCGCCGGCGCAACCGGCTTGAGCATCGCGGCGAGGTTCTGTGCCATGCCGGTGATGCCATTGTTGGAAAGACCGGCATCCTGCATGACGGCGTCGACGATGGGCTTGGCGATCTGGTACTGCAACGCCGAATTCATCACCTGCTCGGGAAAGGTGCCGGCAGCGCCGCCCCCCTCGCCACCGCCTGCACCCTGCCCCGGCATGCCGTTCACCTGAACGATACGGATGGAGTCGATGTTCTCCATCGGCTTCACGGCCTCGGCCAGGATGGTGGGCAGTTGCTGCAGAAGCTGGGTGCGCACTTGCAGGTCGATCTGCGCGGCCGACAGCATGTTCAGTGCCTCGTTGATCGCACGGCGGCCTTCGGCTTCCGCGATCGCCGCGGCCTGCTTGGCCTTCGCCTCGATCGTCAGCGCCTCGGCACGGTCGATGGCCGCGTCCTTCTCGGCGGAGGCTGACACCTTCACCGCGATGGCGCTCTGCTCGGCGTCCTTGCTGGCCTCGATCAGCTGGATGGCCTTCTCGCGCTCGGCCACCGCCACTTGGCGCGCCGTGTTGACGGTTTCCTCGGCCTTGACGGCTTCGGCACGGGCCAGGTTGGCGACGGCATCGGCTTCGGACTGCTCGCGCGACTTGGTCGCGATGGCGATCTGCGTGTCCTGGCGGGCGATCTCGACCTGCTTGCGCTGCTCGGCGCGCTTCATCTCTGTCTGGCGCTCCTGCTCGATCTCGCGCGTCTGGATGACGAGGTTCTTCTCGATCTCGGCCGCCTTGATCTCGCGCTCGGCCTCGATGCGGCGCTGACCCACCTGGCGCTCCGCCTCGATCTTGACCGTCTCCGCTTCACGGCCGCGCTCGGCCTGCTGTGCGGCGATCAACGCGACCTGCTCGGCCCGCGCCGTTTCGATTTCCCGCTGCTGTGACAGCGAGGCGAACTCCTGGTCCTTCTCAATGGTCAGCTTCAGACGGGAGGCTTCGAGGTTCTTGGTGCGCACCTGCACCTCGGTGTCCTGCTCGACATCGTTGCGCTGCTTGCGGCGCGCCTCGGTCTGCTCGGTCAGGCGAGTCAGGCCTTCCGCGTCAAACGCATTGTTGGGGTTGAAGAACTGCTTGTCGGTCTGGTCAAGACTCGTCAGCGAAACCGACTCCAGCTCCAGGCCGTTCTTCTCCAGGTCCTCGGCCACGGCGTTCTGCACCGCCTGCACGAAGTCGCGGCGCTTGTCCTGCAGCTCCTGGATGGTCATGGTCGCCGCGGTGGCACGCAGGCTGTCGACGAACTTGTCTTCCACCAGCGCCTTCAGCTCGTTCGGGCTCATGGTCCGGGCGCCCAGCGTCTGCGCGGCAGTGCTGACGGCTTCTTCGGTCTGCTTCACGCGCACGAAGAAGGCAGCCGTCACGTCCACGCGCATGCGATCGCGCGTGATGAGGCTCTCGCGCTCGCGACGCTGCACCTCGAGCTTGAGCGTGTTCATGTTGACGAGCACGCGTTCGTGGAACACCGGCAGCACGATGGCACCGCCGTCCATGATGACCTTCTGCCCGCCCAGGCCGGTGCGCACGAAGGCCGTCTCCTTGGTGCTGCGCTTGTACAGGCGGGCGAAGATGAATCCGATGGTCAGCAGCCCGACCAGGGCAATACCGGCCATGCCGACGATCTCAATGACGTTTTCCATGCTCTCTAGCTCCCTCGTTGTCAGATCAGATGGGGATGCGGGTTGGCGATGCAGCGATAGAACGCCCCCTGCTTGCGCACGATCAGGATCTGCGCGCCCTCCTCGAAGACTTCCTCGTCCAGGTCGGGTTCGACCATCAGATAGTGCGTGCGGCCATGTGCGTCACGCACCCGCGCCTGCGCGGCAAGTCCGCGCCGCGCCGTACCGGCGCTGACCGATCCCGCCCGCCCCACCAGCGACTGCTCGCTGACGGCGCTGCTCTCGTCGCGCGGGATGATGTGCGCGATCAGGCTGCCCAGGCCCCGCACGGTGGTCAGGCCGGGCGGCACGGCCAGCAGCCCGGCGATCCAGGCCGGGATGAAGCTGCCGAACAGGTTGAATGCCACCTTCTGCAGCGCGTAGCCGAACAGCGCATAGCCCAGCAGGAACAGCAACAGCAGCACCAGCGCGGGCACGCGGCCCAGGTGCAGCCAACCGAGCACGCGGTCCAGCCCCGTCTCCGCCGCATGCTCCGGCAGCCAGCTGTCGATGAGGTTGCTTGGGCTGAGCGCGATCAGCATGCCCAGGCCTTCCAGCAACGCAATGGCGACGATCAGCGCGACCGCGACGCCGAAGGGCAGCGTCTCGGGCGAAGTAAACAGGTTCATCGGCCCTCCCTTGGAATGGACGTTAGTGTCAGGCCTGCCCTGCCTTGATCTGCGCCATGCGTTCGGAAATCTTGTGGTCGCGCACCAGGTCGTCCAGCTCACGCAACTGCGCTGCCTGCTTCAGGCTGCCGGCGCGCTGCGTGCCGTCCAGACCCGTCTGGCGCTGGTAGACCTTGTCGAAAGCGTCCGTGACGCGGCCCAGTCGCTGCTCTACGTTCACCTGCCCGAGCGGCTGCGCGGCGGACTCGGTCGCGGCGCGGCTCTTGCGGAACTCGGCCAGCGCCTCCTGCATCTCGCGCTTCTTGGCCAGCAACGCCGCGGTGAAGCCCTGCAGCTCCTGCTCCTGGCGGGCCAGGTCGGCCAGCGTCGTCTCCAACACGGGAATCTGGGCCTCGATGTCGATCTGCCGCGACACGGCCGCGCGCGCCAGATCTTCGCGTTGCTGGGCCAGGGCTTGCGAAACCTGATCGCGAAGCTCTTCATGGCCGCGGTTGAGCTTGGCGTGCTGCTGTTGGGCCAGATGCCGATTGGCGCTGACGACACCCAGCTCGTGGCGCACCTCGTCGATGACGCCCTCGGCCTCGCGGATCGCCTGCTCCATGACCGCCTGTGGGTTGCGGTCCTCGATCTTGTCGAGCAGTGCGTGCATGCTGCCGGCTATCACGCGGCCCACGCGGGTCTTCAGGGAATCGGCCATATCAGGCTCCTTTCGCGGCGGTGAGCGTCGAGGCCAGCTCGACGGTGGGGTTGAGGTGGCGCTTCACCACCTCGGGATCGAATGCATGCGCGGCATCGGTGGTGGCCTGGCGCAGCAGGGTCTCGCTGAGCAGCGCGGCACGGCGCACCAGGGCGTCCTCCAGCCTGGCCGCGTCGGCAGCGTTGGCCGGCGCGGCACTGATGACCAGGGCCATCAGCGTCGTGAGCTGCTCGACGAGTTGGCCCAGCACCTCGGAGTGGCGGCCCTCGCTGCCCTCGATGCGCACCAGTGCCTCGCGCAGCCGGTGCGTCAGCTCGCGCGCCCAGGCGTGGGCTGCCACGTAGTCAAAGGCGCCGTCGTGCTGGCGCTTGAGCTGGCCCAGCAGCACACGCAACTTGTCGCTGTTCGTCGTCGCGCCGTCGACCTGCAGCTGCGCCAGCCACAGGTAGAGGTCGCTGGGAATGCGCGCCGACAGCGGCTCCATCGTGATGGTCTGTGTCGCCATGGGGCACCTGCCTTCATGAGTTCCAACGAACACGAATGTATTCGTTTGAATTCATTTGTCAACAAGGAATTCTCAGAGTCTCTCCAGCGCCCCCCCACGCAGGCCCACGAGCAGGGCCTGGCCGTCCGGCTTCACCCGAAATTCGCCGAACCGCGCCGCCGACCAGCGACCAGCCTCGCCCTCCCTGAAGAACCAGGCATCGGTCACGACGGTCCAGCGGCCTCCCAGGGGCGAGAGCTCGATGAGTAGCTCGCCGGGGGCCAGCGCAGATCCGTCATGCAGCCGCACAAGGCGCGCGACGCGGCGGCCATCCAGGCTGGCGACGACGTGAGGTCGCCGCGCGGCCAGCAGCCCGCCGGCCTGCGAAGGCACCTCGCCGGGCAGCGCGAAATTCAACCGCATGAAGTCGCCCTGCATCAGCGAGCGCGGGTCCACTGGCGCCAGCGGGATGAAGACCGGCTGGCCCTCGGCAATCAGCGCCTCTTTTTGCGCGATGGCAGCGTTGATCACGAGCAGCACCGCGGCCAGGCTGACTGCGGCACCGAGGCGCGCTCCCCTGCCCCCGGCGACCCCGGCCGGCACCGCCGCATGGCCGTGGCGCCACAGCGGCCACATCAGCAGCCCCAGGAGCACGCCGGCTCCCACCAGCAGGGCGGCCTTGGTGGCCAGGGGCCAGGCCAACTGATAGTAGAAGCTGCCGACGATCCAGATGGCCGCCAGAACTGCCGCGGCGGCCAGGCGCCACCGCGCCTGCGCCGCGCAGCCCGCCAGAACCAGCAGCGCCGCGCCGAGCGCCGGCATGAAGGCGGCGAGCCCGGCCAGCACCAGGGCCACGCCACCGTAGGCCGGCCGGCGCAGGGACGGCCAGATCAGGCCCAGCCCGCCGGCACCGAGCAGGGCCAGCCCCGACGACACGTAGCCGGGCCAGCTTGCCCCGGCATGGCTGCCGGCAATGCCGCCTTCCGGTCCTCCACCCACCCCCCTGCCCAGGTTCCCCATCAGGGCAAGGCCGAGCAGGCACATGAGCAACCAGCCAGCCGCCAGCGCCACCAGCCCCGAATTCATGCCGATGCGCCACTCCCGCACGGCGACGAGCAGCCAGGCGCCGAGGCAGACATGCCAGCCCAGCCAGTACGCCGTCGTGCCAACCGGGGCGCCGAAGGGGTCGACCCATGGCCAGAACACCATCGCCATGAAGAGGGCGGCAGCCGCCCCCAGGCAGGCCTTGAGCCAGTGGGGGCGTACGGCCAGCCCGACGCCCCAGGCGAGCAGCGCCAGCACGGCGGGCGCCGCCGGTTCGTGCAGATTCCGGAACAGCCCGAAGCCCAGGCTGGCGCCGCCCGCCAGCAACAGGGGGACGGCCAGTTGCTCGACGAAGAGCGGCAGGCTGGCGCGCAGCATCACCACGGACGTCAGCAACAGCACGGAGCCGGCCAGATAGGCTCCCCCATGCTTGAACAGGGGCCCGAACATCAGCGCCACGGCCACAAGCAGGGGCACGGCCGCCAGCCAGGCGCCCAGCGCCGTGAGCAGTACCACCGGCCAGGGCCTCGCCGCGGTGGCGTCGACGGGCGGGCTGGCATCGGCGGGCAGCAGTCCGCGCGCCTGGGCCTCGCGCCAAAGGGCTTCGATGGTGGCGCGCGTCATGCGACACCGCCTTCGCGCCGCCCTGCCGCGCGAGCGAGCCTGAGCACGCCGCTGACCGTGGCTGCCAGCATGCCGGCAGCGGCCAGCCCCAGCAGCAAGAAGCGACCCATGGCGTCACCGCCTGACGCCGCGCTGAACAACAACCGGGCCAGTCCGCCCACCAGCACGACATTCAGGCCCAGCGCCACTGCACTCAGGTTGAAGAGGTCGAAGCCCTTGGGGCTGGCCAGCATTGACGCTGCGACGCCGAGAGCCAGCAGGGCCATCAGGGCCTGCAGCGTCGGGTCCTGGCCGAACAGCGCAGCCAGCGCCGTCGCGGTGACCAACCCCGCCGAAAGGCTGGCTGCGGTGCGCCGCGCCCAAACGCCGCAGCCTGCGCGGCGGCCCCACCGGCCATGCAGTGCCAGCGCGAGGCCCAGCGCCGCGAGCCAGCCGATCAGGTGAACCACGACGTCATCGGCCTCGGCACGCCAGCGGTGCCCGACATGCGCCGTCACCCACAACGCGATGGCGGTGAGGGCTACCAGGGCCCAGCCCATCCATAGCGCATCCGAGCGCAGACCCAGCGCCAGCGGCAGGGCCAGCACGGCCCATAGCGCAAAGAGCTGCCAGGTGTCTGCGCCGGTCTGGTAGGTCTGACCGAAAAAGGCGAGCAGCCCGCCGGTAGCCAACAGGCACCACACACCCAGCGGCAGCCGCAAGCCGGGGCGGACGATGATGCCCAGGGCGCCCAGGCCAATCGCGGCCTGCAGCAGGGCGAACTGCATCGTGCGCGACAGCCCGGACCAGTTCGCTGCGATCGCAAAAATCAGGCCGAGGCCGCAGAGCAGGCCAGCAAGCCCCGCCAATAGCAGCGGCAGACGCGCCAACAAGGGTGCAGGCTCCCGGTCCAGGCCCGCCAGGGCCAGCAGCTCAAGACGCTGCTCGCTCCTCAAACCATGTGCGCGGACGCTGTCCGCCACCACGCCACGCCAATCCATGCGCTCCCCCTGGGGCCGGGTGAGGCCCCGACTCGGGACGCATGCTACTCAAGCTGCATCGAGCATCTGGCTGAAGAACTTCTCGCCGCTGACCCGCGGCTTGTAGGCCGACACGGCCTTGGCGATGGCGGCGATGTGGTCGGGCGTCGTGCCGCAGCAGCCGCCTGCGATGTTCAGGAAGCCGGCCTGCGCGAACTCGCCGACCAGGCGGGCCGTGACGTCCGGCGTCTCATCGAAGCCCGTGTCGCTCATCGGGTTGGGAAGGCCGGCGTTGGGATAGCAGCTCACCGCCACGTCGCCCGCCACCTTGGACAACTCCTCGATGTAGGGCCGCATCAGCGTGGCGCCCAAGGCGCAGTTCAGACCGATGGCGATGGGGCGCGCGTGGCGCACGGAGTGCCAGAAGGCCGTCACAGTCTGGCCCGACAGAATGCGGCCGGAGGCATCGGTCACCGTGCCCGAGATGATGACGGGCAGGCGCTCGCCGGTGTCTTCCATCAGTTCGTCCAGCGCAAAGATGGCCGCCTTGGCATTCAGCGTGTCGAAGATGGTCTCGACGAGGAAGACGTCGGCGCCGCCTTCGAGCAAGCCTTTGGCCTGCTCGTAGTAGGCCGCGCGCAGCGCGTCGAAGTCGATGTTGCGAGCGCCGGGGTCGTTGACGTCGGGGCTGATGGACGCGGTGCGCGGCGTCGGGCCAAGGGCGCCGGCGACGTAGCGGGGCTTGCCGGGCGTCGAGTATTTGTCGCAGGCGGCGCGGGCGATCCGCGCGGCGACGAGGTTCATCTCGTAGGCCAGCTCGGGCAGGTCGTAGTCCTCTTGCGCGACCGAGGTGGCGCCGAAGGTGTTGGTCTCGATCAGGTCGGCGCCAGCGGCGAGATACTGTTCGTGGATCTCGCGGATGACGTCGGGCCGCGTGAAGAGCAACAGCTCGTTGTTCCCCTTCAAGTCCTTGCCGTGGTCCTTGAAGCGCTCACCGCGGTAGTCCGCCTCGCCCAGCTTGTAGCGCTGGATCATGGTTCCCATCGCGCCGTCGAGCACGGCAATGCGTTGCTGCAGCAGGGCAGGCAGGTCCTTGGCGCGGGTGTAGGCGATGGGCTTCATGCCACCATTTTCGCAGCCTCGGCAATGGCCTCGCCCAGCTGGGCACATGACGAACTGCCCAGGTCGGGCGACTTCGGCGGTGGTGGTCCAGGAAGTCCCGCTTCATCGCGCGGCCCAGGTCGGCCCGATGAAGTTGGCGATGCCCTTGCCAGCGATGCCCGGCGCCGGGCCGCGCACGGGCTCCAACAGGCTGGGCCATTGGCGCGCCGGGTTCAGGTTGGCCGCGGACGCGATGGCCATCGTGGCACCGAGGCCGGCCAGCCGACGGCACCGAAGACGATCGCTTCGTGGCCCGCAAAACCGATCCTTCTCGTTGCCGGCATCATCTGGCCACGCTGCTCGTGGCTGCGACAGTGTGCGAAGTCGAACTCGTCGAAGCACAAAGGCAGGCTGAAGCGCTCGGCCACCGCACCAGCACGCGCATGCCCTCGGGCATGACCTCGGGGCCAATGCCAATGCCATTGCAGGCGATTGCGGCGAACTTTGCGTCACTCGTCCTTGTCGAAAAAGTCCGCCGCCTCAGACAGCACCGCATCCGGCGCCTCCTCGGCGATGTAGTGCCCGCTGTCCACTGCGCGGCCCGTCACGTCGACGGCCACGGCCTGCCAGAGCTTCAGCGGCTCGAAACAGCGCCCGACCACTCCGTTGGCGCCCCACAGCACGCGCAGCGGCTGGGTGACACGACGGCCCGCGTCGCGGTCCGCGCGGTCGTGCTCCAGGTCGATGCCGGCACCGGCGCGGTAGTCCGCGCAGATGGCCGCCGCGCTGCCCGGGCTGGCGATGCAGCGCTGGTACTCGGCCCAGGCACGCGAATCGAAGAGCCCGCTGCCGCGTCGACCCATGCCGTCACGCAGGTAGGCGACGGGGTCGGCCTCGATGAGGCGCTCGGGAAGCGGCGCCGGCTGGATCAGGAAGAACCAGTGCCAGTAGGCGCGAGCGAAGGCCTCGGTCGTGCCCTCGTACATCGCCAGTGTGGGCGCAATGTCCAGCAACATGAGTCGCGTGACGGCGCGAGGATGGTCCAGCGCCAGCCGGTGCGCGACGCGTGCGCCACGGTCATGGGCCAGCACGGCGAAACGTTCATGGCCCAGCGAGCGCATCAGCGCGACCGCATCCATCGCCATCTCGCGCTTGGCGTACGCGGCACTGTCTTCCCCGGCAGGCGGGCGGTCGCTGTCGCCGTAACCCCTCAGGTCCATCAGCACGACACGACGGGTCTGTGCGAGCACGGGTGCCACGCGGTGCCACATGGCCATGGTTTGCGGGTGACCGTGCAGCAGCAGCAGCGGCGGCCGGCCGAAGGCCGCCGCCCCTGCCTGGCGGGCAAACAACGTGACGCCATCGCGCTGCGCCGTCAACGGTTGGAAGCCGTTCCACATGTGCTGATTGTGAAGGCGGGCACACTGTTACGGCCCCGCGCACCCATGAGCTTTTGTTATGCCTCATGATCTCGGCCTCGCTTGCCGCTGCCGCGGGTGCTCCGAACAATGACCGATCGCCCATCTCCCCTGCCTACCGCCATGAAGCTCGCCGCTCCGCTGCTGTTCGCCACCCTCTCCCTGCTGGGCACTGTGACCGCCCAAGCTCAGGGCAAGCCGCTCGTCTACTGCGCCGATGCCAGCCCCGAGGGCTTCGATCCCGGCATGTGGGACAGCGCCAGCACCAACATCGTCAGCGCGCAGATGTTCGATGGCCTGTTGGGCTTCAAGCGCCCGACGACGGAGCTGCAGCCCAAGCTGGCCACCAGCTACGAGATCTCACCGGACGCCAAGAGCTTCACCTTCAGGCTGCGCACCGGCGTGAAGTTCCAGAGCACGGCTTGGTTCAAGCCCACGCGCACCCTGAACGCAGACGACGTGGTGTTCACGTTCAGCCGCTTCATCGACCCCAACCATCCATTCAACAAGGCCTTCCCGGCCAACTTCATCTACCCGCAGAACCTGGGCCTGGCCAAGCTCATCGACGGTATCGACAAGCTCGACGAGCACACGGTGCGCTTCCGCCTGAAGGAGCCCAACGTCACCTTCGTCGCCAACTTCGCCTTCGCCTGGGCCGGCATCCAGTCCGCTGAATACGCGGCGCAGTTGCTGAAGGCAGGCAAGGCCAGCCAGATCAACGTGCAGCCGGTGGGAACCGGGCCCTTCCAGTTCAAAAGCTACGCCAAGGACGACGTGCTGCGCATGACGGCCAACCCGGACTACTGGGGCGGCAAGCAGCCCACCACCAACCTCGTCTTCAGCATCAGCCGCGAGCCCAACGTGCGGGTGCAGAAGATCGCCGCCGGCGAGTGCCACGTGACGGCCGCGCTGCGCGACGTGGACCTCGCGTCGCTGGCCAACAACCCCAACATCAGCATCGAGAAGATCCAGGCCCTCAACATCTCCTACCTGAGCTTCAACCTGAAGAAGGCGCCCACCGACAAGCGCGAGGTGCGCGAGGCGCTGGACATCGCCATCGACCGCAATGCCATCTTCAAGGCGCTCTTCCCGCGCGGCGACGCGATGCAAGCCGTCAGCGCCTTCCCGCCCTCCGTGCCCGGCTACAACAGGAATCTGAAGAACGAGTTCGACCCCGCCAAGGCCAAGGCCCTGCTGGCCAAGGCCGGTTTCCCGAAGGGGCTGGAGATCGACCTCTGGGCCCTGCCCGTGCAGCGCCCCACCAACCCCAACGGCCAATTGATGGCGCAGCTCATCCAGCAGGACTGGGCCAAGATCGGCGTCAAGGCCAACATCAAGACCTACGAGTGGGGCGAGTACCTCAAGCGCGCCAACAACGGCGAACACAACGTTTACATGAGCGGCTGGAGCGGCGAGACCGGCGACGCCGACGACTTCCTGACGCCGAACCTGAGTTGCGCGGCCAACAAGAACGGCATCAAGTTCTGCAATGCCGCGTTCGAGAAGCTGATCGACGAAGCCCGCGCCACGCCCGACCAGGCCAAGCGCATCGCGCTCTACGAGAAGGCCCAGGAGATCTTCAAGCGCGAGCGGCCGTGGATCACGATGGCGCACTCCACCGTCTACATCCCGATCCGCAAGGACGTGGTGGGCTTCAAGATGGCGCCCAACGGCTCGGTGGACTTCGAAGGGGTGTACCGGAAGTGAGCCCCCGGCCCAACGAGTCCGCCGGCCCGGCGCCCGGCCCTGAACACTGACACTATGCGACTCAGACACATCGAGGTCTTCCACGCCATCATGCAGGCCGGCACCATCAGCGGCGCCGCCCAGCTGCTGCACATCTCGCAGCCGGCCGTCACAAAGGTGCTGCAGCACTGCGAATTGCAGCTCGGCATGGCCCTCTTCGACCGCGTGCGCGGCAAGCTCTATCCGACGCCCGAAGCCCAGCGCCTCTTCGTCGAGATCGACAAGCTCAACCGCGACCTCGTCGGCATCCGGCGCTTGGCGGCCAACCTCAAGAGCGGCGAGAGCGAGCAGGTGCGCCTCGTTGCCACGCCAGCCCTCGCGATGGCTATCGTGCCCGCCGCGATGACTCCCTGGTGCAAGGCCTACCCCAATGCCAACTGCACGCTGGCCACGCACCACACGCGCGAGATCGTGTCGGCGCTCCTGCTCGGCGAGGCCGACTTGGCGCTGTCGCTGCAGGACCCGCGCCACCCCGGCATCAAGGCCGAGGCCATTGCCGGCGGCACCATGGTGGCCCTGTGCCCTCTGAACAGCCCCGAGGCCAAGGGCGAAGGCCCCCTGGGCCTGGCCGACATCCGCACCGAGATCGTCGGCCTACAGAGCGACGACCCGCTGGCCGGCCTGCTCCACCATGCTGGCGAAGCCCTGGGCCAGCCGCTAGCCAGTCGCATCAGCGTGCAGACCTACCAGCTCGCGCGTGCTCTCGTCGAGGCGGGCGTCGGCATGACCATGGTGGACCCCTTCACTGCCGCCAGCGCTGACCCCACCCGAGTCCGCGTGCGCGCCCTGTCGCCGGCCGTGCCCGTGCAGCTCTACTTGCTCAGCGCAGCAAGCGCACCGCTCGGCCAGGCCGCGCGTCGCCTCGTCAAATTCATCACCGCCGCCGCCCACGAGCACCTGGCCCGCCTGCCGTGACCTCCGCCTTGAACAGCCTGCGCATCGAAGACATCGCCAGCCATCCGGACTTCCGGCGCCTGGCCACATTGCAGCACGGCATTGCCGTGGACCTGCGCTACGCGAGCGCCGACAACTTTGTCGGCCACGCCGTCTATGACGGCATCGCCTGTGACTGGCTGCGCCGCGAGGCCGCCGATGCACTGGAGCGCGCCGCCGCCTGGCTGCATGAGCGCCGTCCCGGCTATCGCCTGCTCGTGCTTGACGCGCTGCGTCCCCAGCGCGTCCAGCAGCGCTTGTGGGACGAGCTGCAGGGCACGCCGCTGACGATGTACCTGGCCCACCCCGAGCGCGGCTCCATCCACAGCTTCGGCATGGCCGTGGACCTGACCCTGCTCGACCCGACGGACCGCGAGGTCGACATGGGCAGTGGCTTCGACGAGATGACGCTGGCCTCCCATCCCGACCATGAAGTCGAGCACCTGGCACTGGGCACGCTCAAGCCCGAACACCTGGTCGAGCGCGGCTGGCTGCGCGCGGCCATGCGCGAGGCCGGCTTCCACAGCATCACCACCGAGTGGTGGCACTTCGACTTCGGCGACCGCGTGGCGGTCAGGCGGGACCTGCCGCGGGTGCTCTGACCCCGCGGACCGGTCCCGTCCGCTCAAGGGATGTGCTCGGCCTGCGCGGGCGGAATGACCCAGCGGTGCTTCCTGTCCTCATAGACGGAGACCGCGGGCGCAGGGAAACCGGGGTCGGCGAAGGCGCCCACGGGAATGGCCACGAAGGCCTCCAGCCCCTCGGGCACGTAGTACACCGTCGCGCCGCAACGGGGGCAGAAGTGAAAGCTGATCCGGGACCCTTCGTCACCCACCCGGGTGTATTCGGTCGAGACGCCCGAGATGGCCACCTGCTCTCGCGCAAACCGCGCCTGCTCCCCAAAGACGCTGCCGGTGCGACGCTGACACGCCAGGCAGTGGCAGATGGAGACGCGCAGCGGCTCGCCGCGGACCGCGGCCATCAGCTGGCCGCAACTGCAGGAGGCAAGGCGATTCGACATGGGCGCTCGGTCCGTTGAGCTGGCAACGATACATCCTCACGACAGTGCGGCGCCGGACGGGACCGACTGCAGCTTGATGCGCGGCCGCCGCGAGGCGCCGCCCGGGCCCAGCCGACCGTTGAGCCCTATCGCAAAGCCCCCGTGCAGCCAGGCTGTGCGTGAGGCACACGGAGACATCGGCCAGCCAAACCTCCGCTGACGGACCGTCACCGGGACCATAACCCACATCCACTGACGAGATTCATCAGGGCAAACTCCCGGCATCGAGCACGCCCGATGCGCCATCATGACGCCTGATAACTTAGTTAGCATCCCCACCAAAATGCCCCCACCCTTCGACATCAATGAATGCTCCCGGTCAACTCTGGCGCGGTGCATCGCCGCCGCAGCCGCGGTGGTGCTGGCAGGTTGCGCATCGGGCCCGCTGTCCTTCATCGAAGGCGTGCCCTTGACTCGGACGGACTCCAGCCTCTATCCCGTCCGGATCGTCGCGGTGGACGGCAGCATGCATTTCGACGGCCCCAGCGAGCCGGTGCAGCTGTCTCCCGGTCCTCGGCACGTGGTGCTGGAAGCAGCGCCCAGCCGCAGCGCGAGGAAGACGGTGCTGAAGTCCTTCATCCTCCAGATCGAGCCCTGCCGGCGCTATTACCTGGCGGCGCAAAGGCAGTCGTCGATGGACGCGGACTGGACGCTCGTCGAAGACCGGAAGGAGGTCGTCGCCGGCTGCGATGAAGCCGAGGAGTTGCGCAAGGCCGAGCTGCTGGCCAAGGCGTCCGCCGGCGGCGCCCGCTAGGGGCTGGCTATCGAGGCGGACCCGGTCGCGTATCGCCCGCGTCCCG
>NZ_DASWYS010000165.1:0-25280 GCF_036404855.1 Roseateles sp.
CCTGCTCCGACGAACCGCTGGTCGCTCAGCGCCCGTGCCAGCGTCTGGTGGCGCGTCGCACCACCTCGGGCAGCAGATGGTTCTCGTCCTCGATGCGGCGCAGCCAGGTCGCGTCATTGCCGACGCCATTGATCTCGCGGCGCAGGTATTGCAATGCGGCCTCCGCGCGCAGGTCGCCAGCATGCGTGTCCAGCCGGCTCAGCACGGCGCTCAGGTCGTCACGCAGCACCCGATGCTCACCGGTCTCGGGGTCGACGAAGGTGCCGTCCAGACCGAAGCGGCAGGCCTGGAAGCGGTTGAAGGTGTACGGCAGGTAGTCGTCCTCGCTGAGCGTGAACGGCTTCTCGACGGTGATCCAGCGCGCCAGACACTGGATGAACCCGGCGATGGCCGCGGCCTTCTCGATGGTCAGCGGGGTGTCCAGCACGCGGACCTCGATGGTGCCGAACTCGGGCTTGGGGCGAATGTCCCAGTAGAAGTCCTTCATACCCGAGACGACGCCAGTGCGAGTCATCTTGGCGAAGTAGGTCTCGAAGTCGCCCCAGTTCTGCACGAAGGGTGCGCGGCCCGACAGCGGGAATGCGAACACCGAGTTCAGCCGCGCGGAGTCGAAGCCCGTGTCCTCGCCCTGCACGAAGGGCGACGACGCAGCGAGTGCGATCAGGTGCGGGATGAAGCGGCTCATGCCGTGCAGCAGCACCAGCGCTTCGTCGGCGCTCGGGCAACCGATGTGCACGTGCTGGCCGAAGATGGTGAACTGCTTGGACAGGTAGCCGTACAGCGATGAGAGCTCGTGAAAGCGCGGTGTCTCGAAGATGCGCCGGCGCGACCAGTGCTGGAAGGGGTGGGTACCACCCCCGCACAAGCTCACGTCCAGCTGTCCGGCGCAGTCCACCAGCGCGTCCCGAATCTGCCCCAGCTCGGACAGCACCTGACTGAAGCCCGTGCACACGCCGGTCGACAGCTCGATCATGCTGCTGGTGATTTCGGGCGTCACGTTGCCGGGGATGCTGTGCTTTTTCATCAGCCGCAGCAAGTCGCCCGACACGGGCGCGAGGTCGTAGTCGTCGTTGTTGACGATCTGCAGCTCCAGCTCGACGCCGAGCGTCAGCGACTGCGATTGGGAGAACACACCCAGGCTCATTCACGGTCCTCCTTGTGTTGGCGGCGCGCGGGCGCCGGCGGCAGTTCGCCGGCCAGGCGCAGCGCGAACTGCACGGCAATGGGCCCGACCAGCTCGAGCACGGCGATGCTGGCCAGGATGATGGGCACGGCGCCTGCGGCGAGCTCCGGCTCGGCCCGCATCAGCTCGCTGAGCATGACGAGGGCCGTGGCGGACAGCGGCGTCATCGTGATCGACAGCGCCAGGCCCTGGCGCCAGCTGGCCTTGGCCATCGGCGCCAGCAGCACGATCGCGGCCGTCTTGGCGATGAAGCGCGCCGCCATCAGCGCCAGCGCCGCGAAGCCGCCGGCGACGAGGATCTTGGGCGACCAGGCCGAGCCGACGATGACGAACAGCATCAGCACCAGCGCCCCGCCCGAGGTGCCGAAGTGGCGCGGCCAGACCCAGGGCCGCTCGCTGGTGTTGCGCAGCAGCAGGCCGGCCAGCAGCGGCATCAGCAGCGTCGACACGCCGATGGCGCGCGCCGCGACGATGGAGAACGCGACAAGGCCGAACAGCAGCAGCACGGCGCTCTCGTTGCGCAGGTCGAGCCGGCGCGCGACGAGGTAGACAGCGCCGGCCAGCAACGCGGCCAGGCCCAGCGTCGTCAGCAGCGAGATGGACAGGCCCGCCAGCGCCTGCGGCAGGCTGCCGCCGTCGTCGGCAGCCCACCAGGTGCGCATCAGCGTCAGCGCGACGACGGCGTACAGGGTGTTCAGTGCCGTGAGCAGCGAGGCTCGCTGCGTGACCTGACCCTCGGCGCCCAGCTCCATCGCGACGCGGCCCGACACGGCGGCCGGCGCCGGCATGGCCAGGATGGCGCAGGCGATCGCGGTCTGCCAGCTGAGATCGAACAGGCGCAGCACGAAGGCCACGGCGAGCGCGCTGAGCAGGGACTCGGCCAGGCTGGTCAGGGCCAGGCCGGGATTGCGGCGCAGCCAGCGCAGGTGCACGCGGCTGCCGATTTCGAACAGCAGCAGGCCCAGCGCGAGGTCGGTGACGGTCTGAGCCGCACCGGCCAGCGGCATGCCCACGCCGTGGCCGAACGCGGCGGCGACGCAGCCCGCCAGCGTGTAGCCGACGACGCGCGGCAGCCGCGTCGTCGCGGCGATGAACTCGCCGGCCAAGGCGCCGGCCAGCAGCACGCCCACGATGAACATCAGCCCGCTGGAGGGCGGAACGGCCAGGCCGGCCCAGACCCGGGCGCCGGTGTCGAGTGCAGTCATGACTCTCCCTTGAAGCTTTGCGCGCCAGCCTAAGGGGCAGGCGTGGCGCGCCGTGTAGGCCAAGAAGCCAAAAACCCTCCTGGACAATGGCGGCATGCAGCTACTCAGCGTCAATACCGCTCGCGTCGAGCATTTCGTCGCGATCAATGGCCAGGCCCTGGACTCAGCGATCCGCAAACGGCCGCGTCAGGGTGCCGTTGCCGTCAGTCCGCTCGGCCTGGAGGGGGACGAACAGGCGGACCTTACCGTACATGGCGGACCTTCCAAGGCAATCTACGCCTACCCGCACGTCCACTATGCCTTCTGGCAGACCGTGCGTGGCCAGGCGCAGGTCGAAGGCCTGCTGCAGCCCGGCGATTGCGGCGAGAACCTGACACTGGACGGCCTGCTGGAAAGCCGTGTCTGGCTGGGAGACGTGCTGCGCTTCCCGGACTGCGAGCTCATCGTCTCCGAGCCGCGCTATCCCTGCTTCAAGTTCAACGCTCACATGGGCTTCAACCAGGCGGCCAAGCTGATGGTGCAGAGCGGCTATTGCGGCTTCTACCTGGCCGTGAAGCGCGAGGGCAGCCTCGCGGCCGGCCAGGCCTTCGAGCTGCTGCCGGGGCCACGCGAGGTCGGGATCGTGGAGCTGTTCAAAGCCAAGATGAAGGGCCGGGCATGACGCGACGCCGCGAGTGGCTTGCTGCGGCCGGGCTGCTGCCTTTCGTGGCGCATGCCGGGCCGGTGATGCGGGTCGGGCCGGGGCGTGCGATTCGATCGCTGGCCGCCGCGGCGCGCCAGGCTCGGGACGGCATGCTGATCGAGGTCGATGCGGGCGAGTATGTCGCCGATGCCGCAGCCTGGCCGCAGCACGAGCTGACGCTGCGCGCCGTGGGCGGGCGAGTCACACTGATCGCGGCCGGCGCCCATGTGCGGGGCAAAGGCTTGTTCGTGACGACGGGACGGCGCCAGCGCATCGAGGGTTTCGATTTCATCGGTGCCGTCGTGCCCGATCGCAACGGCGCCGGCATCCGGCTGGAGGCGGGCTCGCTGACGTTGGTGGACTGCAGCTTCCGTGACAACGAGAACGGTGTGTTGACGGCCAGCGACGAGAGCATCGAGCTCGACATCATTGACTGCGACTTCGGCACCATCCAGCCCGGCGAGGGCAAGACGCACAACCTCTATGTCGGCGCCATCGGCCGCCTGGCTGTCAGCGGCAGCTACTTCCATCACGGCTTGCGGGGCCATCTGTTGAAGAGCCGCGCGGCGCTCAACCACATCCTCTACAACCGCCTCACCGACGAGATCGGCGGCCGTGCGAGCTACGAGCTGGAGTTCCCCAACGGCGGCGTGGCGGTCGTCATGGGCAATCTCATCGCGCAAAGCTCGACCACGGAGAACGTGCGCATGATTTCCTTCGGCGCCGAAGGCGCGACCTGGGAGAAGCAGGCGCTCTACCTCGTCAACAACACCTTGGTGGACCAGTTGCCGAGCGGCGGCATCTGGCTGCGCGTGACGCCGCCGCAGACCGACGTGGTGGTGGCCAACAACCTGCTCGTTGGCACTCCCAAGCTTGCGACCGAGGGGCATTGGGTGCGGCGCGCCAACTTCACGGCAGGCTGGGAAGAGTTCGTGCGCGCAGCGCGCGAGGACTTCAGGCTCAAGCCCAGTTCGGCGCTGCGCGGCAAGGCGCAGGACGCCGGCGAAGGTGGCGGCATGACGCTCGCGCCGACGCGCGAATATCGCCACCCGCGCGGCACGACGGCCCTCAGCCGGCCGCCCCGGAATCCGGGCGCATTCCAGACCTGATCAGGCCTGCCTCAAGGCCGGGTAGTCCAAGGCCGGGTAGTCCGTGTAGCCCTCGGCACCACCGCCGTAGAAGGTCTCCTTGTGGGGCAGGGCCCAGGGCTGGTCAGCGCGAATGCGCGCGACGAGGTCGGGGTTGGCGATGAAGGGCCGGCCAATGGCCACGGCGTCGGCCTTCCCGCTGGTGACGGCCTCCAGCGCCATGGCACGGTCGTAGCCGTTGTTGGCGATGTAGGGGCCATTGAAACGGCGGCGCAACTCGGCGTAGTCGAAGGGCGCGATGTCGCGCGGGCCACCGGTGGCACCTTCGACGACTTCCAGGAAGGCCAGCTTCAGGGGGCTGAGCTGATCGGCCACGTAGTTGAAGAGGGCCTGCGGGTTGCTGTCCTGGCCGATGTCGTTGGCCGGCGTGACCGGCGACAGGCGCAGTGCCGTGCGGCCAGCGCCAATGGTGCCGGCGATGGCAGTCATGACTTCGATCAGCAGGCGGGCACGGTTCTCGATGGAGCCGCCGTACTCGTCGTCGCGGTCGTTGGCGCTGTCGCGCAGGAATTGTTCGAGCAGGTAGCCGTTGGCGCCGTGCACTTCGATACCGTCGAAGCCGGCGGCCATCGCGTTCTTGGCGGCCTGCACGTAGTCGGCGATCAGCTGCGGGATCTCGTGCGTCGCGAGCGCGCGAGGCTCGTCGGTGGGCACCAGTTCGCCGTGGGCCGCATAGGTGCGGGTCTTGGCCGCGCGGCCGGTGGACGAGACCGGCTGCTGGCCGCCAGGTTGCAGGCGCTTCACCGAGATGCGGCCGACGTGCCAGAGCTGCACGACGATCTTGCCGCCCTCGGCGTGCACGGCATCCGTCACCTGCTTCCAGGCGGCGATCTGCTCGGGCGAATGAATGCCGGGGGTGTCGAAATAGCCCTGGCCGTCGGGACGGATCTGCGTTGCCTCGGTGATCAGCAGGCCGGCGCTGGCACGCTGGCGGTAGTACTCGACGTTCAGCGCCTGAGGCGTCTGCCGTGGGGAGCGATTGCGGGTCAGGGGCGCCATGACGACGCGGTTGGCAAGCTGGATTTCGCCGAAGCGAACGGGGTCGAAGAGGGTGGGCATCGGAGGGAGCGAAAAGTTGAACGCGCGAAGGCTAAGAAAACCGGTTCAGCCTTGCATCGCCTGCGGTTGTTGCGGAATGTGCTATCGAGGGACCTCGGGGCTCCGTGCTGAACTTCAAGCCCCCGCCCTCGCGGCTGACCTTCCTTGTCAGGGCGGCGCCCGCTGCTTGGTGAGCGCCTTGCGCTGCAAGGGCCAGACCGCTTGCCTTGGGGCGGTTTTCGGGGGAAGACGGCCGGCCGCCGCGCTACGGCCGGGACGGGTTCGGCCGGTCGTCGCGCTGATTCGCCCGTCGGCCGCGAACCCCGGCCCCGTCGCCGCCACGGTGGCCGGCAGCTTTGCTCGCGCTGCCGTGTGAAGGCTTAGCGACAATCGGGGCATGCTCGCCTACCGCCACGCCTTCCATGCCGGCAACCATGCCGACGTCCTCAAGCACCTGGTGCTGACCCGCGTGCTGCGCTACATGGGCGAAAAGGACAAGCCCTACACGCTCATCGACACCCATGCCGGCGCTGGCGGCTATTCCGTCGAAGGCCGCTATGCGCAGAAGAACGCCGAATACGCCGGCGGCATTGCCAAGCTCTACGACAGCGCCGACCTGCCTGCGCCGCTGGCCGACTACGTGAGCCTGGTGCGCGCCTTCAACCCCGACGGCCAGCTGCGCCAGTACCCCGGCTCGCCGGCTATCGCCAACTTCGTCTTGCGCGACACAGACCGGCTGCGCGCTTACGAGCTGCATCCGACGGACCACCGCATCCTCGCCACCTATCTGGAAAGCCGCCCCAATACCCAGGTCAGCGACCGCGACGGCTTCGCGTCCATCAAGGCCGAGCTGCCCTCGCCCACGCGCCGCGCAGCGTTGCTGATGGACCCGCCCTACGAGATCAAGACCGATTACGCCAAGGTGCTGGCGGCGCTGCGCGAAGCGCTGGAGCGCGCGCCCGATACAGTCGTCATGGTCTGGTACCCGCAGCTGCAGCTGCTGGAGTCCACCCAGCTCGCGACACGCCTGAAGGCCAGCGCGGACGCCGCCGCCAAGAAGGGCTGGCTGCATGTGCGCCTCACCGTGAGCCAGGCCGACGAGCGTGGCTTCGGCATGATGGGCAGTGGCATGTTCATCGCCAATCCGCCATTCACGCTGCACGACGAGCTCGCTGAATGCTTGCCGCTGCTGGTGGAGCGCCTGGGCCAGTACGACGGCGCCAACTACGTGCTCGAGCAAAAAGCGGTATGAAGACTCGCGCGCGAGCATTGCTCGCTGCCCCTCGGCGCGGCTCGACCCGCCTTGGGGTGGCCCGGCGGAGGGGCGCATGACCGCCGACGCCAAGCCCGTCACGATGGAGCAGATCGCTGCGCTGGCGGGGGTGTCCACCATCACCGTTTCGCGCGCGCTGCGCGACAGCCCTTCGGTGACGCCCTCCACGCGTGAGCGCATCAAGACGCTGGCCGAGGCCGCCGGCTACCGCTTCAACCACCATGCGCGCAACCTGCGCCTGCGTCGCAGCCACATGGTGGCGGTCATGCTGGAGATGCAGCCGGACACCGACCGGCCGATGACCGACGCTTACCCGCTGCAACTGCTGGGCGGCATCACGCAGGAGCTGACCTCGCGCGGCTACAGCGTGCTGCTGTCGGCCATGCAGAGCCCGGGCCAGGGCATGGCCGCGTCGGCGGACGGGGTCATCCTGCTGGGCCAGGGCGCCCATGGCTCGGCCGTGAAATCGGCCGCGGCCCTGGGCTTGCCGATGGTCGTCTGGGGTGCCGAGCACGGCCGTGGTGATGCGGTCGTCGTGGGCGGCGACAACGCCCACGGCGGCGCCAGCGCAGCCGAGCGGCTGCTGGGCCTGAGCCGGCGCGAGCTGCTCTTCCTGGGCGACGTGCGCCATGCCGAGATCCGCGACCGCCAGCAGGGCTTCGTGAAGGCGCTGAAGAAGGCCGGGATTCCAGGTGTGAAGGTCCAGACGCTGACGCCGGCAGCTTTCACCTTTGGCGCCGGCTTCACCGCCGTACAGGCCCATCTGGCGAATCTTGGCCGAGGCGGCAAGGTGCCCGATGGCCTGTTTGCCGCCAGCGACCTGCTGGCCATGGGCGCCGTGCGCGCCTTCACCGACGCGGGCCTGGCCGTGCCCGACGCGGTCTCCGTGATCGGCTACGACGACTCGCCGGCGGCCCAGAGCTTTGCGCCGCCACTGACCAGCGTGCGCCAGGACTGGCACCACGGCGGCGTGCTCCTGGCGCGCAAGGTGCTGGACCTCATCGCCGGCCATGGAGCGGCCAGCGAAATCATGCCGACCGAACTGGTCGTCAGGTCGACTTAGTCCAGCACGACTTCGGTCCGCACCACGCCGGCGCGTTCTGCGCTGGCGGTGAGGGCCAGCCGCGTGCCCACCGGCGCGCGCACTACCCACTCCGCCACCGCACGGTCGCCGGTGGGATGCTTGTTGAACAGAAAGGCAAGCTGGCTCTGCTTTGGCGCATGGCCTTCCAGCTGCGGGCCTTCCATGCGCTCCTTGCCGTTGACCAGGCTGACGCCCGGATCATTGATGGGCAGGTGGATTTCGAACATGACGCCGCGCACCGTCTTGCGCTCCAGCGCCCGCTGCGTCACGTACGCTGGCAGATAGCCCGCGTTGGCGACGGCCATGCGAACCCGCCACATGTCGGGGCCCAGCGCGCGGACCTCCGTGCGGATCAGCTCCAGCCTGGGCAGGCTCATCGCGATCTGAGTCATCCAGGCCGGGAAGCGCGCGGCCTCGCGCTCGCGCAGCGCGGGCGGTGGGTTGCGCCAGTAGTTCATCTTGTCCCAGCCGCCGATTTCCACGGCGCCCAGCTGCGGATGCTGGAACGGCGTCCAGTCCACATGGGCCTGGCCGCCGCAGTGCTCGTCGCTCCACTTCAGCAGCTTGAGGTCGTCTTCCACCGGGTGCTCGCGATACCAGTCGATGAACTTCTCGACATCCACGCCAGCCTCCTTGCTGGGCGACCACAGCTCCACCACCCAGAACAGCGCGCCCAGATGCTCGTAGACCCAGTCCTGCGTGCCGGTGATGACTTCCTTGGGGTGGTAGCGGAACTCCTCATAGATGCTGATGGCCGGGTAGCCCGTGTGTTTCTCACCCAGGGCAGAGAAGTTCTGGAACAGCCACAGGTCCTCGGGCGTCATGTCCCTGTCGCTGCGCGTCCCGCAGGGGCGCAGGATGACGCCGCTGTGCGTGTGAAAGCTGATGGCCGCGCCGATGTTGGGATGCTGGGTGATGAAATCCACCATGGCCCGCACCTCGGGCTCGCTGGTGGGATAGGGCCCGGCACCCAGCTGCTGGTACTCCTGACGCCATTCGCCGGGGAAGTTGCGGTTGAGGTCCAGGCCTTCGCGGTCGGGGTTGACCTTGACCGTCAGGCCATCATGGTTCTTGATGAAGCCCTCGGGGATGAGGCGGTAGTACTCGCCGCCGAACTCGCCGGGCTCTCGCGCCACCATCAGCCGCGGGTCGCCAGCGTGCTTCTTGTAGCCGCCGTGCGGGTCGGGCACGCGCATCGTCAGGATGCGTCCGTCGCCATCGATGTCCTCGGCGGTCAGACCATCCACCGGCTCCTCGGTGTAGGGATAGGGGCGCGTGGAGCTGCGGATGTGACGTGGCCGGTCGGCCAGCGCCAGCTCGGCGCCATCGGGGTTGAGGCGGGGCACTAGGTACAGGGTGCGCGTGTCCAGCAGGCGGTGGACCTGCTGGGCCTCGGCCGACGTGCCGCCATGTTCCTTCAGCAGCCAGTGCAGGTAGTACAGGCAGGTCGTCGACGCGGTGAGCTCGGCCGCGTGGATATTGCCGTCCACCCACAGCGCCGGCTTGTCGGTGTCCATGCCCGTGGCCAGGTGAGTCACGACGACGACCCAGATGTCGCGGCCTTCGTAGCTCTTGCCGATGGAGCGCACCGACACGAGGTTGGGGCGCGCCTCGGCGTAGGCGAAGAGCAGGGCGGTCAGTTCCTCGTGGCGGTAGAAATGGTCGAAGCGCGGGGTGGGCAGTGGGGTTGGCATGGCGGAGACGATGTCCCTGGCTGTGGCCCCGGCGAGGGGCTTTTCGGAATGCCGCGGATTGTGTGGAGCCGGCCCGCGCGACTGCCCAAGGGTTTGCCCTGGGCGCGTCTCACTGGCCCTTGAACAGAGCCTGGAACTGTCGCGATACCGGCAGCTTCTCGTCGCGGCCGCGCAGCGTCACGACCATGGTGCCCTCATCGACGCGGATGGCGCGCGCGATGAAGCGGCTGTTGACGAGCACGCTGCGGTGGATCTGCCAGAACTGGTCCGGGTCGAACTGGGTCAGCAGCTCCCGCAGCGGCGTGCGGATCAGCGCGTCGCCGCCCTCGTGGACGACGCGGGTGTAGCGCTGGTCGGCCTCGAAATAGATGATCTCGCTCGGCGGGATCAGCTGCACCTCGCGACCGACGCTGGCCTGGATGGGGCGAGGTGCCGGCTTGGGCTGGGTCAGCTGGGGCAGGCTGGCCAGCAGCTGCTGCAGGGCGCTCGTGTCGGGTGCTGGCTGGGCCAGGCGCGGACGCAGCCGGGCCAGCGCCTGCGCGAGGCGTTCGTCGTCGACCGGTTTGAGCACATAGTCCACGGCGCCGGCGTCGAAGGCGGCCAAGGCATGGTCGTCGAAGGCCGTCACGAAGACGATGAGCGGCGGTGTGGCCAGGGCCGACAGCCGGCGCGCCACCTCCAGGCCGGTCAGGCCCGGCATGCGGATGTCGAGGAAGGCGATGGCCGGCTCGTGCACCAGGCAATCGTCCCAGGCCTCGACGCCGTTGCTGCTGGCGGCCACGATGTCGAGTTCGGGCCACAGCCGCGCCAGCGCGGCGCGCAGTTGCTCGCGCGGGGCTTCTTCGTCGTCGGCGATCAGGGCGGTGATGGGGTTCATGTGTGCAGCGAGGCAGTGGAGGCGTTCAGGGGAATGGGCAGGGTCAGCGTGGCGACGCAGCCGGGGGCGTCATCGGTGAGGGTCAGCGTGGCGGCCGGCAGGGCTTGCAGCAGGCGGCGGCGCGTGTTGGACAGCCCCACGCCCTCGGTCCAGCCGGGTGCCAGACCCGGGCCGTCGTCGCTCACGGTCAGCACCAGCTGCTGGCCGTCGCGGCGCGCTGCGATCCCGATACGGCCCCCGCGCAGCTGCGGCTCGACGCCGTGGGCGATGGCGTTCTCCACCAGTGTCAGCACCAGACCCGGCGGCAGCAGGACGCCCGGCTCCGCCGGCACGTCGATGTCGAACTCGAGTCGTGCACCCAGTCGGGCACGCATGATGGCGAGATAGCGTCTGACCATCTCGATCTCGTCGTTGAGCGGCTGCAGTTCGCGCTCGAACATCGGCAGCGTGGCGCGCAGATAGGCCGTGAAGTCGCGCAGTAGCGGTGCGGCGCGGGCGTCACCGGTGTCCACCCAGTGCTGCAGCGAGGCCAGCGTGTTGAACAGGAAATGGGGCTGGATCTGGGCCGTGGCCAGGCGGGTCTGCAGGCGCAGCGCGGCCTCTTGCTCGGCCAGTTCGCGCAGCCGGGCCTCGATCTGCTGGGCTCGGAACAGGGTCAGGAGCCACCAGGCGGACAGCACGGCGGTCATGATGGCCAGCACCAGCGGCAGTTGCGCCTGGATCTCCTCGCGCCCGCCCAGTTTGACGCAAAGGACGCCGCCCACACCAACCGAAAAGCCGACGACGTAGCAGGCCAGGTTCAGCCGCCTGGTCGTGGGCATCCGCCACAACCAGCGGGCAACGGCCAGCGCCATCCAGCCCAGGATCAGGCCAGCCGGCCATACCCACACGAACTGCCGGTGAAACGGCGTGGTGACGGCCAGCACCAGGATCAAGTTCACATAGACGTAGTGGTCAATGCCGCGCGGCCAGGGCTGATTGCCGGCGCGTGTCATCTCGTCCGCCGAGAAGACGCGGCGCGGGCCGGGATAGAACCACTGCGACCAGTCGGTGGCGAGCCAGCGGCGCAAAGGGGTGGGAGCAGACATGGCCGCAGTCTAGGAGGGGCCGCGCGCAGGCTGCCCCCGACTTGCGGCGAATGGTGGATCGACGCGTATGGATGGTTGTTCGACCGATCGGTCGGGAAAAGTGCAGAATGCCGGGATGCCGACCTGGAACGCGCTTGACCTCGACCGCCGTGACGATGGCGTTGCCCTGTTGACGATGAACCGGCCTGCCGTGTTCAACGCGTTTGACGAGACGCTGATTGCCGAGCTGGACGCCGCTTTCGAGCTGCTGGGGGGCGACGACTCGGTGCGCGTCATCGTGCTGGCCGGGGCCGGCAAGCATTTCAGCGCGGGCGCTGACCTGCAGTGGATGCAGCGCGCCGCCGCCGCGTCGCAGGAGGACAACCTCGCCGATGCGCGCCGCTTCTCGGCCATGCTGGCGCGCATTGCCGAGGTGCCCAAGCCGACGATCGCCCGCGTGCAGGGGGCAGCGCTGGGCGGTGGCGTCGGGTTGGTGTGCGCCTGCGACATGGCTGTGGCGTCCGAGGTGGCGAGCTTCTCGGTCAGTGAGGCCCGGATGGGCATCCTGCCGGCCGTCATCGGCCCCCACCTCGTCAACGCGGTGGGCCTGCGCGAGGCGCGGCGCCTGGCGCTGACCGCCTGCCGCATCACCGCTGCCGAGGCGCAGCGTGTCGGCCTGGTGCAGCAGGTCGTGCCGGCCGAAGGGCTGGACGCCGCGCTGGAAGCCTGCATCTCCGACCTGCTTGCATGCGGTCCCGCCGCCCAGGCTGAGATCAAGCAGCTCTATGCCCGGCTTGCGCCCGGCCCGGTGACGGCCGACGCGCGCGAGCTGACGGCCCAGACCATTGCCCGCGTGCGCATCACCGCCGAGGCTCGCGAGGGCTTCGCAGCCTTCCTCGGCAAGCGCAAGCCCCACTGGAACTCGAAAGAATGACGCTGAACGATTCCCGCATCCTCGTCGTCGGTGCAGGCCTGATGGGCGCCGGCATCGCCCAGGTGGCCGCCCAGGCCGGGCACGACGTCGCCCTCTTCGACGCCCGCGCCGGTGCTGCCGAAGCCGCCAAGGCCAAGCTCGCGCAGACGCTGGATGGCCTCGTCGCCAAGGGCAGGCTGGCTGCCGATGCGGCCCAGGCCGCGCTGGCGCGCATCACGCCCATCGACGCGCTCTGCACCGCTGACCTGGTCGTCGAGGCCATCGTCGAGAACCTCGACATCAAGCGCGCGCTCTTCGCCGACCTCGAAGCGCTGCTGCCCGCCGAGGCCGTCATTGCGACCAACACCTCGTCCATCTCCGTGACGGCGCTGGCCCGCGGCATGAAGCGGCCCGAGCGTCTGGTCGGCATGCACTTTTTCAATCCCGTGCCACTGATGAAACTGGTGGAGGTGGTGTCCGGTCTCGGTACGGCGCCGGACGTGGCGCAGGCCGTCTTCGATCTCGCCCATCGCTGGGGCAAGACGGCGGTGCACACGCGCTCCACGCCCGGCTTCATCGTCAACCGCATCGCGCGGCCCTACTACGCCGAGACGCTGATGCTGCTGCAGGACCGCGCCGCGGCGCCCGAGCTGCTCGACGCGCTCCTGCGCGCCGCGGGCTTCCGCATGGGGCCTTGCGAGCTGATGGACCTGATCGGCCATGACACCAACTTTGCCGTGACGAACTCGGTGTTCGCGGCCAACTTCTTCGACCGCCGCTTCACGCCGTCTCTTGTGCAGCAGGAGCTGGTGGACGCGGGTTTCTTCGGTCGCAAGAGCGGGCGTGGCTTCTACCGCTATCCCGAGGGCGCGCCGGCATTGCCAGCCGTGGCGGTGGCGACGCCGACGGCGGCGCAGATCGTCGTGCACGGCAAGGGCGTGGTGGCCGACCGCTTCGCCGCTGCACTGCCGGATGCCGTGCGCGAGCTGGACAGCGACTGGACGGGCCTCAACGTCGACGGTCGCCAGTTGCGTCTGACCGACGGTCGCCGTACCACCGAGCTGAGCCGCGGCGGCGCAGTCTTTGACCTGCCGCTGGCCGCCTCGGGCGACATCGCCTTCGCTGGCGACGCCGCGACAGCCGCCTGGCTGACCGTGCTGGGCCTGACGCCGCGCGCCGTGGCCGACGTGCCGGGCCTGGTTGTCGCGCGCACCGTGGCGATGCTCATCAACGAGGCGGCAGACGCCGTGCAACAAGGCGTCTGCGACGAGGCCGGCGCGGACGCGGCCATGAAGCTGGGCGTCAACTATCCCGCCGGCCCCTTCGAATGGCTGGCCCGCTGGGACCGCCGCGCCGTGGTCGCGCTGCTGGACCGCCTTGATCAACACTACCGTGGCGAGCGCTACCGCGTGTCGCCCTATCTGAAATGACTGAAGCCTTCATCTGCGACGCGATCCGTACTCCCTTCGGCCGTTATGGCGGCGCACTGTCCTCCATCCGCACCGACGACCTCGGCGCGCTGCCGATCAAGGCGCTGATGGCACGCAATGCGAACGTCGACTGGACCCAGGTGGCCGACGTCCTGTATGGCTGCGCCAACCAGGCTGGCGAAGACAACCGCAATGTCGCCCGCATGGCGGCGCTGCTGGCGGGTCTGCCGGTGGATGTGCCGGGCAGCACGATCAACCGCCTGTGCGGCTCGGGCCTGGACGCCGTGGGCACGGCCGCGCGCGCCATCCGCGCCGGCGAGGCGGGGCTGATGATCGCCGGCGGCGTCGAGAGCATGAGCCGCGCCCCGTTCGTGATGCCCAAGGCCGAATCGGCCTTCAGCCGCGCGAATGCCGTCTACGACACCACCATTGGCTGGCGCTTCGTCAACAAGCAGATGAAGGCGCAGTACGGCGTGGATTCGATGCCCGAGACGGCCGAGAACGTCGCGGGCGACTTCGGCATCGAACGCGAGGCGCAGGATCGCATGGCGTTGGCTTCTCAGCTGAAGGCCATCGCCGCGCAGCAGCGCGGCTTCTTCGAACGAGAGATCGTGCCCGTGGACGTCCCGCAGAAGAAGGGCGACCCGTTGCGCATGCTCCTGGACGAGCATCCGCGCGAAACCAGCCTGGAGTCGCTGGCCAAGCTCAAGGGCGTCGTGAAGCCCGATGGCAGCGTGACGGCCGGCAATGCCAGCGGCGTCAACGATGGCGCCTGCGCGCTGCTGCTGGCCAGCGAGGCCGACGCGGCGCGCCATGGCCTGAAGCCGCGCGCCCGCGTCGTCGGCATGGCCACGGCTGGCGTCGCGCCGCGCATCATGGGCATGGGCCCGGCGCCGGCCACGCGCAAGGTGCTGGCATTGACGGGACTCACGCTCGCGCAGATGGACGTCATCGAGTTGAACGAGGCCTTTGCCGCGCAGGGCCTGGCCGTTCTGCGCGACCTGGGCCTGGCGGACGACGACGCCCGCGTGAACCCCAATGGCGGTGCCATCGCGCTGGGCCATCCCCTGGGTGCCAGCGGTGCCCGCCTCGTGACGACGGCCGTCAACCAGCTGGAGGTGAGCGGCGGCCGCTATGCGCTGTGCACGATGTGCATCGGCGTGGGCCAGGGCATCGCGCTGGTGATCGAGCGCGCCTGATCACTCGAAGAAGAGCCGGCTGAGGCCCTTCAGGCTGACGAGGTTGCCCGGGTTGCTGGTTTCGTTGAGCACGCCGCTCATGCGCTTCAGCAGCCGCGGACTCTTCTTGGCGCGCCAGATGAGGAGATCGGCCAGCCAGGGGTGGGCGTTGACGCGGTTGGCGCGCTCGTAGAGGTCGAACTTGGGTTTGAGGGCCATCAGCGCGGCTTCGTACATGGCGCGTGCGGCCCCGTCGTCGTCGAGATGCTGGCGCAGCGCATCGGCTGCCAGCATGCCCGTCTCCATGGCCTTGCCGATGCCCTCGCCGGTGAAGGAATAGGTGCTGCCGGCGGCCTCGCCGGTGACGAGCATGCCGGGGCGCGTCCACTTTGCGCCGGTCAGCGTGCAGCGCAGTGGGGCGCCCTTCAGCCACTGCTCACCTTCGCCGACCCGTTCGCCGACGCGCATCAGCTCGGCGGCCGGCGCGTACTTGGCGACGAACGCGTCGAAGATGGCACGCAGGTTGACATCCTTCTTCTGGCCCTTGCCGCCCAGGTCACGGTGCGAATCGGTCACCCCGACGCCAATGTTGAAGTGGCCGTCCGGCGCCGGAAATATCCAGCCATAGCCGGGGCGCACGGATTGGTCCCAGACGACTTCCAGCGCCTTGATCCTGCCGACCATCTGCGGCGCCTTCACATAGCCGCGCAGCGCCACGCCGCTGGGCGTGTGGCGCTCGCACATGCCGGCGGCGGTCAGTGCCCGGGGCACCGCACCGGTGGCCAGCACCACCCAGCGTGCCCGCGCCTCGATGAGTTTGTCGCCCTGCTTGAGCCGCGCGCCGACGACCCGGCCGTCCTGCTCGAGCGGTGCCTCGAAGCGCGCTTGCTCGAAGCGGGCGCCGGCCTCCAGTGCGGCGCGCAGCAGCAGCTCATCCAACTCGCGCCGTGGCAGCACGGCCAGCGAGCCGGGCACGTCGATGCGGCCACCGCGCGGGCCGATGCATCCGACATGCGCCACGGGCTGGGCCAGGCGCATCACGTCGTCCAAGAGCCCTAGGCGGGCCAGGGCCTTGTGCGCATCGGGGATGAGGCCGTCGCCGCAGGTCTTGTCCCGGCCAGCAGGGTGTTGGTCGATTAGCAGGACATCGACGCCTGACTGGGCCAGCACGCGAGCGCAGGCACTGCCGGCGGGGCCGGCGCCGATGATGAGAACGTCAACAAGCATCGCCAAGGATTGAGTCGAGGTGAGCCATCGATTGTCGAGCAGCAATACATCGGGTGGGTGGTCCTGGTGCGGTCGCGGACCAGCGACTCGCGCACGAGGCGCAGGGGGGCTTGCTATTTTTTTGCCGAATGCCGTCCAGCCCTTTGCGGTCCTGGTCGTGCAGGTGCAACGAGTGCTTGCCCAGGTCGGCTGCTGACCAGCGTCACCGGGGCATCATGACCGCTGCCCCATGGAAGAACACCCCGGCAACTGATGTCGCCGGGGTGTTCGGGGCAGACACGAGATGGCGTGACCATCTCATTCAGGCCCGCCGAGGCGGGCCTTGAGTCATGCGACAGGAGGCTTAGAAGCCGTAGGCTGCGCGCACGAACAGCGCACGACCCATCGGATCGCTGTAGCGCGGGTCATAGCCACGCTGCGAGCGGGTCGACTGATTGGAGAACGGGGGATCCTTGTCGAACAGGTTCTTGACGCCGATGGTCAGCGACGACATCTTGTTGAACTTGTAGCTCGCCGAGAGGTCGACCAGCGTGTACGACTCGACATTGCCGTAGAACGACGGGCCGCCCACGACCGTGGTGGGATCGTTCTGGTCGCGGTAGCCGCTCTGGTGACGCAGGCTCATGCGCGCGCCCAGATTGTCCAGCGCCCAGGCGGCACTCAGGTTGTGCTTCCACTTGAAGACGGGCGAGCCGTCGCTGTAGATGCCGACGTTCTCCTTGTACGGATCGCTCGGATTCGTCTGGTACTGATAGCTGCGGACGTAGGTACCGTCGTAGCTGAGGGACAGGGCGCCCAGGCCACCCAGCTTCATGTTGTAGCCGGCGGTCAGGTCAAAACCGTTGGTCTTGATCTTGCCGATGTTGTCGTTGGTCTGAATGATGTAGCCGATCGCGGGGCTGTTGTTGTCCAGGCCGGCGCAACGATTCAGCGTGTTCTGCACGGCGATGGGCAACGTGCTGCAGCGCACGAAGTTCGCCGCGTACCGTGTGGAGTCCGCAATGATGGTGTCCAGCGGCAGCACGTTGATCTGGTCGCGCAGCTTGATGTTCCAGTAGTCGATCGAGAAGGTCAGGTCCTTGATCGGCTCGAACGCAGCGCCGACGGTGAAGGTCTTGGACTTCTCCGGCTTCAGGTTGGCGTTGCCGCCGTTCTGCACCTGCGGCTGCAGACCGCAGTCACGGCTTTGCACGCCGCCCTTGGACGGGATGGCCTTGCCGTTGGCATCGCACAGCAGGGGGTCGTTCTTGGCACCTGCGGAGAAGGTGACCGTTTGCGGCGCGTACAGGTCATCCAGCCCCGGGGCACGGAAGCCAGTGTTGTAGGAGCCGCGCAGCACGACTTCCTTGATCGGAGTGAAACGGAAGCCGATCTTGGGGTTGGTGCTGCGGCCCGCGTCCGAATAGTCGTCGGTACGCAGAGCGACCTGGACCTCGAGGTTCTTCAGCACCGGCAGCAGCATTTCTGCGCCAAACGCCGTCACCTTGCGGTCGCCACCCTTGTGGTTGGGCGAGCGGCCGGCCGACGGGATGTTGTTGACGACGTCGTCGTTGGTGTCGAAGCGGTAGTTCTCCTTGCGGAACTCGCCCGACAGCGCCAACGCGGCATTGCCGCCAGGCAGAGAGAACAGATCGCGGCTGGCGCGGATGTCGACACCCTTCGTCTCGCCCGTCGCATAGCCAAACACACCACGGCGCTTGGCCTGTTCGATGATCGCGAGTTCGGCTGCAGTGGCAGCGCGGAACGGGTTCAGGTTGCCGGCGGCCACCTGGGCACGCACGAAGGGGGCGCTGACGTAGCCGTCGGCTGCCGCATCGTTGCCGGTGCTGCGCGACAGCATGGCGCCGAGCCGGTAGTCCCAGCTCGCGACGACACCGCTCAGGTCGATGACCGCGCGCTTGGCGGTGGAGTTCGACTCGTTGGTGCGCGGGCCTGCCGGCACCATGCGCCAGCCCACGTTGATCGGCTTGGTGGTGTCCAAGTTGGGGATGCCGGTCGGGTAGGCCGGATTGCCCGGATTGATGGTGACGCCGCTGACCGGGTCCGGGGCGACGCGGGCGATGTTCTTGTTCTCGGTGGCCAGGCCTTCCATGGTCAGCACGTGACCCTCGGCGATCTGGATCGCGGCGCGGCCCGCGATGGTGTTCTGCTTGGTGTCGGGAATGATGTCGATGGTCGAGCTGAAGTCGAACACGCAGGCGTTCGCATTCGTCGGATTCACGACGGACAGCGGCGGCGCGCAGTTGGGCGCGGTCGGGTTGTAGGAGCGGGTCTCCCGGCCCGTGGGGAAGTCTTTCGACACCGGAACGATGAAGCTGCCGGAGAAGTTGCCGGGGAAGGTCGTGCCCGAATTACCGTTCACGCCGCGGCTCGGGATGATGCCGGTCTTCGCAAAATCGCGATCCAGCGCGCGGATGCGTTGCTGCCGGCGGGTGTCGAACGAGCCCCAGAAGTTGAACTTGTCCTTCTCAAGGTCGCCGAAGCCGACGGTGACGGAGCCACCCTCCTTCTTGCCGCCATCCTGGCGGGGCTTGGTCATCTCGGCCACGATCTGGCCGCCGCGGAAATTGGACTTCGTGATGAAGTTGATGACGCCACCAATGGCGTCCGTGCCGTACACGGCGGAAGCACCATCGCGCAGCACTTCGACGCGATCGATGACGGCGAAGGGGATGGAGTTCAGGTCAACCGCGTTCGCGTCAAACGCGAAAGACGTCATGCGGCGGCCGTTCAGCAGGATCAGCGTCTTGTTGCTACCCAGGCCGCGCAGGTTGGCGTAGGAGGCGCCGCCCGTGCCCGAACCGATGGAGTTGCTGCCGGGGCTGCTGGACTGGCTGGCTGACAGCAGTTCCAGGATGCCCTCAACGCTCGAGACGCCTTGCTGGCGCAGGTCGTCGACCTTCACGACGGTGATGGGCAGTGCGCCTTCGTCCGTGATGGAGCGGCGGATGGCCGAACCGGTGATTTCGACTCGCTCCAGGGTTTGCTGTGCGAAAGCTGGTTGCACGGAAGCAGCCAGGCAGGCCAGCGCTGCGGCGCCGACGGCATGACGTTTGAACATCTACGGACTCCTAACGGATAAACGATGCTTGCCGGTCTGGATGGTGGACGACAAGGGCTTTACCAGCCCGGCCGTGGTGCCGGGAGAGACAAACAGTGTGAGGAAAGTTTGCTGGCCAACTTTTGGGGTTCGCCCCAATTGAGCGGACTGCCCAGGGCGCGCGCCGAAGAGTTTTCGGTTCCGTAACCCCCCTGTTTCATGGGAAAACCGCTGCTGCAGAGCGTCCGAATCCGTAGCGATCCGACGACAGTTTGCTGACAGCTCCGGGAGGATGTCTGTCGAGAAAGCAACACGGCGCCCCCATGGCCTCGGGGGCTTCGAGGGCATCGCCGTGCGTGATGACCGGGCGAGGACGGCCTCGCCCGGGAGGCGGTCAGTGTGTTGCCTTCACCCTGAGCCGCCAGGCATGCAGCAGCGGCTCGGTATAGCCGCTCGGCTGCACCTCGCCCTTGAAGACCAGATCCAGCGCCGCCTGCATCGCTGCGCCCTGCGGGTGGGCGGCGAGGGACTTGTAGGCCGGGTCGCCCGCGTTTTGGGCGTCGACGACCAGGGCCATGCGGGCGAAGGTCTCGCGCACCTGTTCCGCGCCGACGACGCCATGGCGCAGCCAGTTGGCGATGTGCTGGCTGCTGATGCGCAGCGTCGCGCGGTCTTCCATCAGGCCGACGCCGTTGATGTCGGGCACCTTGGAGCAGCCCACGCCCTGATCCACCCAGCGCACCACGTAGCCCAGGATGCCCTGCACATTGTTGTCCAGCTCCTGCTGGCGCTGCTCGGCTGTCCAATCGGCCCGGGGCGCGACCGGTACGGTCAGCAATGCGTTCAGCAGCTCCTCACGCTCGGCGGCGAGGTCGACCTTCTCCAGCTCCTGCTGCACGGCGCTGACGCTGACCTGGTGGTAGTGCAGCGCATGCAGCGTCGCGGCCGTGGGCGACGGTACCCAGGCCGTGTTTGCACCCGCCTTGGGATGGCCGACCTTTTGCTCCAGCATGGCCGCCATCAGATCGGGCATGGCCCACATGCCCTTGCCGATCTGGGCGCGGCCGCGAAGGCCGCAGGCCAGGCCGGTCAGCACGTTGCTACGCTCGTAGGCCTGGATCCAGGGAGTCGTCTTCATGTCGCCCTTGCGCAGCATCGGGCCGGCGCGCATGGCGGTGTGCATCTCGTCGCCGGTGCGGTCAAGGAAGCCGGTGTTGATGAAGGCCACCCTGCTGGCCGCGGCGGCGATGCAGGCTTTGAGGTTGACCGAGGTGCGACGCTCTTCGTCCATGATGCCCAGCTTGACAGTGCTGTCCGGCAGGCCCAGCAGCCGCTCCACGCGCGTGAACAGCTCGGCGGCGAAGGCCACCTCGGCCGGGCCGTGCATCTTCGGCTTGACGATGTAGACCGAGCCGGTGCGCGAGTTGCCGCGACGTTTGAGGTCGTGCATGGCGATCGTCGTCGTGACGACAGCATCCATGATGCCCTCCGGGATTTCGCTGCCATCGTCCAGCAGAATGGCCGGATTGGTCATCAGATGGCCCACGTTGCGCACGAACATCAGGGAACGGCCGTGCAGGGTCACGGAACCACCGCCCGGTGCCGTGTAGACGCGGTCGGCGTTCAGGCGCCGCGTGAAGGACTTGCCGGCCTTGGCCACCTCTTCGGTCAGCGTGCCCTGCTGGATGCCCAGCCAGTTGCGGTAGGCCAGCAACTTGTCCTCGGCGTCCACGGCGGCGACGGAGTCCTCCAGGTCGAGGATGGTGGACAACGCTGCTTCCAGCACGACGTCCGCGACGCCCGCCGCGTCGGTTCTGCCGATGGGCGTCGAGCGGTCGATGCGGATGTCGAGGTGCAGGCCGTGGTGGATCAGCAGCACGCTGCTGGGGGCTGCGACGTCGCCCTGGTAGCCCGCGAAGGCGTCCGGGTCCTTCAGGCCGGTGCTGGTGCCGGAGGCCAGCGTCACGACCAGCCGGCCGCCTTCCACGCGATAGCCGGTGGCATCGGCATGCGAGCCCTGAGCCAGCGGTGCGGCCTGGTCCAGCACCTGGCGGGCGAAGGCGATCACCTTGGCGCCGCGCACCGGGTTGTACGCGCCGTCGCGCGTGGCGCCGTCGGCCTCGGAGATGGCGTCGGTGCCATACAGCGCGTCGTACAGCGAACCCCAGCGGGCGTTGGCGGCATTCAGCGCGTAGCGCGCGTTCAAGATGGGCACGACCAATTGCGGGCCAGCCTGCAGTGCCAGCTCGGCGTCGACATTGGCCGTGGTGGCCTGCACCTGGGCCGGCGCCTCGACGAGGTAACCGATGCGCGTCAAGAAGTTGCGGTAGGCCGGCATGTCGGCGATGGGGCCAGGGTGGGCCTCGTGCCAGGCGTCCAGTTCGGCCTGCAGGCGGTCTCGCTCGGCAAGCAGCGTGCGATTGGTCGGCGCCAGCTCATGGGCCAGCTGGCTGAAGCCGGCCCAGAAGGCGTCCGGCCCGACGCCGGTGCCGGGCAGCACCTCGGTGTCGATGAAGCGGGCTAGGTCGGCATCGACCTGCAGGCGGTGGAGGATGGTGCGTGGCATGGCGGACTCCGACAAGAACAGATGTTGCCAATCTAGCCGGGCTGCGCGTCCGAATTCGCTGGTTGCCATGCCATTCATCTGTGACTAAAACGCAAAGATCCATGATGAAACCGCTGTTTTTGCGCCCTAGAGTCAGCACAATTCGAGGATGGACAAGCTCAAGCAGATGGAGTCCTTCGTCCTCGTCGCCGCCAAGGGCAGCCTGACGGCGGCAGCGCAGGCTCAAGGGCTGGCGCCGGCCGTCATGGGTCGGCGGCTGGACGCGCTGGAGGCGCGCCTGGGCGTCAAGCTGATGCTGCGCACGACGCGACGGCTGACACTGACGGCCGAAGGGCAAGCCTTTCTGGAGGACTGCCAGCGCCTCGTCGCTGCGCTGGCCGATGCCGAGGCGGCCGTCAGCGCTGGAGGCTTGAAGGCCAGCGGGCATCTGCGCGTGACGGCCCCGGCCGGCTTCGGCCGCCGACACGTCGCGCCACTGGTGCCGGGCTTCCTGGCCGAGCATGCCGACCTCAGCCTGTCGCTCAACCTCAGCGACCGCGTCGTCGATATCGTCCACGAGGGCTTCGACTGCGCCGTGCGCGTGGGCGACTTGCCCGACTCCAGCCTTGTCAGCACGCGGCTGGCCGACAACCGCCGCCTGTGCGTTGCTGCGCCGGCCTATCTGAAGCGCGCCGGCATTCCGAGGCATCCCGACGAACTCACGCGGCATGCTTGCCTGACGCTGAGTTCCGAGGCCAGCCAGACGCGCGGCTGGGCCTTTCAGATCGATGGCGCCGTGCAACATTTGCGGCCCGAAACCCGTGCCCAAGGCCGACTGGACTGCAGTGATGGCCAGGTGCTGCACGACTGGTGCGTCGAGGGGCTGGGGATTGCCTGGCGTAGCACCTGGGAGGTTGAGGCTGATCTGGCCACGGGACGCCTGGTCAGCGTGCTGGACGACTTCGCTGCGCCGCCCAACGGCATCTACGCCGTCTTTGCGCAGGCGCGCCATCTGCCGCTGCGCACGCGACTGTGGGTGGAGCACCTGCGCGCCCATTACGGGCGCGCCGACTACTGGGGCGGTTGAGCTCAGTCGCCGAACACCACCTTGGCGCGCTTGCCGGCCCACGCTTCGAACTGGCCCGCGTAGGCCTCCTCGATGCGATTGCGTTTGACCTTGAAGGTCGGCGTGATGAAGCCGTTGTCCACGGTCCAGGGCGTCTTGATCAGCACCAGCGTATCGAGCTGCTCGTGCGGGTCCAGGCGGGCGTTGACATCGTCCAGGTGCTGACCCAGCTCAGCCACCAGCGCTGCACGCTCGGCCTCCGAGCCGGCGCGCTGCAGGCCCTGCGGCGACAGCATCGCGATGCCCAGCGGCTGGCCCATGTTGGCGCCGGCCACACAGCACGCCTCGAGGTTGGGGTTCATGCCCAGCCGGTCCTCGATGGGCGCAGGGGCCACGTACTTGCCCTTGCTGGTCTTGAACAAGTCTTTCACGCGGCCGGTGATGCGCACACAGCCGTCCGGGTCCTGACTGGCCTTGTCGCCGGTGCGCAGCCAGCCATCCTCGGTAAAGGCATCGCGCGTTTGCTCCGGTGCCTTGTAGTAGCCCAGCATCACGGCCGGGCTGCGCATCTGCAGCTCGCCGCTGTCAGGGGCGATGCGCACGTCCACGCCGTCATAGGCCGGCCCTACGGTGCCGCGTTGATTCTTGCCCGGTACGGTCAGGTGGGACAGGGCCAGGTTCTCGGTCATGCCGTAGCCCTCGTTGATGTGCAGGCCCAGCTCCGCGTACCACTCCAGCAGGGCCACCGGCATGGGCGCGGCGCCGCCGGCCGCGAAATGGCAATGGTTCAAGCCCAGGGCCTTGAGCACCTTCTTGCGGACCAGGCCGCCGATGATGGGCAATCGCAGCAGCTTGTTCATCTTCTGCGGCGGCATCTTGGCCTGCACGCCCTGCTGGAACTTGACCCACAACCGCGGCACACTGAAGAACACCGTCGGCAGGGCGCGCTGCAGGTCGGCGGCGAAGGTTTCCAGAGACTCGGCGAAATAGACGCGCATGCCGGTGGCCAGCCAGCCGTGCTCGACAAGCGTGCGCTCCACCACGTGGGCCAGCGGCAGGTAGGACAACATGCGGTCACGGCCGGCCAGCGGGATGCGCTTCAGGCCCGCGTTCACGGCCCATGCAAAGGCGCCGAAGTTGTGCATGACGCCCTTGGGCAGCCCGGTCGTGCCCGAGGTGTAGATCAGCGTGCAGAGCTCGTCGGCGCCGCGCGTGGGCTCGCCCTGCAAGGGCTCGGTGCGGGCGCAGATGGCGTCCCAGCCCTCGTAGGTCCGCTTGGCGTCGTCGGGCGACAGTGCATAGCTGGCCCCGGCCAGGCCCTGCGGCACGCCGGGCTTCATGCCCTCCCAGCCGTCGAGCTTGCCGATGAACACGAAGCGCGCCTCGCTGTGGGTGAGGATCTGCGTGATGGTCTCTGCCGCCAGCGTCGGGTACAGCGGCACGCTGACGTAGCCGGCCATCCAGATGGCAAGGTCGCTCATCAGCCACCAGGCGCAGTTCTTGGACAGGATGGCCACCTTCGCGTCGGCCGGCCAGCCCTCGGCAGCGCCCCGGGCCTTCAGGTGCGCGGCCATGCGGCGCACCTGGTCGCCGACCTGCGCCCATGTGAAGTCCTTGAGGTCGGCGCCGCCCATGGGCTGCGTCAGCGTCACGGTCTGACCCGCCGTGCGCTCCCAGTAGTAGAGGCGTTGCAGGGCGAGCTGGTCGGTGGCGATGGTGGCCATGGGGCGGTCTCCTCGGAGTTCTTTTCAGAGAGCCGCAAAGTTAACCGCGTGCAAACGCCCCGCCGCTACGGGAAAACACCCTGCGGTGCGACGCCGCTAGAAGCGCCAGTCGCAGTCCGGCGCTGCGGTGCCGGCCGCCAGGCTCGCCGCGACCTCGGTCAATGGATGCGGCGCTGGCGTCAGCGTTGCCAGCCCCGGCGGGCGGGCGGCCTCGGCGCGCGTGAGTGCGTCGTGCCACGGCTGGTCGGCGGCGCGCAGCGCGCAGGCCAGCTGCAAGCGGGCGACCCATTCGGGCAGGCCCTGGGGCTCGGGCAGGCCGTCGAAGTACGCCGTTCGCTGGCGGGTCGCCGCCAGCCAGGCGGCGGGCGTGCCGGCGACGCGGGCCTTGAAGAGATCGATGCGCGTGGTGAGGTTGTGGGCGTGATCCAGCTGCGGGCGCAGCTGGTCCAGGCGGGTCTCGATGTCGCGTGCCAGGGCCTCGCCTGCGGCGCCGGCACCGGGGGCGATGGCGACATGGGCCAGCGTCAGCAGGCCCTCTGCGCGGCGCACGTCGCCGATCAGCGGCGCCGCGTCAAGTTGCGTCAGGGCTTGAGCTGCCGCCCTGACGGCCGCCGCATCGGCCCGGCCCGCGGCCAGCGCACGGGCCTCCGTCACCAGCGTGCGGCGCAGCTGGCCGGTCACCGCGTCGTCGGCGCCAGCGGCCTCGGTGTCGGCCTGGGCGCGTCGGATCTGCTCGAGTGCCGGACCGAACTCGCCGAGTTGCTGCAGGTAGGCGCCGAGCATCTGGCGCATCAGTGTGCTGGCGTGGTTGCCAGGGCGCGCGACGGCGTCCCAGCGGCGGATCAGGTCGTCGCTGCGCGCGGTGGCCTCGGTCGCGCTCTCGCGCGCCAGGCGCCAGCGCACAAA
>NZ_DASWYS010000166.1:0-8453 GCF_036404855.1 Roseateles sp.
GGATGGGCGTGTTCATACGGCGGCACGGCGCAGCTCGGCGCCCCCCAGTTTGACCGTCAGCCGGCTGCCCAGCCCGGGCGACGTGAGCAGCCCCAGCCGGGCGCCCAGGGCCGCCGCGCGCTCGCGCATGCTGCGCAGGCCCAGCCCCTGGTCGGCCACGGCCTGCGCCGCATCGGCGTCGAAGCCCTGGCCGTCATCGTGGATCTCCAGCGCCAGCCCGCCATCGCGCTCGAAGCGCAGCAGCACGCCCACCCGCGTCGCATGGGCATGGCGGGCCGCGTTGCTGAGCGCCTCCTGGGCGATGCGGAAAAGCGCCGTGTTCACGGCCTCGGGCAGGTCGACCTCGTCGCCCTCCACGCTGGCCTGGAAATGCGTGCCACCGGCCGCGTCGAACTCCGCCGCAAGGTGCTGCAGCGCCGCCGGCAGCCCCAGCGTGTCCAGCAGCGCGGGTCGCAGCGCGTGCGACAGGTGCCGCACCTCCGAGAGCGTGCTGTTCAGCCGCTTCAACGCCAGCTCCTGCAGCCGCCCGGCCGAGGCCGGTTCCGACTGGGCCGACTCGATCAGCAGCTTGGTCGCCACCAGCGCCTGGCTGACGCCGTCGTGCAGCTCGCGGGCCAGCCGAGCGCGCTCATCCTCCTGGCTCTGCACGACCTCGCGCGCCAGCGCGCGCAGCTTGGCCTCCGCGCTGCGGTGCTCGCTGAGGTTGAGCACCAGCGCGCCGGCGCTGATGAGGGCCACGCCGAAGATGGCCACCGCCCCCACCCACAACATGGTGGCCGTGATGTTCTGGCGGGCGCCGCGCTCCAACTCGGCCATCGTCGCCTCGATGCCGTCCAGATAGAGACCCGTTCCCAGCATCCAGTCCCACTCCGGCACGGCCACGACATAGCCCAACTTGGGCGCCAGCAGGCTGCTGGACGGCTTGCGCCACAGGTAGTCCACGTAGCCGCCGCCGGCCTTGGCCTGGGCGATGAGCTGCTGGATGGTCGGCCGACCCTGCGGGTCGCGCAGCTCCCACAGGTCCTGGCCGACCAGCTCGGGCTGGCGCGAGTGCATCAGCACGCGGCCGCTGAGCGAGTAGACGAAGAAATAGCCGTCGCGCCCGTAGTCCAGCGATCGCAGGATGGCCAGCGCCTGCTCCCGCCCGCCCGGCTGGCCCAGCAGCGGCTTGATGGTGCTGACGGCCAGGTCCACGTAGTGCTTCAGCTCGGTGCGCCGCGCGTCCATGTAGCTGGCGCGCACCAGCGCATGCTCGCGCGCGGCCAGCGCGCTCTCCTGCTGGCGCACGGCCAGCGCGATCAGCGCGAGCGAAGCCAGCAGCGGCAGCAGGGCCAGCAGCACGAGCTTGGCGCGCAGCGACAGGTCGCGCAGGGCCATGCGGCGGGCGAGGTCACGAAGCGCCATGCCGGTGTCGCTCAGCGGGGCGGTTCAGCGCTCGGTCTTGAGCCGGGTCACGCGCGCGTCGCGAAGGCGCACGCGCTCGCGGATCAGCCGGACCCAGGGTTGCAGCGGTCCATCCTGGAGCGCTGCGCTCGCGAGCAGTCGATCGGCCTCGTCGAAGCGGGCGAGTTCACGCAAAGCTTCTATCTTGGTCAGCAACTGCTCGGGGTCGGACTCTTCGAGCGAGGCCAGCAGGGCCTCCAGATTGGCGCGCGTCGCCGAGCCCGGCGGGAAGTCGCTCTCCGATGTCGGATCCTGCACCTCGGTGGCCCGCCGATGGGCGTGGTTGGCCTCCCACCAGACGCGGTGGCGCAGGTGGCTGAGCCGGTCCGCCGTCTCGCCCAGGCCTTGAGCGATGGCCTGCAGGAACTCGTCCCCGGTCAGCGCCCGGACGACGGGGGCGTCGAGCCAGGCCTGCGGCGGGGCGGGATGGCGCTGCCCAGGCTGGAAACGGCCCACAACCTGGGCCGACGACACCCAGAAAAAGGGGCCGTCGGTCGTGCAGCGCGTGATGGCCGGGAACTGCGGCAGCATGGGGGCCACCATGTAGCCATCGGTCCAGAACGTCGCCCCGAAGGTATTGCCCGAATTGATGCTGGGCGCCTGCCGCAGCTCGGCGGAGCCGGGGCACTGGATGACCCGGGTGGGCCCGGGCGTCGTGGCCGACGCGTCCAGGCCGCCCAGCAGCCCTGCCCCCAGGCACAGGGCCGACAGCATCAAGCGGGCAGTCGTCTTCATCGCCCCAGTGTCGCAGCAGCTGGCGCTGCCTTGCGCTGGACGGGCTTCCAGCCTTCCAGCCGCTTCATCACGTCGGCGATCGCGGCATCCAGCTGGGTGTCCTCGCCCCGGTTGACGGCAGCCGGGTCGAGTTCGACGTCGATGTCCGGCGAAACGCCCTCGTTCTCGATGCGCCACTCGCCTTCCGGCGTGTAGAAGCGGAAGTAAGGCACGGTGAGAAAGCCGCCATCCACGAGCGGCGGATTGGCCGAGATGCCGATCAGGCCGCCCCAGGTGCGCTTGCCGATCAGCGGCCCCAGGCCCACGCGCTTGAAGGCGTAGGGCATGAAGTCGCCGCCCGAGCCGGCGTCCTGGTCGATCAGCATGGCCTTGGGGCCGTAGATCGCACCGCCCGGCGTGTCGAAGACGAGGCCGTCGCGGTCCTTCCAGCTGCCCAGGTAGGGGCGCGACAACAGCTCCGTCACGTAGTTGGCAGCCTGGCCACCGCCGTTGCGGCGGTCGTCCACGATCAGCGCCTGCTTGTCGATCTGCGCGAAGAACATGCGGTTGAAGTGCTCGTAGCCCTGGCCCGCGGTGTCGGGCATGTAGACGTAGGCCACCTTGCCGCCGCTCTTTTGCTCGACCTTCCTGCGGTTGCCGTCGATCCACGCCCAGCGGCGCAGCAGCGATTCGTTCGCGATGGGCTCGACCGTGACGTCGCGGCGCCCCTTGCCGGCGGCGTCGTGCGCGACGGCGAGGACGACCTGCTTGCCGACGGTGTTTTCCAGCAGGGCGTAGAGGTTGGTCTTGCCATCCAGCTCGTGACCGTTGACGGCAAGGAGGAAGTCGCCCTCCTTCACGCCCAGGCCCGGCACGCTCAGCGGCGAGCGCAGACTGGGGCTGAGGCGGTCGCCGGCGTAGAGCTTGGCGATGCGATAGCGGCCCTGCTCGACGGCAAAGTCCGCCCCCAGCAGGCCCACGGCCACCGGCGCTTCCTGGTGCACGTCGCCGCCGCCGGTGCGGTTGTGGCCCACCTGCAGCTCGCCGATCATCTGCACCAGCAGGTCGTTGAGGTCCTCGCGGCGTTGCACATGGGCGAGCTGGGGCAGGTAGCGGTCGTAGACCTCCTGCCAGTTCAGCCCATGCATGCCGGCGTCGTAGAAGAACTCCTTCTCCATCCACCAGGCCTCGTCGAAGATCTGCTTCCACTCGGCCTTGGGGTCGACGCGGGTGCGCAGTCCGGACAGGTCCAGCGGCTTGCTGTCCCCCTTGTCGTTCGCGTCGCCCACCTCGAGCTTGCCGCCCGCCACGGTCAGCAACAGCTTCTTGTGGTCCTCGCTGAGCGAGAACTCTGCGATGCCGCTGCGCAGCAGCTTGGGCTTGCGCTCCTCGAAGTCGAAGCGCCACAGCTCGGCGGTCGCGTGGCGCTCGGCCTGCGGCAGCTCGTTGCTGACACCGGGCTGCGGGTGCTGAAGGTAGTACAGGGCACCGTCGGACGCCACGGCCAGGCTGTCGTAGTTGCGCTCGGCCACCGGCAAGGCCACCAGGCGATCCGCCAGGCCGTCGAGGTCGATCCTGACGGGCTTGACCGGGTCGCCCTTGGGCTTGTCGTTCTTCTTGGCGTCGGCCTTCCTGTCGTCCTTCCTGTCGGCCTTGTCGGCCTTGTCGTCCTTCTTCTCCTCCTTCTTGTCGTCCTTCTTCGCTTCCTCGTCGCCGGCCTTGGGGGCGAGCGGCGACTTGCCGTCCGCCGCCAGCACCAGCGCGTACAGGCCGACACGGCGCGGACGCTCCTGGGTGGACAGGTCCAGCTCGACCCGGCTGGGGCCGGAGTTGATGGACGCCGTGAAGTAGAGGTAGTCGCCCTTGGCCGAGAAGGCCGGATTGCCCGCATGGGCGAGGCCGTCGGTCACCGTGTGGTTGCGGCCACTGGCCAGATCGTGCAGCACGATGCGGCCGAAGTAGTTGTCGCCCGAGGTCGTGAAGGCCAGCCAGCGGCTGTCCGGTGAGAAGGACACTGCAAAGCCGTCGGAGCCGAAGCGGCGGACGTCGGTGGCGATCCGGGTGAGCTGCCCCCGGGACGCACCCGCGGCAAGGCTGACGCGATAGAGGTTCAGATGGTTGTCCTGCAGCACCAGTTGCTGCGCGTCCGGAGACCAGTCCATCAGCGTGAAATAACCCGCGTTGGGCAGCAGAAAGCGCTCCTTGGCGCCCAGGCCGGTCTGGCCCTGCAGCACCAGCTCGTGGCGCATGCCCGGCGCGTCGGAGATGTAGGCCACGCGCTGGCCGTCTGGGCTCCACAGCGCATCCTTCTCGCGCACGCCGGCCGTCTCGGTCAGGTTGCGCACGGTGCCCTCCTTGACCGGCACCGTGAACACCTCGCCCCGCGCGCTCACCACCACGCGCTTGCCGGTGCTCGACAGACGGGCCTGAGTCAGCGTCTTGCCGGCGTCCTTCCACTGCGTCCGGGCCTGGGGCACCGTGCCGGTGAGGCGGATGTCGAGCACGCGCGGCTCGCCGCCGGCCAGCTCGATCTGCTTGATGCGCCCGCCCGACTCATAGACCAGCGTCGTGCCGACGGCGTCGACGCTGCGCACGTCCCACTGAGTCTCCTTCGTGAGCTGGCGCAGCGACTTCGTCGCCGGATTGAAGGCGAACAGGTTGGCGGCCCCGTCCGCACGATCGGAGATGAAGACCACCTCCCCACCCGCCCACACCGGCGCGGAGTCGGTCGCGTTGACGTGCGGGATCTCCTGCCACTTCTGGCTGGCCAGGTCCATGATCCACACCGGTGGCGTCGTGCCGCCGCGGCTCTGGCGCCAGCCGCTCACGCCCACATGGGCCGCGTTGTACGGGCGGTAGGCCAGTTGCTTGCCGTCGGCTGACCAGGCGCCCTCCCAGGCCACGGCCTTCATGACCTGCTTCTCGTAGCCGCCGTCGACGCTGACTTCGTAGAGCTGGTTGCTGCGGTTGTTCAGCACTTCGCGCGGCGACGCGAACAGCACGCGCTTGCCGTCCGGGCTCCAGCCACTGACGACGTCCGAACCCGGGTGCCAGGTCAGGCGCTTCGCGGCGCCGCCGTCCAGGCCGATGACGTAGACGTCGGTGTTGCCGTCATAGCTGGCAGAGAACGCGATCTGCCGGCCGTCGGGCGAGAAGCGCGGTGCGAACTCCGATGCCGCGTGGCTCGTGAGCCGCCGGGCATTGCCACCGTTGCGGTCCGCCAGCCAGAGGTCGCCCGCATAGACGAAGGCGAGATGGTCCTTGGACACGGCGGGCTGACGCAGCATCAGCGTCGGATCGGCGGCCTGGGCCAGGCCGGAGGTCATCCAGGCACAGGCCAGGGCCAGGGCAGTACGGGACAGGGTCATCGGGATCTCCGACAGTCACGAAAAGCCCGTGACTCTAGACCCATGCCGGGCCTGGCCCGAAAGTCAGTCAGCCCGGCTTGCGCTTGATCTTGCCGCGCAGGGCGCCGGCAATGACGATCAGGCCGGGGATGAGGATCATGGCCCAGATGATCTTGTCCAGGTGCTGCTTGACCCAGGGCACGTTGCCGAACACGTAGCCGATGAAGGTGATGCCGCACACCCACAGCGTGCCGCCGGTCACGTCGTAGAAGGTGAACTTGCGCCGCGTCATCTGCGCCACGCCGGCCACGAAGGGCGCGAAGGTGCGCAGGAACGGCATGAAGCGCGCCGCCACGATGGTGAAGCCGCCGTACTTCTCGTAGAAGGCATGCGCCTTGTCGAAGGCCGCCTTGTTGAAGAAGCGCGACTGCTCCCACTGGAACACCCTGGGCCCGAAATAGCGGCCGATGGCGTAGTTGCTCTGGTTGCCCAGGATGGCCGCCGCCGTCAGCAGGGCCATGGAGAGCCCCAGGTCCATCAGCCCGACGCCGCACATGGCGCCGACGACGAAAAGCAGCGAGTCGCCCGGCAGAAACGGCATCACCACGACGCCGGTCTCCACGAAGATGATCAGGAACAGCAGGGCGTACACCCAGGTGCCGTAGGCCTGGACGAAGTCGGCCAGGTGCCTGTCCACGTGCAGGATGAAGTCGACGAGAAAGTGCAGCAGGTCCATGGCGCGGCATTATCCAGACGCGTCGATGACAGCCCGGGGGGCGTCGATAATCGCCCGGATGGATTCGCCGCTCCCCGAAGTCTTTGCGCCCCGCACCATCCGCGAACTGCCCGACGAGCTGATCAGCCAGATCGCCGCCGGCGAGGTCGTCGAGCGCCCGGCCTCGGTCGTGCGCGAGCTGGTGGACAACGCGCTGGACGCCGGCGCGAAGAACGTGCTCGTCAAGCTGATGGCCGGCGGCGTGCGCGGCATCGTCGTCGAGGACGATGGCTGCGGCATCCCCGTGACCCAGCTGCCGCTGGCGCTCAAGCGCCACGCCACCAGCAAGATCTCCTCGCTCCACGAGCTGGAGTCGGTCGCGACCATGGGCTTTCGCGGCGAGGCGCTGGCTGCCATCTCGTCGGTGTCGGAGATGGCCATCGCCAGCCGCACCGCCGATGCCGCCCATGCCCACCGCATCGACGCCCGCAGCGGCGAGCTCTCCGCCGCCGCCCGCTCCCGCGGCACCAGCGTCGAGGTGCGCGAGCTGTTCTTCTCGACGCCCGCCCGCCGCAAGTTCCTGAAGACCGACGCCACCGAACTGGCCCACTGCGTGGAGGCGGTGCGCCGCCACGCGCTGGCGCGGCCGGACGTGGGATTTGCCATCTGGCACGAGGGCAAGCTGGTGGACCAGTGGCGCCCCGCATCCAGCGAGCAACGCATCGCCGACGTGCTGGGCGCCGACTTCAACGAGGACAGCCGCGCCTTCGAGCACAGTGCCGGCCCGCTGGCGCTGAGCGGCCGTGCCGGCCTGCCCGAGGCGGCGCGCTCGCGGGCCGACCAGCAGTACGTCTGGGTCAACGGCCGCTACGTGCGCGACAAGCTCATCAGCCATGCCATCCGCTCGGCCTACGAGGACGTGCTGCACGGCCAGCGCCAGCCCAGCTACGTGCTGTTCATCGAGATCGCGCCCGAGCTGGTCGACGTGAACGTGCACCCGACCAAGATCGAGGTGCGCTTCCGCGATGGGCGCGCCATCCACCAGAGCGTGCGCCGCGCCTTCATCGACGCGCTGGCCCAGTCCCGCAGCGCCGAGGCCGCCGGCGTCGAATCGGTCATGGCGCCGCTGGCATTCGAGCCCACGACGGCCGCCACCCTCTACGTCGCCGAACCCCGCCAGGCCCCGGTGACCTACGTGCCGCCGGTGCCGGCCACGGCCGAGCAGGTGCGCCTGTCGCTGGTGCAGCACGAGGCCCTGTGGCGGCCGGCCGAGCCCGCCGAGCCCGACGAGTCCGCGGCCCCCGCTCACGCCGGGGCCGCCCTGGCCGCGCCCACCGTCACGCTCCGGCCCGCGCTGCCCGACGAGGACTGGCCGCTGGGCCGCGCGATTGCGCAGATCCAGGGCGTCTACATCCTGGCCGAGAACCGGCAGGGTCTGGTCATCGTCGACATGCACGCCGCCCACGAGCGCGTCGTCTACGAACGCCTCAAGGCCAGGCTGGGCGCGACGCAGATCGAGAGCCAGCCGCTGCTGATCCCGGTCAGCTTCGCGGCCACGGCCGAGGAGGTCGCCGCGGCCGAACAGCATGCGACGACGCTGGCCCAGCTCGGACTGGACGTGGCCCCCCTGTCCGCGCGCACGCTGGCCGTACGCTCCCGCCCCGCCCTGCTCGCGGCCTCCGACCTCGTCGCGCTGACGCGCGAGCTGCTGGCCGAGATGGCCCAGTTCGACGCCAGCTCGGTGCTGGAGCGCGCTCAGCACGAAATCCTCGCCACCATGGCCTGCCATGGCGCCGTGCGCGCGAATCGCCAGCTCACGCTGGACGAGATGAACGCGTTGCTGCGCGACATGGAAGCCACCGAACGCGCCGACCAATGCAACCACGGCCGCCCGACCTGGCGCCAGCTCGACATGAAAGAGCTGGACGCCCTGTTCCTGCGCGGCCGCTGAAAGAAGAACAAGATGGCCACCATCACCCTGAAGGGCAAGCCCAAGCCCGCCGCCAAGACCCGCACTGCCGAGGGCGAGATGCGCGCCCCTCTGCGGGGCAAGGGCGTCTCCAAGCCGCGCACCTCGCTGGCCAAGGCCCAGGCCGACCGGGCCGAGCGCGAGGCGCAGTTTCAGAAGGCCCAACAAAAGCGCGAACGCCCCGCGCCCGCGCGCGAGGAGCGGCCGGCCCGCCCCAAGACCGGCACTGCCTTCAAGAGCGAGCGGCCGCAGGCGCCGCACGGCG
>NZ_DASWYS010000167.1:0-36296 GCF_036404855.1 Roseateles sp.
CCTGCGGTCGGAGACCGTGATGAACGCCTAGTTTCGGGGGGTAATGGGCCAGGGGCCGGTGATAGCATCCCGGCTCCTTTGACGACCGAGAAAGAGCGTTTCAGCGCGCGGTGACATGACGCCACGGAGGATTCGTGTGTTGCATCTGCTGCGCGCGCTGGGCATCGGCGGTGCTGAGCGACGGGTCCTGCGGCTGGGCTCCGGTCTGGATCCCGAGCACTATGAGGTTCATGCGCTGAGCTTCTATCCGGTAGAGGGTCAGGCCTTGCCTTGGCCGGAGGATCGCCATCGCTACTTCCCGGTGCAGCCGGGTTTCCAGTGGCGCCGATTGCGAGAGTTGGCCGCTTACATCCGAGAGCAGCGCTTCGATGTGGTGCACAGCCACAACTGGGCCACGATGTTCTACGGTGTGCTCGCCGGTCGCTTGGGTGGTGCGCCCGTGGTGTTGCATGGCGAGCATGGCCGAAACGACATCGACCGTGAAGGCATCAGCTGGAAGCGTGACCTGCTTGCCGCGGGGCTGGCACGGCTCGCGACCCGGGTCGTCGCGGTCAACGAATCGATCGCCGCCGACATCGGCCAGCGCTGGCGGCTTGGCGGCGACCATATCGTCTGTCTGCCCAACGGCGTCGACCTGAGTCGCTTCGGGCCGCCCACCGTGGCCCGCGAACCCGACGCGGAGTTCGTCGTCGGCACCGTCGCCCGCTTCGACGGCATCAAGAACCTGCCCTGCCTGCTGCGCGCTTTCGAGCGCCTGCATTCGGTCGAGCCAGGGTTGAAGAAGCGCCTGGTGCTGGTGGGCCATGGTCCGCTGTGGGATGAGATCCGCCGCCAGGCCGAGAGCGGCCCGGCTGCCGCCTGCGTGCAGTTCGTCGGCGAGACCGACCGCCCGCAGGATTGGTACCGCCGCTTCGACGTGTTCGCCAACACCTCGTTCTCCGAAGGCATGAGCAACTCCATCCTCGAGGCCATGGCCTGCGGCGTGCCTGTCGTGGCCTCGGACATCGACGGAAACCGGTGCTGGCTGCATGAAGGGCGCAACGCACTGTTCTTCCGCAGCGACGATGACCAGGGGCTGGCGGAGCATCTGCGGCGGCTCGCGCTGGACAGAGAGCTGGCAGGGCGCATCGGACGCGAGAATGCCGAGCGCGTGCGCGCCGAGTACGACAACCGCAGCTTTCTGGAGCGCTACGGCGCGCTCTATCAACGCCTCCTCTCCGCCGCCGGGCGCTGACCGATGCCGCCAACAAAAGTCCTGTTCCTCAGTCTCTGGTATCCGAACGCGGAGAACCCTGTCTCCGGCACGTTCGTATTCGAGCAGGCTGAGGCGTTGCGCGCGCTTGGTGTCGAAGTGCGCGTGATGCAGCCTTTGCCCAAGACTCCGTTCCCGATCCGGTACCTGAAGCCTTCGTACCGCGCGCTGGCCGCGGTCCCCGAGGAGGATGTGCACGCCGGGCACCCGGTCTATCACCCGCGTTACCTAACCCTGCCCGCCCACAAGCTGTTCGAGCATGTCGGCGACTGGATGTTCCGGGCGATCCGCGCGAGGCTGCTGGCGTTGCGGCGGGAGTGGCGCTTCGATGTCATCCATGCGCATGCGACCTACCCCTGCGGCCACGCGGCCAACCGTTGCCGCGATGAGTTGTTTCCCGACGTCAAGGTGGTGCACACGATCCACCGCACCTGCATCATCGACGCGCCGCGCTACAACCAGGCCTGCTTCGAGCGTGTGCGCGCCAGCCTCGACGGCGCTGACTTCAACATCTTCGTCAGCAGCGAAGGCCATGGCCTGGGGCTCGAGTACACCCAGGGGCGGATCGCCGAGCGCAGCCGCTACATCAGCAATGGCGTCAACCCGGCGCGGTTCACGCTGAAGCCCGAGGACCTCGGGCGGGTCGCAGCACTCAAGCAACGCCACCCGGACACCTGGAACCTGGTCTTCGTCGCCTACCTGAAGGAGGTCAAAGGCGTGAAGGAGCTGCTGGAGGCCGTGCGCAACCTCGTCCGCCAGGGCCGCAAGCAGCTGCGCCTGTTCCTTGTGGGTGACAACCAGCTCGGAAGCTACGTGGCCGACTACCTGGCCGAGCACCGGCTGCAGGACCACGTGGTCCTGGTCGGCGCCGTGGCGCATGACCAAGTCAAGGTCTGGATGCGTTTTGCCGATGCATTCATTCTGCCCTCGCACTCGGAGGGCACGCCGACGGTGCTGTTCGAGTCGCTGTTCGTCGGCGCGCCCAGCATCTTCACGCGCGTGGGCGGTGTGGGGGACGTGGTCAGCGACGGGGAGACCGCGCTCGTGATCCCACCGCGTTCGGTGCCCGAGATCGAGCTGGCCATCAGCCGGCTGATGGACGACCCAGCGCTGTGCCGCCGGCTCTCTGAGGCTGGCCACGCGCTGATCCGTGACCGCTTCACCTGGGCGCTCAACGCCGAGGCCGTCGCTGCTCTGTACCGAGAGCAACTGGCCAACGGCGAAACCCGCAGCCAAGAGACGGAAGCCGCATGATGCGCGTGTTGATGATCGCCTATCACTTCCCGCCGTTGGCCGGCAGCAGCGGGATCCAGCGCACGCTGCGCTTTGTGCAGCAACTGCCCGAGTTCGGTTGGGAGACGGCGGTGTTGAGCACCCATCCGCGCGCCTACGAACGCACTAGCGATGACCTTCTGGCTGAGGTGCCCGACGGGACGCCCGTGCGGCGCGCCTTCGCGCTCGACACGGCCCGGCATCTGCAGCTGGGTGGCCGCTACCTCGGCTGGATGGCGCGCCCGGATCGCTGGATCAGTTGGAAGTTCGATGGCGTTCGTAAGGGCATGCAGCTGATCCGTGAGTTCAGGCCCGACGTGATCTGGTCCACGTATCCGATCGCAAGCGCCCATGTGATCGGCGCGGCGCTGCATCGCAAGACCGGCATCCCCTGGGTGGCCGATTTCCGGGATCCGATGGCGCACGACGGCTACCCGGCCGATCCACTCACCTGGAAATCCTTCCACGAGATCGAGCAAGCGGCGATGCGTCATGCGAGCCGCTGCGTGTTCACGACACCCGGCGCGGCCCGGATGTACCAGGAGCGCTACCCCGAGGCCGCCGGACGCATCGTTGTCCTGGAGAACGGCTACGACGAGGAGAGCTTCGCCAGCGTCAAGCCGACCGATGGCGCGGGACCGGGGGCGGCTCAGGGCCAGCCGCTGGTACTGCTGCACAGCGGCATCGTCTACGCATCCGAGCGCGATCCCACCCAGTTCTTCACCGCCTTGGGCAACCTGCAGCGCAGCGGCCGCCTGACGCCGGCCGAGCTGCGGGTGCGCTTTCGTGCCGCGGTTCACGAGCAGTTGCTGCGCGACCTCGCGGCCAAGCATGGCGCCAGCGATTTCATCGAGATCAGTCCGGCCGTGCCCTACCGCGAGGCGCTCGCCGAGATGACGTCGGTCGACGCGCTGTTGGTCATGCAGGCCACGAATTGCAATGCGCAGATTCCGGCCAAGGTCTACGAATATCTGCGTGCCGGCCGCCCCATTCTTGGCCTGACAGACCCGATCGGCGATACGGCAGGCGTGCTGCGCGGTGCGGGGTTGCCGGACATCGTTTCCATCAACTCGGTGGAAGCGATCGAGGCGGCGCTACCCGGCCTGGTACGGCGTTGGCGAGCTGGTGAGGTGGTCCTGCCGCTGCCCGACGCGGTGCGAGCGGCCTCCCGCCGCGGCCGCTCCGAGGCCATGGCTGCATTGCTCGCGCAGGCCCGCGGCACGGGCGGAGGCTGAGATGAACTTAAGGCTGGAAGGGGTGTTGGCCAAAGCCGCGCTGCTCTGGCTCCTCGCCTCCATCTGCCTGGCGCTGCAAAGCTGGGTGGGCGACGCCACCATCTACGGCAAAGCGAACGAATCGCAGCGCGCGATGCTGCACCAGGCGATCCTGGACAACCATCCGCCGGGCGGCAAGGCCTGGGCGGAGTGGGGGGCGCTTTCTGTGCAGAAGCGCGTAGGCGTGGTCTATCTCGCCGAGGCCGTCCGCACGGCCACCGGCCTGCGAATTGGCGCCGTCTACAAGCTGATCGACACCGTCTTTCTCATGCTCTCGCTGGTGGCGCTGTTCGCCTATTTGCGGCGGTGGACTTCCAGCACGATGGCTTTGGTCGGTGTGCTGTACTTCAGCGCGCTCCTGCCGCTGACTTATTTCTTCCAGCTCTTCCATCCCTGGGACCGCCTCCAGCTGTTTCTTTGGATCGTGCTGCTGGGGCTGATCGCGGATCGCCGCTTCGGCCTGCTGGCGGTCGGGCTGGTGCTGAGCGTGATCGTCAAGTTCGACACGGTGCTGCTGCCGGCGCTCTATTTCGCGGCCCATCTCGAGCGGGAAGGGCGCGCGCGGCTGGTGGCCGAATCACTGGTCCTTGCGGCCCTGGTCGTGGGGACCAGCATGATGCTCGGCCAGCTGTTCGGCGACCCCGCCGAGGCCTCTCGCTTCGCGCTGTCCGGCGTCCTGGACCAGCTCGCCAGCAACTGGGCCAAGCTCAAGGCAATGACGCTGAGTTACCCGCCGCTGCTGGTTCACGCCTTGCCGCTGGGCCTGGCGTTGTTCGGCTGGCGCGGTCAACCCCGCTTCGTCGCGGTGTCGCTGCTGTTCGCGTTGGCGATGAGTCTCATCCACCTGCTGCTGACCAATTACGAGGAAGTGCGCGCCCATATGATGGTGCTGGTGCTCGCATTGCCGGCCGCGCTCGTGACAGTCCAGCGGCTGCTGTCCCGGTCCTGAGGAGTTGACGTGTCCCAGTCCCAGTCGGCCACCCTGGTCAAGTTCATCATCGTCGGGCTGACGAATACGGGCGTCACGCTGTCGGTCATCTTCGCGACCAAGTATTTTTGGGGGCTGGCCGACGCGCCGGCCAACGCGCTGGGCTATGTGCTGGGGCTGATCAATGGCTACAACCTCAACCGCCGCTGGACCTTCCGTCACACGGGTTCGGTGGTGCGCTCGCTACCGGCCTTCCTGCTGATCCAGGGCGTTGCCTACGTGGTCAACTTGGCCTGCGTGTTGGGACTCATCGCGTTGGGGGTCAATGACTACGGTGCCCATGTGCTGGGCATGGTGCCATATGCCATCATTTCCTACCTGGGGTCTCGCCACGTCGCCTTCTCGGCGAAGACTGCTGCGGAACGGCCCGGCGCCCGATAGAAACACCAGACTGCCCAAACCCCATGCCATCCGCGGAACCTACCTTGCATCGAATCTCCCTCGTTGTCCCCGTCTACCGGGGGGAAAGCACGCTCGAGACTCTGGTGAACGAGATCCTTCCGCTAACGCAGGAGACCCACACTCCGGGTGGGCATCGTTTCATCGTCAACGAATTGCTGCTGGTGCATGACTGCGGCCCTGATCGTTCCGATCTGGTGATCGAGCGCCTGGCGGCCGAGCATCCGTTTGTGCGGCCCGTCTGGCTGTCGCGCAACTATGGTCAGCATGCGGCGACGCTGGCCGGCATGGCCAGCGCCACCGGCGAATGGGTAGTCACGCTGGACGAGGACGGGCAGCAGGACCCGCTTGACATCGGGCGGATGCTGGACACCGCGCTGGCCGGCGCCTTCCAGCTCGTCTACTGCCAGCCCACCAACCCGCCGCCGCATGGCTGGCTGCGTAACGCGGCCAGCCGTACTGCCAAGGCGATCACCGGCAAGGTGCTGGGCAACCGTGCCATCGGCCGCTTCAACAGCTTTCGGATGGTCGACGGCGAGATCGCGCGTACGCTGGCGGCCTACTGCGGCAACGGCGTCTATCTTGACGTGGGCCTGTTTTGGATCACGGGACGCATCGGCCATTGCCCCTTGGCGCTGCGCGAGGAGATGGACCGCCCCTCGGGGTATACGTACTGGAAGCTGCTTGGGCATTTCTGGAACCTCATCTTCACCACCGGCACGCGGCCGCTGCGGCTGATCACGCTGATGGGCTTCAGTTCCGTCGCCTTCGCCATGCTGATCGCCCTTTACGCGCTGTACCTCAAGCTGATGGGCAATGTGCCCGTCCAGGGCTGGACCTCGCTGCTGATCGTGGTGGCCTTCTTTTCGGGGTGCATCCTCACCGCGCTGGGCGTGATCGCCGAGTACATGGCCGTCACCATGGGCATCGTGATGGGCAAGCCGCTGTACGTGGTCGCCACCAAGCCGACGCGCGCGGCGCCACCGGGATGACACTCGACTGGGTGATCGGCGGCGGCGGACTGCTGGGTGCGGCCCTGGTCCGCAGCCTGCAGGCGCGGGGTGGCGCGCGCTTCCTTCCTGCCGACCGCTTCAGCTGGACCGAGCCGGAGCGCCTGGTCGGCCAGATTCGCGCCGCGGTTGCCGAGTTCGAACAGCAGGCAAGACACGCTGATGCCTGGAACATCTATTGGGCCGCCGGTGTGGGCGCAATGGGAAGCACCGCGGCCGAGCTGGCCAACGAGACGCTGGCCTGGGGTGAACTGCTGAATGCCGTCTCCGACAGCGGCCTGCCGAGCCTGCGGCCGGGGCATATCGGGCTTGCCAGCTCTGCGGGCGCCATCTACGCCGGACTGCGTGCCGACGTCATCGACGAGAACTGCGACATCGCCCCGACGACGCCCTATGCCGAGGCCAAGCTGGCGCAGGAGCGGCTGCTGGCCGACTTCTGCAGCCGCGGGCTGCCGGTGGCCGCGTTGACCGCCCGTATCTCCACGCTGTACGGCACCGGGCAGGCTCGCGGCAAGCGCCAGGGACTGATCTCGCACATGGCGCGCAGCATCGTGCGCAATCGGCCCATCCAAATCTTCGTGCCCTTCGACACGGTGCGCGACTACATCACTGCTGAAGACGCGGCCGAGCTGATCATCGACTCGCTGAGGACCTTGCCGCCTGGCGTCGGCCGCATGCGCATCGTCGCCGCCGAGCGGCCGACTTCCATTGCAGAGATCGTGGCCACCTTCCGCCGCGTGGCACGACGTCCCGTCCTGATTGCGACCAGTGCCAGCCAGCTCAGCAGCCTTTACCTGAGACGGGTGCAGTTCCGCTCGATCTGGGAAACAGCACGGCCCGCCTCGTCAACGAGCCTGGCCGTGGGGGTGGCCCAGGTGCTGGCGGCCGAGCGGCTGGCCCATGCGGGCGGGTTGCAGCGCTGAGGCTGCGCGATAGCGATTTATCCCCCGCAGATGAGTAGTCTTGCGGTGAAAACGACCGTGCCCGTCCTGGTGCCGCTACGGAGGTGCCAGGGCTGTCGTTACAGTGTCCGGATGTCCAGAATGAAGAGTCTGAAGAGTGCCGTCAAGACCCGTATCCGGTCTTTGCGGCGCGCCATTTTTGGCAGGTTTTTCTCCTTTGACGTGCCCGCGTTGCAGGCGCGTCTCGCTCAGCTGGGGCTGTCAAGGGGTGACGCCGTGCTGGTGCACAGCTCATTTGACGCCTTCGAGGGCTTCCAGGGCAAGCCCAACGATGTGATTCAGGCGCTGCAGGCCGTCGTCGGCCCCGAGGGCCTGCTGATGATGCCGACCATGGGCTTCAACGGTTCGGCGATCGACTTCGCGCGCAGCGGCCAGGTGTTCGACGTGCGCCGCTCGCCGTCTCGCATGGGCATGATCAGCGAACTGTTCCGTCGCACGTCCGGTGTCGTGCGAAGCGTCCACCCGACCCACCCGGTGGCCTGCTGGGGGAAGGACGCGGCGGAGATCGCGCAGGGGCATCACCAATGCGTCACGCCTTGTGGCCGCGGGAGCCCATTTGAGGCGCTGCGCCGGCGCGAAGGCAAGATCCTGCTGCTTGGCACCGACATCTCGGTACTGACCTTCTACCACTACCTCGAGGAAGTCTTCGAGCCCCGGCTGCCGGCGAGCCCGTTCACGGAGGAAGTGTTCACCCTCGGGTCCAAGACGGCCCAGGGCGAGCTGCTGGAGACGCGCACGCGGCTCTACGCGCCGGCATTGTCGAAGCGCCGCAACCTGCACAAGCTGATTCCTTACCTGAAGCGCCTCGGTGCGTGGCGCGAAGGTCGCATTGGTCGGCTTCGCATCGCCGTGCTTCAAGCTGCAGGCGTCGAGAAGGCCGTCAGCGACATGATCCAAGAAGGTGTTTACTGCTATGACTGAGCCTGCACGTGGCGCTTCGGCGGCCCCTGATCGCCGAGGCGAGCTGAAGGCCCACCTGGCTGAGGGACGGCTGTCCGCCGCCGTCGAGGCCGCGCGCCTCCTGTTGAACGAGCAGGGCAGCGTGCTGAATCAGCGCCTGGTCCGCCAGCTCGCCGATGGCTTGGGCGCCGAGGGCGGCCTCAAGCCGCTGAAAGTCGCGCTGCTGTCGTCGTTCTCCATCGAGTTCATCCACGACGCGCTGGTCGCCCAGGGCTTTGCCAACGGCCTGCGCATCGAGATCTACCAGCCCGGCTTCGGCCAGGTGCGCCAGGAAGTCCTGAACCCGGCCAGCGGGCTCTATGCCTTCGCGCCGGATCTGACCATCCTGGCCATCGAAGGCGAAGATTGGCTGCCCGAGCTGTACGGTGACTTCATGTCCTTGGATCCGGCCGGTGCCGGGCTGGCCGAAGCGGCGCAGCGGTGCCGGCAGGAGATCGTCGATCTGGCGCGTCAGTTCCGCCAGCGGCATGGCAAGCCGATGCTGGTGCACAACCTGGCTCAGCCGCAGCACCGCGCTGCCGGCATTGCCGACGTGCGGCTCGTGCAATCGCAGCAGGCCGCGCTGGCCAACTTCAATCGCGAGCTGGCCGAAGGGCTGTCGGGCATCGTCGACGCCTACGTGCTGGACTACGCGGGGCTGGTAGCCCAGCACGGAGCGCACCGCTGGTACGACGCGCGGATGCGGCTCTACGCCAAGGCGCCCATCGCTGCCGCCATGCTGGGGGCGCTGACCCGCGAGTACATGAAGTACGCGCGCGCGCTCAACGGCATGAGCAAGAAGTGCCTGGTGCTCGACCTCGACAACACGATGTGGGGCGGTGTGATTGGAGAGGATGGCCTCGACGGCATCCAGCTCGGCGCCAACTATCCTGGCAGCGCCTTCGTCGAATTCCAGCGCGCGGTGCGCACGCTGTCGCAGCGCGGCGTGATCCTGGCGCTGGCGAGCAAGAACAATGCGGCCGACGTCGACGCCGTCTTCGCGCAGCATCCATTCATGCAGCTCAAGCCAGAGCACTTCGCCGCGTCACAAGTGCATTGGGAGCCCAAGGCCGAATCGCTGAAGCGCATCGCCAAGCAGCTGAGCATCGGGCTAGAGCACATGGTCTTCGTCGACGACAACCCGGTCGAGTGCGAGCAGGTGCGGCGCGAGCTGCCCATGGTCACGGTGATCCAGTTGCCCAAGCGCCCCGAGGCCTACGTCGACGCGCTCCTTGAAGAGGGCCTGTTCGACACGTTGGGTCTCTCAGATGAGGACCGCCGTCGCGGCGCGCTGTACCAGCAGCGCGCGCAGGCCGAAAGCATGCGGGCCGAAAGCGGCAGCATCGAGGACTACTACCGCAGCCTGGGCATGGAGCTCAGCGTGCTCCCCGTGGATGCGGCGTCGCTGGCGCGCACCGCGCAGCTGACGCAGAAGACCAACCAGTTCAACACGACGACCTTCCGTTACTCGGAGGCCGACGTGGCCAGCCGCATGGGCGCTGCCGACTGGGAGCTTCTGACCGTGGGTGTGCGCGATCGCTTCGGCGACAACGGCATCGTCGGCATCATGATGGCGCAGGCGCAGGGCGAACAGCTGGAGATCGACACCTTCTTGCTCAGCTGCCGGGTGATTGGCCGCACTGTCGAGACCGCGATGCTGGCGCAGTTGTGCGAGGCGGCGGCGGCTCGCGGCCTGAGCCGGCTGAGTGGCCAGCTGCGGCCGACTGCCAAGAACATGCCGGCGCGGGACCTGTTCGAGCGCCACGGCTTTGCCAAACAATCTGAGGATGAGGCGGGCAACAGCCGCTGGGTGCTGGAATTGCGCGAGGCCGCCATCCCCTTCCCGGACTGGTTCAACCGCGGCAGCTGAAGTCGCCTCGCCACACCTGTCCGTAACGTTTTCTCAATCGGAGCCCCTGAATGTCCAAGAATGTCGAGCAGACCATCAAGGAGGTGATGGCCGTTGTGCTGAACCTCGACGCCGACAAGATCAACGATGACACCTCGATGGACAACACGCCAGGCTGGGACTCGGCCAACCACATCAGCCTGGTGCTGGCGCTGGAGGATGAGTTCTCGGTGTCGCTCGATCCAGCGGAGTTCGAGATGATGCGCTCGTACTTCGACATCGTCGGCGTGCTCGGGGCCAAGCTGTGAGCAGCACGCCGAAGGCCGACGAGCTCGGCTTCGCCGACATTGCCATCGGCCAGGTCTTCGAGATCGAGCGCAGCTTCAGCGCACAGGATGTGCAGGCCTTCGCCGCCGTCAGCGGCGACCACAGCCCGTTGCACGTCGATCCAGCCTACGCGGCCGGCACGGAGTTCGGTCGCAACGTGGTGCATGGCATCCTGCTGGCTTCGCTCTTCTCGCAGCTCGTCGGCATGCGGGTGCCGGGCAAGCATGCGCTCTACATGGGCCAGGACCTGACCTTTCGGCGCCCGGTGTTGGTCGACGAGCCCATCCGTGCGATCGCCAAGGTGACGGCCAAGAGTGAGGCGACCAGCACACTGGTGCTGAACACCGAGATCCGCAGCGCCGATGACAAGGTCGTCGTCATGGGTACGGCCAAGGTCAAGGTGCGCGACCAAGTTCGCGAGGCCGTGCCGGCCGCCACGGCCGTTGCAGCGGTGGTGCCCGCGGGCGTATCTCGCCAGGTTGCACTGGTGACGGGCGCGTCGCGTGGCATGGGTGCCGAGATCGCCCGCACGCTCGCCCGCCGCGGCTACGCCGTGGCGGTCAACTACTTCCGCAGCGCCGACCGTGCCGAGGCCGTCGTGCGTGAGATCGTCGATGCCGGCGGTGCCGCGATGGCCTTCCAGGCTGATGTGCGCGACGCCGCTCAGGTCGCCGCGATGATGGCACGCATCGTCGAAGGGCTGGGCGCGCCGACGGTGCTGGTCAATTCGGCCGTCGGCGAATTTGCTAACCGGCCGATCGCTGAGCTGCGTTGGTCCGATTTCGAGGCGCATCTCGACTACCAACTCAAGGCGGTGCTCAACACCTGTCAGAGCGTGCATCCGCTGATGAAGGCCGCTGGCGGCGGCGCCATCGTCAACTTGCTGTCGCAGGTGGTCGGCGGCGTGCCGGCCACCGGGCTGGCCGACTACGTAAGTGCCAAGACCGCACTGCTGGGCTTGTCCAAGGCGATGGCCGCCGAATGGGCCGAGGACGCGGTTCGGGTCAACATGGTCTCGCCGGGGCTGACCCGCACCGAGATGACCGAGCATTACCACGAGCGCATCTTCAAGATGGAAGCGGCCCGCACGCCGCTCAAGCGCATTGCCACGCCGGCCGATGTGGCCAACAGCGTCGCTTATCTGGCTGGTGAGGACAGCGCCTTCATGACGGGCGTGAATGTCTATGTCACTGGCGGACAAACCATGATCTAAGGGGCTCAGATTGAGACTCGGCACCATCGCCCGCATCATCAAAGACACCTACTACAAGGGCAGCCTCAAGACCACTTACTGGGCCGCCTCCCACTTCATGGCGGAGGTGAGGGCGCTGTGGGCGCCCGGCCGTGACGCGTTCCGCAGCGAGGTTGGCCGCGGCCTGTGGCGCTTCGCCACCGACGCCGTCACGCCGGTCAAGGGTGAGAACGAGCAGCGCGCCCGCGCGGCGGTCGACTGGATTCTTCGTGGCCAGGCCTCCAGCCCGGACGGCGGCGTGGCGCTCGGCTACTTCCCCTGCGACGACGGCGGCGCCGGCTCGGGTTGGCGTGTGTCCTATCCGGAGACTACCGGCTACATCATCACCTCGCTGCTGGCCTATGCGAAGTCCACTGGCGACGCCGCCGTCGCCGATGCTGCGATGCGCATGGCGCACTGGGAGGTCGATGTGCAGATGTCGACCGGGGCGGTGCAGGGCGGTCCCGTCTGCCCGCCCGAGCGCCAGACGGCCGCCGCATTCAACACCGGGATGGTCCTCGACGGCTGGTGCTCGGCATATGAGCATTCGGGCGACCCGCGCATCCTGGATGCCGCACGCCGCGCCGCCGACTGGCTGGTCGATGACCTCGATGAGCAGGGCTACTACAAGACCAATGGCGCTTTCGTCAGCCGTGGCGAGATCAAGACCTACACCTGCCTTTGTGCCTGGGCGATCTACCGCTTCGGCGAGATCAGTGGCGAGGAGCGCTACAAGCAGGCGGCAATCCGATCCATCGAGGCGGCGTTGCGCCAGCAGCAGGCCAACGCCTGGTTCGCCCACAACTGCCTGACCCGCTCCGATGCACCGCTGACCCACACGATCGGCTACACGCTGCAGGGTGTGCTGGAGGTGGGCCTGCTGTCCGGCCGCGCCGATTTCGTCGACGCCGTGCGGCGCACGCTGGACGCGCTGCTGCCCAACATGGCGTCGTCAGGCTACCTGCCAGGCCGCTTCTACGCTGATTGGGAGCCGGCGGGTTTCTCGTCCTGCCTGACCGGTTCGGCGCAATTGGCCATCGTCTGCTACCGGCTCAGCCGGCAAACGGGCGAGGCCCGCTATGCCGATACCGCCGACAAGCTGGTGGACTACCTGAAGGCGCTCCAGTTGCTGCGCGCGCAGGACCCGGGCTGCGTTGGCGCGATCGCGGGATCCTTCCCCATTCTGGGAGCCTACATGAGGTCGGGCTATCCGAACTGGGCGACGAAGTACTTCCTGGATGCGCTGATGCTGCAGCAAGCGCGCCATCGCGCATGAGTTTGCGCAATCAAGCCCTGTCTGGCTTCCGCTGGACGGCCGGCGCCCGATTGACCAGCCAGTTGATCACCTGGTCGATCACACTCATCGTCATCCGCATCCTGTCACCGGCCGACTACGGGTTGCTGGCGATGGCGACGGTCTTCGTCTCGTTACTGGCGATGTTCTCGGAGCTTGGACTGGGCGCGGCGGTAGTGCAGCGTAAGGAGCTCGATGACCAACTGGTCCGGCGCGTCTTCGGCGTCGTGCTGCTGGTGCATCTTGCGCTGGCGGCCCTGCTGGCGCTGTCAGCGCCACTGCTGGGCATGTTCTATCAGGAGCCCCGGGTTGTGCCGGTGCTGCGGGTACTTGCCTGCCAGTTCGTGCTGGCGGGCTTTGCGGTGGTCCCCGACGCTCTATTGCAGCGGCGCATGGAGTTCCGCAACCGGTCCCTGCTGGATCTTGGCGCGGCAATTCTGACCAGCTTGACGACGCTGGGGCTGGCGGTTGCCGGCGCAGGCGTTTGGGCGCTGGTCGCGGGCTCCCTGCTGGGGCAGTTGTGCAGGACGGTCGGCCTGAATCTGATCTCGCCCTACTTCAAGCGGCCCGACTTCACTTTGAGCGGCATGCGGCCGCTGCTGCGGTTCGGCGGCCAGATGACGGCGTCGCAGTTGCTTTGGATGGCCTTTTCCCAGGCCGACATCCTGATCTGCGCCAAGATCCTTGGCAATGAGGTGCTTGGGTTCTACACGGTGGCGATGCACTTGGCTTCGCTGCCCAATCAGCGCATCTCGGGGCTGGTGAACCAGGTGGCCTTTCCCGCGTTCTCCAGCATGCAGCACGATCACCAACGGGTCGGCGCGAACATGCTGCTCGGTGCCCGCATCCTGAGCTTTGTCGCCTTTCCTATTTTGTGGGGCCTTTCTAGCGTGGCGCCCGAGGTCGTGGCTGCCGTGCTGGGGGAGAAATGGGTGCCAGCAGTAGGGATCCTGCAGGCGATCGCGTTGATCATGCCGCTACGGATGATCGGCAACTTCGTTCAGGTAGCGAACCAGGGCATTGGGCGTTCGGATGTGATCCTGCGAAACGCGGTCTGGGCACTGGTCATCGGCCCCATCGCATTCTTCATTGGCGCAAGGTGGGGTGGGCTGCAGGGGCTTGCACTGGCCTGGCTGGCCGTATCTCCGCTGGTCTTCCTGCAGGTGACGTTGAGGGGCTTGCCGACCCTGGGCCTGCGCTGGTCGGCGCTGATCCAGGCCATGCTGCCCACCGTGGTTGCCGCGGTCCTGATGTTCTCTATCGTCATGCTGGCCAGGCATGCGTTCGGCGAGGCCCTTCCGCTGGCCGTGAGGTTGGGTGGGCTGATTGGCGTGGGAGCGGCTGCCTATTTGGCGGCGACATGGATGTTCAACCGTCGTGGGCTGAACGAGGTGCTCGACCTCGTGCGTGGCCTGCGCAAGGCCAAGGGCTGAAGCTCAACAGGTACTTTTCCTATGACGATCATTGCAGGCGTTTTCAGCAGGAAGGCGGGGGTCGATGTGCCAGTCGCGGTGTGCGGTGCACTCCGCAAAGGGATCTCGCGCGATCTGCGTGATCAGCCCATTGAATACAAGCATCCTGGTGGCTATCTGGTCAAGGTGGACATCGGCGCGTTCGGCGCGCCGGCCCACCATCGTGATGCGCAGGGAAGCGTTTCGGTCATGGCCGGAGAGCCGCTGTTGGCTGACGGCGGCGGCGAGGGGGACACGCGCGACCGACATCTGCTGGCCATGCATGCCCAATGGGCGAGCGATGACTTCAGTGCGTTGAGGCATAGCGCAGGCACTTTCTGCGCAGCCTTCTATGACCCGGCTCGTGGTATCGGCCACCTGATCGCCGACCGCCTCGGTCTGCGCACGCTGTACTACGCCATTCATGGCGACTTCGTCTATTTCTCCAGCGCCCTGCGCATCCTTGAGGCACTCGAGGCCTTACCGAAGTCCGCTGACGTTCAGGCACTGACCGAGATCACGGCCTTCGGCTACCCCTTTGGCCCGGGGACACCGTATGCCGGCATCAAGATGCTGCTGCCGTGCGAGGTGCTCAGCGTCCGCCCGGAGGGCGTGACGTCCAGTCGCTACTTCGAATGGAGTTCCATCCAGCCGATTGACGTACCCGAGGAGCAGGCGCGGGCCGAGGTCTACCGTCTGTTCCAGCGCGCCATGCGCCGGCGCCTGCATGGCGACAAGACGACGTTCGCCTACCTCAGTGGTGGCCTGGACTCGCGAGTTGTCGTTGCCGCATTGCGTGCTGAACAGGTGCATACCTACACCTTCAACTACTCGCTGGCCGGAACGCAGGACCAAGTCTTCGCGAAACAGTACGCCGAGAAATGCGGGGCGTTGCACTACGAACTTCCAACCGAGCCCGGCCCGAACTGGTCGGCGGTGATGGCCGAGACCTGGGCGGCCTCGACCGCCCGCAAGGCGCGGGAAGCCGATCGCCCGCATGTGGTCTGGACCGGGGAGGGGGGCAGCGTGGGCCTAGGCCATGTCTACATCAGCCCCGAGATCGTCCGGCAATTGCGGGCCGGCGACTGGGACGGCGGGATCCAGACCTTCCTGAGTCAGCAGAGCAAGAGCCTGCTCACCCGCATCCTTAAGCCCGAGGTCGCGCGCCGCTTCGACGGTCATTTGGTGGCCGCGCTGAAGCAGGAGATGCAGGCGCAACATCAGGCCGACCCGGTGCGCGCGCTCTATATCTTCCTGAATCTCAACGGCCCGCGGCGACATTTAGTCAATCATTTCGAGACCATCGACCAGCACCGCCTGGAGTTCCAGCTGCCGTTCTACGACAGCGAGCTCATGGAGTACCTGACCGCGCTACCGGCCGACCCGTGCCTTTACCACGGGTTTTATGCGCGTTGGCTGGAGCTGTTTGACCGCACCGTGCTGGAGGTGCCCTGGCAGGCGTATCCAGGCCACGTGCCGAGCCCTGTGCCTGTGCCGGCTGACGTGCCAGACCAATGGAGCACGCCGGCCAGCCCGGCGCAGCAGAAGCGTTTACGCCAGGACCTGGATGAGCGCACCCGTGCGATGCTGGCGGACCGCAGCTTCCCGGCCGGTGTTCTAAACAAGCCCGTGCTCAGGCTGATGCACCTGGCTTGGCGCTTGGGCGTTGCCAATTACGACTATGCGCTGAAGGCAGCATTGGTCTACGCACGCTACGCCCGTGCGTCCGCCGGGCGTTACGAACTACCGGCTGGCTGAGAATGCCGATGGCGCCAGCCAGCGTAGGGGCTCAGGCGACTTTGAGGGCCATCAGCGGCTTCGTCGGGGACGTGGCCACGACCAGGCAGCCATAGGTGGGGTCGTAGAACATCCCCCGCACGCTGTTGCATTTGGTGGGGCCTTGACCCTTGACCGGCTTCAGCGTCGCAGTAGCCGAGCTCGGTCCGGTGAGCCGCAGCGTCGCCACCACGATAGTGGCGATGTTCGGATCGGTCTTGATCGTGTCGTTGTTGAAGGCCCCCGCAGTGATCCAGAGAGTGACATAGGCGCCAAGGGGCTCAACCCATTCCACGCCGTAGCACTGGAGGCCGGATGGAATCGTGTCGCCACTGACAGTGATGCCTCTTCGCTGGCCGGTCGTGAGGTCGCAGGTCTGAACGACCCACCCGCCGCTACTGTCCGGATCGACATGCAGCGTCGCCATACTGTCACCACTGACCGCCAGTCGGGTGCTGGGCATACTCACGGTTCCGCCAACGTGACTGTGCGTGTTGGTGGCAAAGCTGTATTTCTTCATGCCCTGGCCCTGCGGCCAGTAGTAGATCGTGTTCCCGTCGTGAGACATCGCGCGCGGGCCGTAGTACTCAAATGAGCCGTCCGGGTAGGTTGGAATGTCGGCGTAGTACTTGGCAGGCCGCCACGGGCCTGACCGTGGATGGCCGGCAACGTCATGGAACGAGGCAGTCCCTGCCGTCAGGTTCGCCCCGTCAGTCGATGTGGCGATCGCCGCGATGCCGAAGCTGATGAATTCGTCCCGGCTGTCCGAATACATGTTGTTCCAGTACGAGTGCGGCGAGTAGGGCTTGCCGTCGGCCGGGAAATAGGCGCCGCTCAGCAACTTGCCGCCAAACACCCAGGACCGGCGCAATGCCTCCGCTGTCGGCGCACTGACCATCTCGACGTCGGGGGACTCTTTGTGCAGATTCCAGCGCGTGAGGATGTTGATGGTGCTGCCGGCATGCCCACCGCCGAACATCCAGATTTCGTGGTTCTTCCGGCTGTAGGTCGGCCCGGAATACTCCCACGTGGCTAGATAAGTCTTGCTGGGGCCAGGGTCGAGAGTGGTGACCTTGGGCGCAACGCCATTGCCGTCGTCCCGGATGTAGTCCGCCCAGACGGTACCGGGAATCTCCTTCCATTGCCAGGCCGTCGTCGGCAACCAACCTGGCAGGTAGCGCGTACGCGCGCCGCGCAGACTGTCGCTGCGCGGCAATGGTGGAGTGAAATCACCCGCCCACTCGAATGGCGCGTCGTTGACGGCCGGTGCGCCGACAATCTGGGCGCCTGTGTACTCGCCGTTGTTTGCCAATACCGATACTGACACCTCGGTATTGGCAGGATACTGACTCACGAAACCGGTTGCGCGGGCGGTATCTGAGGCGACGATGTTGTTGCGCACCACCGTTGCGACCGGGATCTGGTTGCCCGACCCGCTGAGCAATGTTGTGGCGACGCCAGTCGGGTAGATGCTGATCAGCGCTTTGTCGCTGCCGTCCGCTGGGCGGCCGTTGTATTTGCGCAGCGTGTTCTGGGCCAGCAGCAACGAATGCGCGGTCAAAGATGGATCAGGGTTCGTATCCACCGTCTTCGTGTGCTGGTCGTCGCCGTAGCGCAAGCAGTTGCCGTCGTTGTTATTGCTCAACGAACCGTAGTGGTTGATGACGTTGCCCGCGATCACGACCACGCCGCCGTTGGGCGTGTTGATGTTCTGCGCGCAGCCGCCCGTGCCGTCGGCAAACATCTGCACGTCAATCATGTTGGCCAGCACGGTGGTGGCCCGGCAACGCGACTTGATGGCATGACCCATGCCGGCCTGCGGGTAGCCTTGACCCGGTGTCTTGCGGAAGCTGCATCCCAGCACGTAGGTCAAGGCATTGCGGCCGGTGTAGATGTCGTGACGTAGCCCCTGTGGATCGCTGTTGTCCTCGAAGACGCAATAGCGGATGTAGTTGCTCAGGCCGTAGTGGGTTTCCTGCGTATGGATGCCGTCAATGCACTGCCAGAACTTGCAGTACTCGACCGTCAGCGTGGCGGCCGGGTGTGTGCCGTTCACTGTGCTGACCGTGGTCCAGATTGCGGCGCCGAGCCGGCTTTCACCCATGGGCGTACGGGCGCCGCGGAAGTGCAGGCCCCGGACGGTCAGATTGCGGCAGGACTGGCCCATCGTCAGCAACTGGGGCTGGCCGCCACTCAGCATGCCGATCTGCCAATAGCGGCTGTAATCCAGCACCATGGGCTGGCCGGGCGTCTCCCACTCGATAGTCGTATCGACCAGCACGCCGGTCTGCACTCCGCCCGTATTGGTGACCAGTGTTGTATTGCCCGGGTCCGTGGGGTTGAACACGACGTACGTGCCTCCGGTCACCTTGACCACGTCGCCGGATTGCCAGCCCCCTTGGTCCTTGACCTGCTGAAGCGTGGCATAGCGGCCCACCGTGACGCCGCCGCGGACAAGCCTGAATGGCGTCGCCGATCCTGGCGTTGCCGCCGCGGCTGTATAGGCGTATGCCGCAGGATTTGCTAGCCCGCCATCGTTGGTCAGCGTGATCGTCTTGGCGCCGGTGGACGATGGTGCATAAAGGAAGGTCGCGGTGGGGGTCGAGGCGGTCAGGTAGACCGAGCCGTAGTCGCCCGGCTGGCTGGTGGACGACCAGAATTGCCCCCCGGCGCCGTCGCTGGGCGTGATGCGCACCTTGCGACCGACCGGCACCGAGCAACTGACCGTGAAGAGGCTGGAGAGTGAGCGCTCGAGACCGCCCGACGGACCGGTCAGATTCAGCTGTCCGACCGTGGTGCTGGGCTGGGGCGGCGTGGGTTTGTTCGGAGCAGCTTCGATGACTGCGGAGGCCGAATCCGACGGTGCGGAGGAAGGCGAAGCTGGCGTCGAGATGGTTCCTGGTGCCTCGCCGCTGCCACCCCCGCAGGCGGTTAAGGCCGACCCAGGGACGGAGGCAACAGTCAGCAGGAAGTGGCGGCGATCGAGAGTAGTCATTCAGCGGCATCAGGAGTCAAGAGAGCGGTTCGAGCCCTCGACACCGCAAAACTTGTCAAGGTTAAGAGGTTTCCCTTGACACCTGTGTAAGCGACAGCAATGACCGGCAAGCCCGGCAAGCCGAGGCTACGGTCTTGAGGCTCTGATCGCGGGACCGCGCTCCAGGGCCAGCCCTACCAGACGATCCAGCAGGTCAGCATATCCAAGCCCACCGGCCTCGCACATGCGCGGATACATACTGATACTTGTAAAGCCGGGCAGGGTGTTGATTTCGTTCAAGAACAGCTGGCCGGTCTTCTTGTCGACAAAGAAATCGACCCGTCCCAGTCCTTCGCACCGCACCGCGGCATAGGCCGCGCGAGCGATGTCCATGATCGACTGCTGCAGAGTGGCGTCCACCAGAGCTACGGCATGCAAGCTGGCGCCGTCGGGGTCTGCGTACTTCGCTTCGTAGTCATAGAAGGCATGTGCGGCGTTTGGCACGATTTCTCCGGGCGGGAACACGGTGATCTCACCGTTGCCCAGGACCGAGCATTCGAGTTCGCGCACGTCGAGGCAGGGCTCGATCAAGGCCCGCCTGTCATGGCGCAGCGCCTCGGCCAGTGCGGTCTGAAGTTCTGCGGGTGTGTTGGCCCGTGACGCGCCCAGCGAGGAGCCGGCGCTGCAGGGCTTGACGAACAGCGGCCAGCCAAACGCCTGCTGCGCTTCGGCCAGGACGTCCAGGCCGTCATTGGCGTCGACCACCCGGAAGTCGACAATAGGCAGGCCCGCGTCACGCCACAGTGACTTGGCGACGGCCTTGTCCATGGCCGCGCTGCTGCCCAGCACGCCGGCACCGACGTACGGCAGCCCGGCAGTGTCCAGCGCACCTTGCAACTGGCCGTCCTCGCAGTGCGTCCCATGGAGAACCGGAAAGACGCAATCGACGGCAAGGCGGACGCCGCCGTGCCAGAGGCCTGCGGCGGGGACGATGGCCACCGGATGATCTGACGGCACGATGGTCAGCGACAGGTCACCGCTTGGCAGCGTCTCGAAGACCGGATCGCGCTGGAGATGCCAGACGCCGTCGCGGGAGATCCCGATGGCGGTGACGACATAACGATCCCGATCGAGGTGGCGCAACACCGAGGCGGCCGAGCGGCGGGAGACCTCGTGCTCGCCAGAATTGCCGCCATAAAGGACGGTCAGATGTAGCTTGTCCATCTTGGCTTCAGTCTCGACGAGGCAGCTCAGTGCGCCGCTCCGCTGGCCTCGCTTGCCGGCGTGTCAGCCGCGACTGCCGGCGCTTCTTTCCACTGGCCGGCCTGCTGCAGCTTCGATTTGATGAGGTCGATGTTCAACCCGGTCGCTGCGGCCTTGTGTGCGAACTGTAGCGACTTGTCATAGCTTCTCGCATCGAAGTACAGCAGCGCAAGATTCCTCAGCGTGAACGCGCCTTCGGGGCTCGTGGCGGCTACCGCATCGATCTGCTGTTCCGCAGAGGACTTTTCGCCGAGTTGGATCAGGTAATTGGCGTAGACCATCCGGACCATAGGGTCGTCCGGCCTGAATGCCATCGCTCGGTGGAAATAGCAATCGACCGAGAAGCGCGTCTCGGGCGGTTGGGGCGATTTCAGCTTGAGTGCCAGTGTCGAGATGGCGATGAGCGCGCGATGGTGATTCGGGAAGACGCCCAGCGTGTACGACAGGTCGCCGCCAGGCAGGGTGCCGGTCTTGCCACGGATCAGGTTCTCGACTTCGGGCGTGAAATGCGCATGCTCGACGATGGCCAAAAGGGCAGCGTGCGAACGGTAGATGGGCTCCGGGATATACCGTTCCGGCCGATAGTCAAACGGCCCCCAGGACTGGCTGAGCGAGCCGCATCCGGCTGGCAGGCCCTGGGCCGAGGCGAGGCTGGACACTGCGGCCAGTAGTAGCGAGGCACCGAGCTGCGCTATCAGGGAAGCCGGTTGCTTTCGGAATGCTGAATCTCGTGTCATGGCTCTGTGCCTTCCAAGACTACTTCTTCACGGAGGTGGCGGGAGCGGTAGCTGGCATCAGCATGTGAACCGTCCGGCCGAGGAGTTCTCGCACCAGGCCGATGGCGCCGCCCAGGCTGAAGGGGTTGTACGCCACCAGCCCCCAGCGTTCCCGCCGCGACGTCATCCAGGTCTTCTTGTAGGGATCATCGCCGATCAGATAGTCGATCTCGCCCACGCGATCGACGTCCATCGCCCGCTGCATCAGCATGGCTGTCAGCAGTGTGCCGGGGGAGTAGGCCTTGTAGGCCTCGTCATAGGCGAGCTTGTAGATGTCGGCCTTGCCGTTGGCGACGATCCAGAGCTGCGCGGCGACTGGTTTGTCGCCGACCCAGGCCACGCCCAGGCGCAGCCAGCCGCGCTCGGCGCAGAGGTGGATCAGGCCGGGAATGAAGCCCTGGTAAGGCTCCGGCTGCTTCCAGCTGGCGGCATACACCTGCTGATAGGCCTGGATGCCACGTTCGACGTCGTCCTTGCCGGAGATGACTTCCAGCCGCCCGCCTTCGGCCGCGAACTTCTTGCCCATGCGCGTGATCGTGCTGCGCTGGCGGCCGTCGAGGCCCTGAAGGTAGCTGGCCCAGTCCTGAGACACCTGCATGTGCCAGTTCCCAAAGCCGAAGTAGGTGAAGCAGGCGAGGTTCGCGCGATTCAGCGAGCACTGAAGCGTGCGGAAGGAGGGCGCCTCGGTCGACAGCGGGTACAGCTTCATGGACACCAGGCCCGGGTGGTCCCGGTGCGCGGCCTTGATCAGTCGGGCCACGTGGCGGCACTTGGGATTGCCGCTGAGCGACGGCGCATAGAGCGCTGTGTAGTAGTTGCTCAGCGAATGCAGTTCCCAACCCAGGCGGCCGCGGTTGGCAATCAGCGGCAGCGCGGCCACCGGCCGACCGTCGCGCAGCAGCACGTAGAAGCGCACGCCGGGATGCTCGGGGAAGACCGTATCAATCAGGTTGCGATACCAGTCGGCGCCGAACTGGGTGTCGATGGATTCCGACTCGGCGAAGAACTCCTGCACCTGGGAGGGGAACTCCCGCGGATGCCGGTAGACCTCGACCTTGAAGTCCTGGCTGCCGGCGTTGTCGTCGTCGCCCTTCAGCCTGCGGCGGCCGAGGCGCGCCGCGGTGGCGGCCATGCGCGCGATGGGTGTGCGATAGAAGGCCACATGGCGCACCCAGCGGCTGCCACTGGCCCAGCGCAGTTGGTCCTCGGTGGCGTCGGTGTAGAACTCGATGCGCCCCCCAGGCGCCAGCTCGAAGCAATGCTCGACCGCACGGCGCAGCAGCTCGCGCCCCGGTGAGTAAGCCGCAGCGCTCTCGAGGTAGGTCGTCTTCAGCATCGTGATCGTGTTGCCCTCGCGCATCGCCAGGCGCGAGGCCACCAGCTGGTCGTTGAACCACAGCTCCCACGCGATGGCCAGCCCCTGTTCCGCGAGGCGGCACATCAGCTGCTGGTAGAAGCGCAGTTGGTCAGGCGAGCTGCCGATGGCGGTTCCGCGCCTGCCCTTCCAGCCCTCGACTTCGAGCAGGGCGTAGCGGGCCACGACAGCCTCCATCTCGGCTGCATCGGTGACGATGCGCAGGTGCTGCTGCACGCCCTCCGTTTCGGCGCGGCGGCGGTAGCGGTCGAGGTTCTGCGCCAGCTTCTTGGGACGACCGCTCCAGTACTGCTGGAAGCTGCCGGTCAGCTCGACGTGCATCGTCAGGCAGTGGTCGATCGTGTGGGTGTCGGTGAAGGTGGAGGTGGCCAGATCGCCGAAGTCCGGGTCGTTGCAGAGCATGTCCAGCTCCATCACCCAGCCCGGCAGCGTGCGGATCAGCGACGGCAGCGACGTCGCGTCCTTCAGCAGCGTCAGCCCGATCTGTGCCTGTGAGGGCAGGAAGCTGCTCCACACCAGCGGCGACTTGCGCTCCAGCAGGCACATGCCCTCGATCTGCCCGTCCAGGCGCAGCACGGCCAACACCTCGCGGCCTTCGCCGAAATTGTCGAGCAGGCCATTGACGAACTGGCTGTCCAGCATCGCGTTGGCTTCGAACAGCCGGCGACGCAGGTCGTCCCATGCCGCGGCATGCTCGCCCAGGCCGCCCTGCAGCGGGTGCAGCGTCCATTGGGCGGGGGAAGAAATGCCGCTCATGGCGCTCCGTTCGGGTTCGGCTGCGCAAAGGCGCGGTCCAGCCAGGCGAGGCACAGCCTTTCGGCCTCGGCGCGCCAGGCGGCCGACGAGAAGGTGTGATCGATGCCGGGCAGGTCGTGTCGGGTCAGGCCGGGCCGGTCCAGCAGGCCGGCCCAGGCGGCATCGGCCGCCACGTGATCCTGGAATTCCTTGGCCACGAGGTCGTCGCCACTGAGCAGCAGCAGGATGGGGCCCGGGAACGCGCGCCAGGCGGCGGCCATGCGACCCTGATAGGGGAGCGGGCCGGCCACGGCCTTGGCCGGGCGGGTGGCCACCGTGCGAAGCTTGGCGAGGAACTCGCGCAGCGCCGCCAGTCCCGTCCCGCCGCGCAGCAGCTTCAGCCAGAACTCCTTCTGTCTCAGGCGCTGCGCGTAGTAGTGCTTGACCTGGGTCTTGGCCAGGCTGTCGTCCGAGCGAACCCAGGGGTTGAGCAGGCACAGGCCGTCGACCGCGGCCTGGCCCTGCACCAGGTGCAGCAGGCTGGCCGAGGCGCCGTCGCACAGGCCCCAGAGCACGATCCGGCGAAGCTCCGGCACCTGGCGGCGCAGCGCCGCGATGGCGGCGCCGATGTCCTCGCGCGTCGATTCGAAGTCGCGGGCCGGACCCTGGCCATCACCCATGCCGCGGTAGTCGAAGCGCAGGCAGTGGTGGCCGTGCGCTGCGAGCGCGCGCGCCAGCAGCACGAACTGCCGATGGCTGCCGGCCCGGTACTGGGGGCCGCCGACCACGACGATCACGCCGATGCCGCTGGGGGCTTGGCCGGCGCCGGGACCGCTGAGAATGCCGGGCAAGGCCTGGCCCTCACAGTCGAACAGCAGGGCGTCCTCGCGGGTGGGCGTCATCGGCGTCATGTCAGGCGGCCCTCCGGGAGGCGTCTGCCGTGCCGAACAGCCGCTGCAGCGCCTCGATCAGCGCAGGCGCTTCCTCGATTTCGGTGGTCTGCCAGAAGGCGGGGCCTTGCAGCAGCTCCGCCACGACGGGCAGGCCGGCGTCGCTCCAGCGCTTCTGTGCCTGCTGGGCGACCGGCGTCCATTCGGCGTCAGGGCGCGAGCTCAGTTCCAGCCAGACGACCCGGACGTCGGCCCCGGGGCGAGGTGGCGGCGTCAGTGTCGAGGCTTCCAGGCCGAGCGCCAGGTCGGGGCTGAGCAGGTAGCCAGCCACCTCGACCGGTTCACCGCGGCCCAAAGCGGCGCGTATCTCGGCCATCTGGCCCTTTCCGCCGCCATCGGCCAGGTTGGCCGCCAGCTTGAGACGCAGGAACTGCTGCAGCAGCGGCTTGCCGGAGGCCGGCGGCTGCACCAACAGTAGGTGCGCCGGCGTCTCCAACTGGGCCAGCGTCTCGGTGGCCAGCAGGCAGCCGGCGCGCAGGCCCCAGAGCCACAGCGGGGCGTCCGGCGCCCGGGCGTTCAGGCAGTCCAGCCCCAGGCGCACGTCGGCCAGCCAGTCGGCCCAACTGGCGTCGCCGAAATCGCCGGAAGAGTCACCGCAACCGCGCAGGTCGATCTGCAGCACGGCATAACCCGCCTCGGCGAGGGCGCGGCAGGCCAGGGCGGCCATGCGGCGCGACTTGTTCATCTCCTCGGCGAACGGGTGCAGGTAGAGCACCTTGCCACGCGGGGTGCCCTGAGCCGCCAGAGACGGCGCATGGAACACGCAAAGGCGCTGCTCGCCGCCCGCGGCGGGCAGGAAGAAGACGTCAGGGCGAGGCGTCAACCCAGGCGGGCGGCCACGAAGTCCGCCAGCGAGCCGACGGTGGCGAAGGTGTCGCCGTCGATGTCGTCGTCATCGACGACCAGGCCGAGCTGCTCTTCCAGCGCGGTGATGAGGCTGACGACAGCCATCGAGTCCAGCTCTGGCAGGGCGCCCAGCAGGGCGGTGTCGCGCGTGAACGTCTGGGCGCGGCCGTTCAGGCTCAGCACGTCGTCGAGAAGCCTCAGCACGTGGCTGAGGACCTGGGCGTTGTCCATGGGGTCTTGCGTCCAAAAATGCAGCGGCGCAGTTTAGCGGGCCGCCCCCTTGCCTCCGGGGAGTCCACCCCTTGGCCTCGGGGGCGCATGAGATACTTTTTTCACTCTTCGTGCCCGCCCTCAACGCCAGAGCTTCATGCCCGAATCAACCCTGCTGAACGAGCTGGTGGCTGTTGCCGCCGAGCGCACGCCCGACGCCCCGGCCCTGACCTACGGCGCGGCAACGCTCAGTTATGCCGAGCTCGACGCCGCGGTGCGGGGTCTGGCGAGCGGCCTCATGGGCCTGGGCCTGGCCCGTGGCGAGCGGGTCGCGATCTACCTGGAAAAGCGCTTCGAGACGGTGGTCGCCAGCTTTGGTGCACCGGCCGCGGGGGGCGTGTTCGTGCCGCTGAATCCGCTGCTCAAGCCCGAACAGGTCGGTTTCATCCTGCGCGACTGCGATGTGCGGGTGCTGGTCACCTCGCCCGAGCGCCTGGCCCAGCTGGGCGACGTGCTGACGCAGTGTCCCTCGCTGCGCCATGTCGTCCTGACCAGCGGCACGGGCTCGGCGCCGGTGCCGGTGCATGACTGGGCCGCGCTGCTGGCCAGCCCGGCCCGTGCCGGCCACCGCGTCATCGACACGGACATGACGGCCATCCTGTACACGTCCGGCTCCACCGGCCGGCCCAAGGGCGTGGTGCTGTCCCACCGCAACATGGTCGCAGGCGGCAAGAGCGTGGCCAGCTACCTGCAAAACCGCGCCAGCGACACCTTGCTGGCCGCGCTGCCGCTGTCCTTCGATGCCGGCTTCAGCCAGCTCACGACCGCTTTCCACAGCGGCGCGCGCGTCGTGCTGCTGAACTATCTGCTGCCCAAGGACGTGCTCAAGGCCATGGAGCGCGAGAAGGTCACGGGCCTGACGGCGGTGCCCCCGCTCTACATCCAGCTGACCCAGCTCGAATGGCCTGCCGCCATTGACGCCCATCTGCGCTACTTCGCCAACACCGGTGGCCGCATGCCGCGCGCAACGCTGGACCTGCTGCGCGCCAAGGCGCCGTCGGCCCAGCCTTTCCTGATGTACGGCCTGACCGAGGCCTTCCGCTCGACCTACCTGCCGCCCGCCGAGGTGGACCGCCGGCCGGACTCCATCGGCAAGGCCATTCCCAACGCCGAGATCCTGGTGCTGCGCGAGGACGGCAGCGAATGCGCGCCGGACGAGCCGGGCGAGCTGGTGCACCGCGGCGCCCTCGTGGGCCTGGGCTATTGGAATGATGCCGAGAAGACGGCCGAGCGCTACAAGCCGTTGCCGGTGGGCGTCGGCGGGCGGGAAGGTGGTCTGCAGCTGCCCGAGTTCGCCGTGTTCTCGGGCGACACGGTGAAGCGCGACGCCGAGGGCTTCCTCTACTTCGTGGGCCGCCGCGACGAGATGATGAAGACTTCGGGCTACCGGGTCAGTCCCACCGAGGTCGAGGAGGTGCTCTACGCCACCGGCCTGGTGGGTGAATGCGTGGCCTTCGGCGTCGACCATGACACGCTGGGGCAGGCCATCCAGGTCATCGCGACACCGCCGGAGGGCGCCAGCGAGCTGGACCTGGCGGCGCTGACCGCCGCCTGCAAGGCGCGCATGCCGGCGTACATGGTGCCGCACGGCATCGCCCCGCGCGCCGGCCCGCTGCCGCGCAATCCCAACGGCAAGATCGACCGCAAGACCCTCTCGACCGACTGGGTCGAACGAAACGCTGCATGAGCGATACCACTCCCCCGAAGCGTGCCCTCGAGCACGCACCCGTGCTCTTCCCCCGCAATGCGAACGGCGAGCTGCTGGTCGGTGGCCAGCGACTGTCCGTGCTGGCCGAGCGCGTCGGGCAGACGCCGTTCTACGCCTACGACCGCGGCCTCCTGAAGGCGCGCGTGGCCGAGCTGCGCGCAGCGCTGCCGCAAGGCATCGAGCTGCACTACGCGATGAAGGCCAACCCCATGCCGGCGCTGGTGCAGCTGATGGCCGGGCTGGTGGACGGCATCGACGTGGCGTCGGCCGGCGAACTGCAGGTGGCGCTGAATGCTGGCGCCGACCCGCACGAGATCAGCTTCGCCGGGCCCGGCAAGCGCGACATCGAGCTGGGTCAGGCGGTGGCCGCCGGCGTGCTGGTCAACGTCGAATCGGTGCGCGAGCTGGCCCCCTTGGCGCGCGCATCCCAGCGCCTGGGCCTGCCGGCCCGCGTCGCGCTGCGCGTGAACCCCGACTTCGAGCTCAAGGGCTCGGGCATGCGCATGAGCGGCGGCCCCAAGCAGTTCGGCATCGACGTAGAAGCCCTGCCCGAGGTGCTGGCCGAAGTGGGGCGCCTCAGCGGCGATGGCGTGGCCTTTGAAGGCTTTCACCTGTTCGCCGGCTCGCAGAACCTCAAGGCCGAGGCCATCTGCGAAGCCCAGCTCAAGAGCTATGAACTGGCCCTGCGCCTGGCTGAATCGGCGCCCGCGCCGGTCAGGTTCCTGAATCTGGGCGGTGGCTTCGGCATTCCCTACTTTCCCGGCGAGACGCGGCTGGACCTGGCCCCCATCGCCGACAACCTCGCGGCGCTGCAGGTCCGCGCCGGGACCGATCTGCCGCAGGCCAGGCTGGTCATCGAGCTGGGCCGCTACTTCGTCGGCGAGGCCGGCGTCTACGTCAGCCGCATCGTCGACCGCAAGGTCTCGCGGGGCCAGGTGTTCCTGGTGGCGGATGGCGGGCTGCATCACCACCTGTCGGCTTCAGGCAACTTCGGCCAGGTGCTGCGCAAGAACTACCCCGCCTCGGTCGAGCCGCAGGGCCGCAGCGAGACGACGACGGAGCCGGCCAGCGTCGTGGGCCCGCTGTGCACGCCGCTGGACCTGCTGGCGGACCGCATGGACATGGCGCGCGGCGAGATCGGCGATCTGGCCATCGTCTACCAGAGCGGTGCCTATGGTCGCAGCGCCAGCCCCGAGGGGTTCCTGGGGCACCCCGCCTGCGTCGAGGTCCTCGTCTAGGCGCTTGGCGGGACGGCAGGCGCTGGCGAGAAGAGGCTGGGGTCCGAAGGTCGCAGAGCCGGTTTCACCGGCGTGCATCGACGGCCGCCCTCACGGACCGCGACGCGTTCAGTCAGCGTCCATCCAGACCCCGTTCTGCAGCACCTGGTGGGGCCGGAACCCGGCCTTGTAGGCCATCTTGGGGCTTTCCTCGATCCAGTAGCCCAGGTAGAGGTGGCTGAGCTTGAGCTCCCGGGCCTGCTGGATCTGCCACAGCACGCCGTAGGTGCCGAAGCTGCCCTCCACGTCGGGGTCGTAGAAGGTGTAGACCGCCGACAGACCGTCGCTGAGGATGTCCAGGATGGACACCATGCGCAGGGGCAGGGTGCCGTCGGGCATGGGTTCGCGGAATTCGACCAGGCGGGAGTTGATGCGCGATTGCAGCAGGAACTGGGTGTACTGGTCCACGCTGTCGTGGTCCATGCCGCCCCCCGAGTGCCGGCCGGCCTGGTAGCGCAGGTACAGGGCGTAGTGCTCGGGCGAATAGCCCAGGCGCATGACCTTGGCCTGCAGGTGGCGGTGGGCCTTCCAGGCGCGGCGCTGGGAGCGGGTGGCCTCGAAGCGCTCCACGGGCACGCGCAGCGCGATGCAGGCGCGGCACTGGTCGCAGTAGGGGCGGTATGTGAACAGTCCGCTGCGACGGAACCCTGCGGCAACGAGGTTGGAGTAGGCGTCGGCGTGGATCAGGTGGCTGGGCGTGGCGACCTGGGAGCGAGCCTGGCGGCCCGCGACGTAGCTGCACGGGTACGCAGCCGTGGCATAGAACTGGATCTGCGCGAGGGGCAGTTCTTTGGGGTGGGTCACGTTGGGGTCAGCAGCCGGTGCCAGTGGTCCGGATGATAGGTCCACGGCCCAGGCGTGGCAGCCTCCACATGGGCGGCGAGATGGGCTTCGAACACGCTTCGGGGGACTTCAGCGGCACCCAGCGAGGCCAGGTGCCGGGTGTTCTGCTGGCAGTCGATCCAGGGGATGTCGAAGGTGCGGCACAGGCAGATCAGCGCGCACAGCGCGATCTTGGACGCGTCGGTGCGGCGCATGAACATCGATTCGCCATAGAACATGCGCCCGAGGTTGACGCCGTACAGGCCGCCGACCAGTTCGCCGTGCATCCAGGTCTCGACGCTGTGCATGGCGGGCCAGGCCAGGTAGGCCGCCTGCAGCTCGGGCACGATCCAGGTGCCCGCCTGGCCCTCGCGCGGCGCGCTGGCGCAGGCGCGCAGCACGGTGGCGCGGTCGAAGTCGACGCGGATCTCGCAGCCGGGCGTGGTGGCAAAGCGCTGCACCGTCTTGCGCAGCGAACGCGACAGCTTGAAGTCGGCGGTCTGCAGCACCATGCGCGGGTCGGGCGCCCACCACAGCGGCGGCTGGCCGGGGCCGTACCAGGGGAAGATGCCGCGGCGGTAGGCGGCGGCCAGCCGCTCCGGGGTCAGCGTGCCGCCGGCGGCCAGCAGGCCCGGTGCGTCCGTCTCGGGGCCGAGCGCTCGAACGCTCGGCGGGAAATCCAGGGAGTCCTCATCCAACCAGTCGATCATGGGCTCATGGTACGGTGACGGCCATGATCACCGTCTACGGCATCCCCAACTGCGACACCGTCAAGAAGGCCCGCACCTGGCTGGCCGGCCAGGGCCTGGAGGTCGCGTTCCACGATTTCAAGAAGCAGGGCGTCCCGGCCGCGGAGCTGCCGGCCTGGCTCCAGGCGCTGGGCCGGGACAAGCTCGTCAACCGCGCCGGCACCACCTGGCGCAAGCTGGACGACGCGGCCAAGGCGGCCGTGGTGGACGATGCCTCGGCCACCGAGCTGATGCTGGCCGAGCCCAGCGTCATCAAGCGTCCGGTGGTGCGCTGGGCCGATGGCAGCCTGACCGTGGGCTTCTCGGCCGACGCCTTCGCCGAGAAGGGCGGCCGCTGATGTTCACCGGCATCGTCCAGGGCGTGGCCCGTGTCGAATCCATCGACGCCCGCGAAGGCCTGCACACGCTGCGCCTGAAGTTCCCGCCCGGTTTCGACGACGAGCTGGCCATCGGCGCCAGCGTGTCCTGCGACGGCGTCTGCCTGACCGTCACCGAGCGGCCGGTGCCCGGCGAGGCCAGCTTCGACGTGATGGCGCAGACCCTGAACCTCACCACGCTGGGCGGGCTGAAGCCGGGTTCGGGCCTGAACGTGGAGCGCGCGGCCAGGGAGGGCGTCGAGATCGGCGGCCACCCGCTGTCCGGCCACGTCGACGTCTCGGCCCGCATCGCCGAGGTGCGTCAGCCCGACAACAACCACGTCATCCGCTTCTCGCTGCCCGCGCCGTGGATGCGTTATGTCTTCGCCAAGGGCTATGTGGGCGTCAACGGCTGCAGCCTGACGGTCGCGGAGGCCCGGCGCGAGCGCGACGGCTCGGGCTGGTTCGAGGTCTGGCTCATCCCTGAAACGCTGCGCATGACGACGTTCGGTGACAAGGGGGTGGGCGACGCCGTGCACATCGAGATCGAACGCAGCACCCAGGTGGTCGTCGACACGGTGCGCGACGCGCTGGACGAGAAGCTGGGGCCGCTGCTGCCGGTGCTCGAGGCCATCGCGCGCGAGCGTGGCATCGACATCACCCAGCTCGCGCTGCCGAAGTCCTCCTGAAGTCTTGCCGGAACGCCGACCGCCATGCTGATCAACAGCGCCGTGTACGAGGATGGCCGCATCGTGGCCGAGCCGGGCCTGGAGGGCGTTTCCGAGGCGCTGGAGCGGCAGAGCGGCTTCGTCTGGATCGCGCTTCGCGACCCCACCGATGACGAGCTGGACCTGCTGCAGCGCGAACTGGACCTGCCGCCGCTGGCGGTCGAGGATGCCCGCAAGGGCCACCAGCGGCCCAAGCTGGAGGAGTACGGCGACATGCTGTTCGCCGCCATGCACCTGCTCGAGGCCGGCCCCGAGGGCCTGGAGGTGGGCGAGGTGCACGTCTTCGTCGGCCCGCGCTTCATCGTGTCGGTGCGCCACCGCAGCGTGCAGGGCTTCCTCGGCGTGCGCGGCCGCGCGGAGCGCGAACCCGACCTGCTGCGCCAGGGGCCGGGCTTCGTCTTCTACGCATTGATGGACGCGGTGGTGGACCGCTACTTCCCCCACATGGACGCGGTCGAGGCCGAGCTGGAGGCCCTGGAGGCCACCATGTTCCAGCCGCGCCAGGACCGTCAGGCCGTCGTGCAGCAGCTGTTCAGCCTGAAGCAGCGCCTGGCCGTGCTGCGGCACGCCGTCACGCCGCTGCTGGAGGTGTCCGCCAAGCTCCACGGCGGGCGCGTGCCGGTCGTCTGCAAGGCCATGCAGGACTACTTCCGCGACGTCTACGACCACCTGCTGCGCATCCAGGCCAGCGTCGACGCCGCGCGCGAAACCATCATCGCCGCGACCCAGGTCAACCTCACGCTCGTCACCATCGACGAATCCCTGGTCACCAAGCGGCTGGCGGCCTGGGCAGCCATCTTCGCGGCCTCCACGGCGCTGGCCGGCATCTGGGGCATGAACTTCGAGACCATGCCGGAACTGAAGTGGGCGTTCGGCTACCCGATGGCCCTGGGCGCCATCGCGCTGGTCAGCGGGGCGCTGTACTGGCGCTTCAAGCGCCTGCGCTGGCTCTGACGGCGGCATGAACCCCGAAGACCTGCTCAAGCTCGTGTCGACCGAGATGCCCTTTGGCAAGCACCAGGGCACGCTGATCGCCGACCTGCCGGGCAACTACCTGGCCTGGTTCGCGCGCGAGGGCTTTCCCAAGGGCGAGATCGGCCGGCTGCTGGCGCTGATGTACGAGATCGACCACAACGCGCTGGGCGAGCTGCTGAAGCCGCTGCGCCCCCGGCCACGGCGAGCTTGAGGACCCCAGGGACATGCTCAAGACCTTCGGCCTCTTCGTGCTCACCGCGCTGGCGGAGATCGTCGGCTGCTATCTGCCCTGGCTGTGGCTGCGCCAGGGCGCGTCGGCCTGGCTGCTGGTGCCCGGCGCGGCGAGCCTGGCCGCCTTCGCCTGGCTGCTGTCACTGCATCCCACGGCCGCCGGTCGGGTGTATGCGGCCTACGGCGGCGTCTACATCGGCGTGGCCATGGTCTGGCTGATGGTGGTGGACAAGGTCAGGCCCACGGTGACGGACTGGCTCGGCGTCGCGATCTGCTTCGCCGGCATGGCCGTCATCATCTGGGGCTCGCGCGGCAGCGCCTGAACCGGGGGCCGGCTCAGCTGGCCGCGTCCAGGTTGGCGCGCACCCGCGACAGCAGGTCCAGCAACTGGTCGCGCTCGGCGGGGCTCAACCCGCGCATCGCCGCCTGCGCGAGTCGCTCGCCCTGGGTGCGCACGGCCTCCTGCGCCTTCGTGCTCTCGGGCGACAGATGCAGGCGCTGCACGCGGCGGTCCGCGGGGTCGGCCTCGGCCCGCAGCAGATCCCGCTCCTTCAGCCCGGCGATGAGCCGCGCGATCTGCGCCTTGTCGCGCCCGCTGTGCGCCACCAGCTCGCTCGGCGTCGCGCCGGGGTGGCGTGCGAAGAAGGCCAGCGCCTTGGCCTCCATGTGCGTGATGGCAGCCGGACCGTCGCGCAGCGCGCGGAACTGCTGTCCACGGAACAGGTGCATCAGCGTGTGGATGGTCTCGAAGACCTCGGTCGCCGTGCTGGCAGCGTTGGCCATGTTGTTGACATTATCAACTTTGTTCCGCATGATGGATGACATTATCAACCATTGAGGCCGCAAGCCGACCCGCCATGAGCATTGACACTGACGCCGAACCCCGGCGCCGCATCCAGCGCGTGCGCTACGAACTCCAGCGCCGCGAGCTGCGCGTCGTCCGCGTCGAGCCGCGGGGCGGGCGCTTCGTGGCCGTCACCGTGCAGGGCGATTCGCTGCGGACGTTCGAGTCCGCCTCCTTCGACGACCATGTGAAGCTGATGCTGCCCGACGGCGCGGGTGGACTGCAGATGCGCGACTACACGCCGCGCGCCTTCGACACGGAACGCGGCGAACTGGTGCTGGAGTTCGCGCTGCATGGCGAGGGCCCGTTCACCGAATGGGCTGCTCAAGCGCGGGCCGGCCAGGCGCTGACGGTGGCCGGCCCGCGCGGCTCCATGGTCATCCCGACGGACTACGACTGGCATCTGCTGGTCGGCGACGACAGCGCCTGGCCGGCCATCGCGCGCCGGCTGGAGGAGCTGCCAGCCGATGCCCGCGTGCAGGTGCTGCTCTTGATGCCCGACGCGCCCGCATGGCCGACGCGCGCCTCGGCTGTGCCGCGCTTCGTCGCCTCCCCCGAGGCGCTGGCCCAGGCGCTGCGCGATCTGGCGCTGCCGCCGGGCGACGGCTTCGTCTGGTGCGCCGGCGAGGCCCAGCTTATGGCCCGGCTGCGCGACATCCTGCTGCACGAGAAGGGCCATCCCAAGGAAGCCATGAAGGTGGCCGCGTACTGGAAGCGGGGCGCCACGGGCTACCACGCGCGGCTGGACGACGACGCGCCCGCCCGTTGACGACGGGCTCAGTCCACGAACCGCAGGCTGCCGTACTCCCAGCGCCAGGGCACGCCCGTCTCGCCGAGGACGAAACGCACCAGCGCCGGGAAGGCGCGCTCGGCGCGCACGTCGTTGGCGAGGATGACGACGCAGCGCTTCTTCGGCTTCACGCAGACCCAGGTGTTGCCCGTGCTGTCGTTGTGCCCGCCCTTGTAATAGCCCGGGCCCTGCGGACCGAGGAAGGTGACGACGCCCAGGCCGGCGGCGAGGTCCGTGCGGCGTTCGGACAGCGGCAGTTCGGGTTGGAAGGTCGGGAACTGCGAGGCGGTCGTGATGGGCAGCCCCGGTGTGCTCAGCGCGGCCGCGCCCTTGGCGGACAGGCCTTCGCCGTTGATGACGCCGGCGGCCAGCTTTGCCATGTCGGCGATGGTGGTGTCCATGGAACCGGCGGCTCGCACCCTGCTGCGCGGATCGTGCGGCTCCACGCTGCCATCGTCTTTCCAGCCGTCGGCCAGGTTGGCGGCGAAGTCCGCGCGCCACGTCATGCTGGTGCGCGTCATGCCGAAGCGGTCGAACACGCGGTGCTGCATCTCGGCACCGAGGTCCAGCCCCAGCCCGCGTTCCAGCACGAACTGAAGCAAGATCAGTCCCTCGCCGGAGTAGGCGTAGCGCGTGCCGGGGTCGAAGTGCATGCGCAGCCGGCCGTCGGGTTCCAGGAAGGCGAAGTTGGCGAAGCCGCTGCTGTGCGTCAGCAACATGCGTGCCGTCAGCTGCCGCCACCGATCGTCGCCGGCCAGGCCCGACCAGGGGCCGTAGCGCTTGTCGTCGGGGTAGTCGGGCAGCGGCTGGGCGAGGTAGGCCGCGAGCGGCCTGTCCAGCGTCAGCCGTCCTTCCTCCACCAGTTGCAGCACGGTGTAGGCGAATGCCGCCTTGGTCAGCGACGCGCCGTACATGACCGTGTCCGTGAGCAGCGGCTGGCCGCTCGCGTTGCGCTCGCCGTAAGCCCGCACCTGCACGACGCGGCCGGCGTCGATGACCGCCACTGCAAGGCCGCGCGCCTGCGTGGCCGCCATCAGCCGCGCGGCCTCGGCATCGAGGGCGGCGGCATCCGGGAGGGGGTGCTGGGCGGCGGCCAGCAGCGGCAGTGCCGCGAGCGCGAGGAGGGCCCGTTGGGTAGAGCGGAGGGCATGCATGGCGCGCAGCCTAGCGGCATGCCGGTTGTTCGGGCAAGCGGCGGTTCTCGACTGGATGCGGGCCGTCGCGCGAGGGCGGCGCAAGCGTCAGGCCGTCGGGAAGGTGCCCGGCACGAGGATGTCGCGCGTCACGTTGGCGAGTTGCGTGTGGCCGCAGAAGGCCATGGTCACGTCCAGCTCCTTGTGCAGGATGGCCAGCGCCTTGGCGACGCCTTCCTCGCCCATGGCGCCCAGGCCATAGACCATCGCGCGGCCGATCATGGTGCCCTTGGCGCCCAGGGCCCAGGCCTTGAGCACGTCCTGGCCGGAGCGGATGCCGCCGTCCATCCACACCTCGATCTGCGAGCCCACCTCGGCCACGATGGCCGGCAACGCGTGGATGCTGCTGGGCGCGCCGTCCAGTTGCCGCCCGCCGTGGTTGCTGACGACGATGGCGTCCGCGCCGGCCTGCACGGCCAGCTTGGCGTCCGCCACATCCATGATGCCCTTCAGGATGAGCTTGCCGCCCCACTGTTCCTTGACCCAGGCGATGTCGGCCCAGGACAGCCGCGGGTCGAACTGCTCGTTGGTCCAGGCCGACAGCGAGCGCATGTCGCTGACGCCCTTCACATGACCCACCAGGTTGCGGAAAGTGTGCCGCTTGGTGCCGGCCATGCCCAGGCACCAGCGCGGCTTCGTCATCAGGTTGAGGATGTTGCCCAGCGTGGGCCGCGGCGGCGCGGTGAGGCCGTTCTTCAGATCCTTGTGGCGCTGGCCGATCACCTGCAGGTCCAGCGTCAGCACCAGGGCCGAGCACTTGGCGGCCTTGCAGCGGTCGATCATGCGCGCCATCGCATCCCGGTCGCGCATCATGTACAGCTGGAACCAGAACGGCGCCGACGTGTGCTCCGCGATGTCCTCGATGGAGCAGATGCTCATCGTCGACAGCGTGAACGGGATGCCGAACTTCTCGGCCGCACGCGCGGCGTGGATCTCGCCATCGGCGTGCTGCATGCCGGTCAGGCCGACAGGCGCGATGGCCACGGGCATCTTGGCGTCCTGGCCGACCATCTTCACGGCCGTGCTGCGGCCTTCCATGTTGACGGCCACGCGCTGGCGCAGCTTGATGGCCTGGAAGTCGCTCTCGTTGGCGCGGTAGGTCGTCTCCGTCCAGGAGCCGGAGTCGGCGTAGTCGTAGAACATGCGCGGCACGCGCTTCTCGGCGAGTTGGCGCAGGTCTTCGATGCAGGTGATGACGGGCATGGCGATGCAATGGCGGTTTGTGTCAGGCCGCGATGCTAGGCCCGCGCCGCGCCCGCCGCCCCGGAAAAAACCTCGGCCCGCGGCGGAAGAGTTTTCCGCCTACGCGGCTTCGACCGCGCGGCAGTGCGCGTGCAGCCATGCGGCGAAGGCCTCGGCGGCCGGGCTGGTGCGGTGGCGCACCAACCCGTAGTGGCGCTCGGCCTGCAC
>NZ_DASWYS010000168.1:0-36758 GCF_036404855.1 Roseateles sp.
GCGACGCTGCCCTACCAGGGTGCGTCTGGATGAAGCTCCCTCAGATGGGCGGACTTCCCGGGAAGGCCAGCAGCCCTTCTCATGAGGACCGCCGGAAAGAGCAAAGAGCAATGGGCAAAGGGCGGATCCCATGCAGCGCCCCGGCTACACCTTGGCGAGATCCCTGCGCCCGCGCGGCGGGCGCTGCTTCTCCGGGCGCCTTCGCAGCCACCACAACCACAGCCCGGCCACGCCGAGAAGCACCAGGGCCAGCCCCAGCAGCGCATTCACCACCTCGAGCGCGAGGCCGCCGAGCTCCCCTGTATGCAGCGGATAGATGACACTGTTAGCGCGGGCGCCGGCGTCCAGTTCATTCCAGCGATCCACCCGCAGCAGCGCGCCGGTCAGCGGATGCATCCAGACTGAGGTCAGCCCGTTCGGGTGCGGGTCGTCAGCCAGGATCAGGCGCACGCGCACCGGCTTGGCCCCAACTGCCGGCACGGCGATGTAGCCAGCTGGCGCCCCATCGAAACGGGCCCTGGCGGTCGCAACCAGCATGTCGAGCGCGACAGGCGGTCGAGCGCCCTCACCCGCACTCACATTGGGCGGAGCCAGCGGCACCTGTCCGGCAATGGACGTCACCGCCTGCGGAATCGGCTTCCAGGCCATGTAGGCGCCGCTGAACACCGGCACGGCGATGAGCAGGCCGAGCACCGCGCCGCCGGTGCGATGCAGGTCGAACAGCCCCCGCAACAGCCCGCGGTCCAGCACCAGCGCAAAGCCCTGCTTCCAGCGCTTGGGCCACCAAAGCACCAGGCCGCCAACCAGCAGGACCGCGTAGGCCAGGGCCAGCACGGCCAGCAGCGGCTTGCCCGTCTCATTCATCAGCAACGAGCTGTGCAGTTCGAAAACGAAGTTGAACGCCCCCTCGCGCTCGCCTCTGCGGCCCAGTTCCCGGCCATCGCGGGGGTCGAAGTGGACGAAACCCTCCCACGGAGTGCCCCGTACCGTCGCGCGCAGGCTCTCGCCCGGTTCACGCGGCGGGCGCAGCACGAAGGACGCGCCAGGTCCGAACTCGGCGCGCAGTATCTGCCGCGTGCGCTCCAGCAGGTCGGGTGCGGCCGCGCCCGCAGGCACGCTGAACAGCTCGGCATTGAGCCAGCGATCCAGCGGCTTGAGCACGACAAGGCTGCTGCCCAGCAGGGCCACGACGAGCAGCGGCAGGGCCAGCGCCAGCGCCAGCCAGCGGTGCAGCTTCAGCCAGAAGCGGCGCATCAGAAGCTGCGTCGCCAGCTGACGGTCAAGGTGCGCCCCCGTCCGGCGAAGTAGTCGTCGTTGGTGCCTGCCGGATTGGCCTGCGAGTAGTAGCCGACGTACTGCCGGTCGAACAGATTCTCGACCCCGACACCGAAGTCGCCCCAGGCCGTGCCGTAGGTGGCCGCCAGGTCGGCCAGCGTGTAGCCCTCGAAGTTCTCCTCCAGCCTCGAGGTGCCGACCACGCGGCCGGTGTTGATGTGGCGCGAAGCCAGGCGCGTGGCCTGCAGGCGCACATTGCCCTTGGGCGCGAACTGCCAGGCGGCGGCCAGCACCAGCTTGTCCGGTCCCTGCGAGCGAGCCCCCAGGCTCACGTCCAGCGGCGCGTCGGGCTGCGCCGCCGTCTTGCCGCGGGTGCGGGCATAGCTCGCGCTGAGCGTCCAATCCGCCAGCGGCTTGACTTCGCCGCTGAACTCGAAGCCCTTCACGTGGACTGGCACGCGCAGCACGCTGCCGACGCCGGTGGCCGCGTCGACGCGGATCTGGGAGCCTAGATCGGAGCGGGAGTCGTAGACCGACGCAGAGAAGCTGCCCAGGCGCCCGCGCCAGGCCAGACCCACTTCACGGTTGTCTGTGACCACGGGCTCCAGCGAGATCAGCTTGTCCACCGACTGGTTGGCCGTGTTGACTGCCCGCAGCACCAAGCCTGCATCCGGCACGCCGAAGCCCTCGTTGTAGGCCACGAAGGTGGACCAGCCACCGCCCAGGCGCCAGACCGCCCCCAGGCTCTTGACCCACTGGTTGAAGCTGCGCTCGCCGCCCTGCACGGCGGTGTCCTTGTAGTAGGCCAGCGTCCGGTAGCTGTCGACCCTGAGGTTGGCGCTCTCCCGGCGCGCACCGCCGCGGATGGTCAACGCCCCCACCTCGTACTCGAGCTGGGCGAAAGGCGCCGTGCTCGTGAACTTCAGCGGAGGCACCCACGTGCGGTCGGTGAGCGCCAGGCGCTGCTGGGATGTGTCCTTCAGCCAGTCCAGGCCGGTGGTCAGCTCAAGCCCCTCGACGAGCAGATCGGGACGGGTCCAGCTCAGCTTGACGCCGGCCTTGTCGGCAACGACCTCGGATTGGTCGAAGAGCTGGCCCAGCGGCGCAATGCGCAAGTCCTGGAAGGTGGTCGCGGCCGTCGCGCCGTACAGGGCGGCGAAGTCCTGCTTGTAGACCTGGGCGCGCGCCTGGCCGCCGGCCAGGTCGCTGTGGCTCCAGTCCAGCGACATGGTGCGCACGTCGTTGCGCGGCGGCTTGCCAACTGGCGTGCCGGGGGTGGCACCGGTGAGTTGGCCGGCAACGCGGTTGCCGGGAACCGGCTTCCAGTCGCCCTCCCCCTCCAGGCGGAACTTGTTGAACGACAGCTGAATGCGCTGGGCGCCGAAGTCGTGGCCAAGCTTGAAGAAGACGTCGCCGGCCTTCGAGTCCTGGGTATCGCCCTGCACGGCTTCCAGGCCGAGCCGGCGGCCGTCGCCGTCCACGCCCACCCCGCGCAACGTCGCGCCGACATGCAGCAGCGCGTCGAAGCTGCTTTTGTGCTCCAGCGTGTAGCCGGCTTTCCACAGGGCGTCGTCGCTGCGGCCTTGCGTGCCGTATTTCAGCTCGACACGGTGTCGGGTGCCCGTTTCGCGCGGCGTCCGGGAGATGAAGTTGATGATGCCGCCGGTGGCACCCAGCCCCTGGGCAGCGGACGCCCCGGAAATGACCTCGATGCGCTCGATGAGGGAGGGGTCGGCGAAGTACCCCTCGCGAGCACCATTGCGCAGCGGGTTGCTCTGCGGCACGCCGTCGAACAGCAGCAGCGCCGTACGCCCGCGCATGGACTCGCCAAAGGCTGTCATCTTCTGCCGCGACGGCGCGAAAGATGGCGCGAGCACCGACAGAACCGCACTCAGGTCCTCCGCGACCAGCGTCTGGGTCTCGATCTCCTGCGCAGTGATGACCGCGACAGCGCCGGGAATCTTGTCGATGGCCTTGGTGCCGCGGGTGGCGGTGACAACCACGCGCTCCAGTTGCGGGTCGGACGACTGCTGGGCCAGGGCGGGGAATGCAGACAACAGGACCAGCGCGAGCGGGCTGAGGCGGAAGGTGGCGGCCGGGAAAGCGAAGGACATCGAGAACGGTGACAGCTGGCGAGCGAGTGCTCCATGCAAAGCAATGTTAACTGCAAATGCGAATCAGTCTCATTAAAGACAAAACAAGACCTCCCCTCCCGTCCGCCACGAGCGCGTCGGAGCCGGATGCCCGGCGAGCGTCCATATAATTAGCCGCCATATCATCTGCCGACACACCAATGGAGCTGGAACAAAAGTACCTGGCGCTGATACGCGAAGCACAGCGGCGTGAGATGCCCGATCTCGAAGGCATTCGCCTGTGCTTCCAGACGCTGTCTCTCGCCACGGGTATCGACCGAGAGTGCGCAGCCCTTCTGGCGCCGCACGGCCTTTCTGAAGGGCGTTTCGTCCTGCTGTTCCTGCTCAATGCCGAGCCGGCCGGACTGGCGCCCAACGCCCTCGCCGACCGGGCGGGCGTCACCCGCGCCACCGTCACGGGACTGCTTGACGGACTGGAGCGCGAAGCGCTCATCGAGCGGCAAGCGGATGCCAAGGACCGGCGTGCACTGTGCATCCAGCTCACGCGCAAGGGGCGGCGTGTCGCCGAGGCCGTGCTCACGCAGCATGGCCGCTGGATCGCGAGTCTCTACGGCAACCTGTCGACACCGGAAAGGACGCAGTTGGCGACGCTGCTGGACAAGGTGGCCGCCAATCTCGGGGGCGCTGCACCATGAGCACTGCCCGCAAAGGCGCAGCCCGAACCACAGACATCCCCGCCGACGTGCTTCAGGCCTTGTCGCGTGGGGAAATCCAAAGCGCAAACCTGGCCGAATGCCTGGCGCTCGACCAGGCCGAGCTGGTCCGAACGGTCTTCCCCGACCTTCGCACCCGGGCGCTGGAGGAAGTCTCCACCGCCTGCGAACTCGGCGTCCTCAAGCGCATGGCCGGCATCGCCGCGGTGCTGCTGGACGAGATGGGCGAGGCCGCCATCGAGCGATGCCGGTCGCACGGGGCAGACACGGTGCGCGGCTGGGCGTGCTTCATGATCGGAGCCCGGCCCGGTCTCGATCTGCAGGCGCGGCTGGCCGCCATCCGGCCACTGGCTGACGACGCGCATTTTGGCGTTCGCGAATGGGCATGGTTGGCCATGCGCCCGCACCTGGCGCAGGATCTCGAGACATCCATTGTCCTGCTGGCTCAGTGGACGACAGAGCCATCCGAGCGCCTGCGCCGCTATGCGAGCGAAGCCCTGCGCCCTCGCGGCGTGTGGTGCGCCCATATCGCAGCACTCAAGCGCGAGCCTGAGCAGGCGCTACCCATCCTGTCGCCCTTGCGAGCCGATCCCTCCATCTACGTGCAAGACTCGGTGGCCAACTGGCTGAACGACGCTGCGAAGGACCGGCCCGACTGGGTCCGCGACCTGTGTGCCCTATGGCTGCGGACCACTGCCGCTGCGAGCACCCATCGCATATCCCAGCGCGCCCTGCGCAGTCTCGGGTAGAGGGCAGGTGAAGGCGAATCAATCTGCGTCTTGGCCGATCCGACAACGAGTCGGCACAAGCGCACGGACAGTCGGCCGGTCACCGCTGGCCGCTGAGCTCCACGGCCTCCCGAACAATCTTGTCCATGGGTGTGGCCAGAATCGCCCTATCCGCGGGACTCTCTCGGATCGCAGCCATCCGCTCGCTGAGGGTGGCCTTCGCCCGCCCGAAGTGCCGCGCAACAGATGCGGCCGAGCACAGACGACACTGCACGGCCAGACAGGCGACAAGCGCGCGGCCTCGAGAGCCCTGGAAGTCCTTCCGTTCGGCCAGCGACAGGTCGGGATGCAAGCCCAATCGGGTCTGCACCCATAGCTCCAGCAACGCGATCGCTCCGTCAATGCTCTTGCCCACGCTGGCTGCGACAAGCGTCGCTGCCGCGCCGCCGACATGCCTCGCCACAGCGCCGGCGGGACCGACCGTTCCTCTGGCGGGCACCATCCCCTTGGTCAACTCCCACTGCAGGACTTCGTGCTCGGAAGGTCTCGAGACGATCGCTCGACGGAGCGCGATGCGCCCCAGCGGCACCGTCACTGCCAGGCGTTCAAGCAGCGCGGTTGCATGGAACCCGTCCGCCATGGTCAGTCCGAGGATGGTCCTCAGGGCGGCTGAGCCACAGGCCGTTGGAGAAGCACTCAATCCGGTGGACACGGGCCTCCAGGCCAGCATGCGGACTTCATTGAGCAACTGATCGGCGCTGTCGATCGGCTGTGCCCGGTATCGCCCCGAGAAAACAGGCCCGAATGCTCCATCCGCCTCGCGGACTCGCTTGGCGATCATGTTCGACAGGCCATTGCCAAGCGCCGCCGCTGAGTCTCCCGCCGACAGCAACGACAACAGATGAATTTCCCCGGGCAGAACCAAGTAGTACAAAAGCTCGCGGCCGGGCAGTTGATGCGCGCCAAGCAACCGTGTGCGGATCTGCTTGACGAGTGATGCGCTGCCGACAAGGTCGCGCCCGACCACGGCCCGCCAATACACATGCCAGGCCCTCGCCACCATGCCGTCAATGATGGAGCGCTCCATACCTCTATGACGAAGGCGGCAAAGAAGTTTCCCCCCCTAACTTGGAACGCGATCCCTTTCGTTCGGCTCTGAGAGCAACTAACTTTCAGTCCGAACAGACACGATGCCGTCGACCGGCTCGGATGGGAACCCCAATCGGCCGAAATCTCAGCGCCGACGCCCCTCTCATGCCGGCGGATGCTCCCGAACGCACAAAGCACACCGACGAAATTGCTTTTCGAGTCGGAGGGATGTCTCTATCTTTGTCCCGCCAGAGGTGAATACCGATGGCATTCGTGTCCTCAACTCAACTGGAGAACGTCATGAGCGACGAACTGGACCTGGAGATGGTCGACCTGGGCGATGCCAAGGAGCAGACGAAGGGCCTGCAGCAAGGCATCGAAGACGAAGCGAATGAAACCGCTCCGTTCCTGTATCCGGTGCCCTGACTGAGCAGCGGTGAGAAAGCGCGCAGGCGGCCGACTGCGCGCCTTCAACAGAGAACACCCCATGCGCCTGACCACGTCCCCACAGCGCCGCTATCGGCTCGCGGACCATGTGCGCGCATGCGTCCACGACGGACATGTCATCTTGCTGGACCTGCGGCGCGACAAGTACGTGGGCATCGCTGGCGACCAACAGGCGGCTCTCTCCGAAATCATTGCTGGCTGGCCCGCTGAAGGCGGCGCCTCAGATTCATCGTCCGCAGGTTGCCCCCTGGAATCCTGGCTGCACAGGCTGGCAGCGCAGCACATGCTGTCAGACGCGAGCACCACGGCACCGCCATGCGCGCCTCTCGCGGAGCCGCTTGAAAGCCTCGACATCGAGTGCGGCGTACGCCCTCCTCGAATCGGCTGGCAGCGTCCGATGAACCTCGCCTGGGCCTTCACGATCGCCACCTACTGGATCAAGCATCTCAGCCTGGCCGAGATCGAAAGCCGCATCGGCCTCTTGCGAAGGCCTGCTGGCTCGGGCGACTGGGCCGCGAGCACAGCCCATCTGCGCGACGCAGTGTCGTCCTACACGCGACTGCGTCCCTTCGTCTTCACCGTGCATGACCAGTGCCTACGAGACTCGTTGACCTTGCTCCGATTCCTCGCCACGGAAGGGCTTTTCGCCCAATGGGTCATCGGGGTCCGAACCCGCCCGTTCGCTGCGCATTCATGGCTGCAAACCGGCCATGTGGTGCTCAACGACGTTCGCGAGCACGTGCGCACGTACACGCCGATCCTCGTGGTCTAGGTTCCACCGGCCATGTTCCGCTACATCGCCTTCAGCTGGACGCCTGCTGACGAAGTCCAGTCACGCGCAGCGGAACAGCTGGAGCAGGCCCTCCTCGAGAGCGACTCCTGGTGCACTGTCTTCGAGATGTCGGGCCACAAGGTCTACATGACGGGCAACGCAAGGGGCATCAACGATGCCCACCTGCTGCCGGCCAACCAGGGCGTCATCCTGGGCCGACTCTTCCGGCGCGGTGTTCGGATGCAGACGGGCGAATCCGGCCTCGAGCTCAGCGATGCCGACGTCAGGCGGATCACGAGCTCGGACGGGCGCGCATTGGTCGACGGATTCTGGGGGCGATACGTCGCCTTTCTTCCCTCGCGCAACGGCGAAGCCCGCGTGCTGCGAGACCCCACCGGTGCCCTGCCCTGCTACCGCGTTGAGATGCTAGGCATCCGCGTGGTTCTTTCCTGGCTCGAAGACCTGGTCGCGCTCCGGCATGCCCTCCCGCCTCCTCCGGATTGGGAGGTGCTGTCCGCGCACATCATCCTCGGACAGGTGAGTGGACGCGCGACCGCGCTGAAAGGCGTGACCCAGGTCTTCGCCGGGGAGCTGGCGCCAGTGGATCGAACCAGCGATCCGCCAACGATGCTCTGGAGTGCGGCAGAGTTTTGTCGCCGGCCGTCGTCGGCGACGCCCGCCGAAGCATCACGGCTGCTGCGTGACACCGTCACCGATTGCGTGGATAGCTGGGCATCGTCCTATGCGTCTTTCGTGCTGCGGCTCTCCGGCGGCGTCGACTCTTCCATCTTGCTGGGGATCCTCTCGGCCCATGAGCCTTTGCACGACTTCGTTTGCCTGAACTACCACTCCAGGGATCCCGGCGGCGACGAGCGCGCCTACGCGCGGCTTTGCGCGCAACGACATGGCAGGCCACTGATCGAGCGCGCCGTGGACGAAGACTTCCGGCTCGAGGAGTTGCTCCACGTGGCCCGGACACCGCTCCCCTTCCACTACATCGGCTCCATGGGGACAAGTCAAGCCGACGCGCAGGTCTGCGCTGCGCACCACGCAAGCGCCGTGCTGAACGGCGCTGGAGGCGATCAGCTCTTCTTCGAGGTCCAGTGCACATGGCCGGCGGCCGACTATCTCAGGCTGCGCGGGTTCGACCGGGGTTGCGTCGGGGCAGTGCTGGATGCCGCGCATCTGGTCCGCGTGTCATTTTGGAAATCACTGCATCACGCGATGGCAGATCGAGGATTCCAAGGAAATCCGGTCGAAGGCGCGGGCCGCTACGTTTCGCTGATGCAGCGCGATGCAAAGGACGCGGCATCACGAGCGGCCCCCAGGTTCGTCCATCCGTGCTGGCTGGCCGCACAAGATTTGCCTATTGGGAAGTTCCATCAACTGGGCATGGTGATCACCCCCTTCGACTACTACAACCACCTCCTTCGGGAAGCAGCGCCAGAACGCATTCACCCCCTCATGTCGCAGCCGCTCGTCGAGCTCTGCCTGTCGACACCCACATACGTCCTGACCCAGGGTGGTCGGGGCCGCGGTCTGGCGCGCACCACCTTCGCCGATCTCCTGCCACGGGAGATCGCAACTCGCCGGTCGAAGGGAAGGATGAGCAACTACTCCGCCAAGGTCCTGCAACGCAACCTGGCCTTCGTGCGCGAGCTGCTGCTGGACGGCTTGCTGGCAAAACACGGATTGCTTGACCGACATCGAACAGAAGCAGCGCTGGCCGACAGGCTCGGCGCGAGCACAACACGCGCCACGGAGTTCTATGCGTGGATTGCATGCGAAACGTGGCTTCGCGTCGCCACGCGTTCATCCGGCCAGGCGCGACCCTCGGCGTGAACGGATGCCACTACCAAGAGAGCTGGGATCCGCCCTTCGCCTCATCCGAGAGAGCGCGGACCGCGAGGTGCTGTTCTTGCTTGCCGGCACGCTGGTCGTCGTCGCAATCAGCGGCGCGCTTGCGGCCACCGCCCCACTCGCCCTCAAACACCTGGTCGATGCAATGGCGGTGCTGTCCATGAGCAGCGCCGACAGCAACGGCACCGTGCTGATCCACGGTGTGTTCTACCTGCTCGTTCTGGCAGGAGGGCGTCTGGCCTCTGACGTGCGGCCGCTGTTGTCAGGCCGGATCGAGCAACGCGTGCTGATGTCCCTGAGACAGCGGTTCTTTGCGCATCTGCTCCTTCTGCGGACCGGCGACCTGGCCAAGCGCCGCAGCGGCGAGCTGCTGCACAGCGCCGAGCTTGCCGCGGTTGGCGTGCGAACCGTCATTTCGCACGTCACGGGCACGATGGTGCCAGTCCTGGTTGAGCTGATCCTCATGGCCTTCATCCTGGTACAGCTTCGGCTGCCCGCGCTCCTGGGTGTCTTCATCGCGGCATCGGCCGCCTACCTGATGGTCTTTGGCGTTGGAGTTCTCAGGCAGAGAGATGCCGTCAAGTCTCTTTCTGCAGCGAGCCTGGACGCCTACGGACGACTCGCCGACGGCATCGCGAACATCGAGACGCTGCGCTGCTTCGGGGCCGGGGCGCAGGCGCAAGCCACCCTTGCAGGCGCTTCCTCCCGCTTGATGACACGCTGGCTGCAGTTCAACCGACTGACCGCCCAGAGTGCGCTCGCGGCCTCGATGGTCTTCACCGTCGCCATGAGCGCCTGCTTTGCCATCGCATCGGCCGCTGTGGCGAACAGCCAGATGACCACGGGTGGGTTCGTCCTCGTGATCGTCTACATGCTGCAAATCGTGCGTCCGCTTGAGATGCTTGGTGCCGCAGCCCGCGATTTTTCCCGCGCAAGCGGCTTCATCAAGCCGATGCTCGACATCCTCGACTCGCCAATCGATCCAGCAGAACCGTCCTCCGCGACGCCCAGGAAGGCCTGGGATCCGCCATCGACAGCGCCATCGCTGCGCATCGAGAACCTGCAGTTCGGATATGACCCGAACAAACCTGTCATACGCGGCCTGGATCTCGAGATCCAGGCCGGTCACACAACAGCGATTGTCGGTCGCAGTGGTTGCGGCAAATCCTCGCTGGCCAGGCTGCTGCTTCGCCTGTATACACCCCAGGCCGGACGCATCCTGATCGATGGCCAGCCCATCGAGGCAATGTCCACGCATGAGTTGCGCGCGATGTTCGGTCTCGTTCCCCAGGACGCCGGGCTGCTTCATGGCAGCGTCCGGGACAACATCGCGCTGGGGCGGCAGGCCACGCCCATCGAGGACATCGAGCAAGCCGCCACGCATGCACAGATCCACCGGCGAATTCGCGCACTGCCTGACGGCTACGACACCTTGCTGGGCGAACGTGGCCAGACAATCTCAGGCGGCGAACGTCAACGACTGGCCATTGCTCGCGCCATGCTCAGGCGGCCGAAGATCTACCTGCTCGACGAACCGACGTCCATGCTCGACGCCAAGACCGAGGCGGAAGTCATGGCGGAACTGCGGACGATGACGGCTGGATGCACAACGCTCCTCATTGCTCACAGGCTGTCGACGGTCATGCATGCCGACGAAGTCGTCGTCATCGACGATGGCCAGGTCCGCGAAAGAGGGCGGCATGCCGACCTCCTCGAGAAAAATGGCCTCTATGCGCAGCTGTGGCGACAACAGACGGGATGACTCATCTGAGCCTATCCCCTGCTGGGTTCGCGAGCACAACGGGGTTTGGCATCGACGTCGACCTTCATCTTCTCCATCTGATCCCAAGACTCATACTGAGCCTGCAGCGAGGCTGCTGTTTCCCCGGCCAGGAAAGGTGTCGTGCGCCGCTCCCCCTTCAGCCAGTATCGGTACCAGTCGACGTTTCCTTGAAGCGAGATCATTCGCTCGCTGGGAGCCGACAATGAGTGGAAGCCACCGGGAATCAGCACCATCTCAACCGGCTTGTACTGGCGCCTGAGCAGCGCGTAGATGTCGTAGTTCCCATAGACCGGTGCACCGTAGGACTCGATGCGAAGCGCCGCGCGAACGCAATCGGTGTTCAATGCCGGATCGTTGCGCAGCCACTGGTCACGAGTAGGCCCGAAGGGCACCCCGCGATTCGCGGTCTCCATGTTCTGCCCGAAGCCAAAGCCGAAACCGACCGCATAGTTGAACAACGTGTTCGTGTCGCCATCAGCCAGCGTCGCGGCGCGAATCGGCACGTCCGAGAACGTGACGAGGTTCAATGTGAGTTCACCCGTGTAGCTGAATCCAATGATGCCGACCCTGGCGGGATCAACCAGCCCATCCTTGACGAGGCTGTCGACTGCAGCTCGCACGCCCTCGTAGTACTGGACCAGTCGTCCGTGTCGATCGGTCGCTATCGCTCCGTTGCGAGGCTGGTACGACATGGCCAGCACGAGGATGCCCTCTCGCACGAAAGCGCGGCCAGGGTAGGCACTGCTGAAACCGCCGAGGGCGTTCGGCCCGTCCAGGTAGAAGCTCTTCGGATCGTAGGTGTAGTTCTGGATCACGAGTGGAAGCCTGCCCTGACCCGCAGCGCCCTCGCGTCCCATCAGCCCTCCGACCCACTCCCGGCCCTTGGCATCACTCCAGGCGTAGGTCTTCATGGCACCCCAGGTCTTGGCGCTGAACTGGGGGTTCAGCTGCGTCAACCGGACGGCCTGGCCAGACGGACCTTCTGCGACGACATCCGGAGGTTCGTTCAGAGCCTGCTGAATTCTCGGAACCCATGCAGACCTGGCCGCCTCCTTCTGCGCCCCCACATCGTTGATCTCGCGCCAGCCGCCGGCGTCCAGGCGCCTGAAGCGGCGTCGCTTGTCTCCGTCAACGACCACGAAACCATCCGCAGTTGGCACGGCCGAAGCCACCCGACCGGCCATCTCGGCGATCACCCGCCAGCGTCTACTCTCGGGCCAGTACTCGATCACGTGGGAGGCCGTCGAAACGCCTGCGTCCGCAACTTTCGGCAGATGTGTCCCAGCCAGCACGACCGACTCACCCTGGCCTTGCCACAACCGGTCCGATCGGTACTGCGGAGAACCTGGCATCGCGTCGTCAGGTGCATCGACGATGGTCTGCTCGTGACCGTCATCCAGCCGCCAGGCCGTCATGCGGCGAGCCGTTCTCGCCGTTGTGTTGGAGTAGTAGTTCAGCGGATCAGCCTCCAGGTTCCTGGCGAATCTCGCGACGACTTCACCGAGCAGCGGGTACTCGCGACTCCAGGCCAGTGTCCGGTCACGGTCGTAGTGGGGGAGTACCGCCCAGCGGCCGTCCGGCGAGATGCTGACCGTCGGCTTGGCAATGTTCGCCTCGAAGAACGGCTCGCCAAGCGCCCGAGGCTTCGCGGCAGAACCCAGGTCGGCGACATAGAAGCGGTACTTGCGCAGCTGCGATATCAAGCGCTGCTGCCCCCACTTGACCGACCAGAACGACTGGTTGCCGATCACGATGCTCTTGGCCCCGTCCTTCATCGGAGGATTCGGGACCTGCACGGCATAGACCATTCGCCGCTGGTCCCGATCGATCTCAAAGGACACCACCGGCGTGGTCTCGTGGGTGAGCCGGGTGACCTGCCCTGTCGGCACGTCGAGCCGGTAGGCCTGGTTGACGCCATCTTCCATCCGGCCGATGAACAATAGCGTGCGATCGTCATGCCACCGGACCTGCCTGACGGCCATGTCCTCAAGGAAGTGGTCATCATCAGACTCGAAGGTGAACACGGTACGTGGTGCGGCCGGGTGCCCTGACTTCAGCTGGACTGGATCCAGGGCAAGCAGCTGGATCTCGTATCGATTCCTGTCGGTCGCCACGTGAGACCGCCGAGTCACGAAGAACACTCGACTGCCATCAGGAGACACCTGTCGGCGCAGCCCGTCCGAGCTTTGGTCCATGGGCTGAACGATCTTCGTGAATTCCACGATGTCGCGGACGGAGGGGCCTTCCGAAGGCGGGATCGCCGCCACGGAGGAGGCGATCCCTATGAGGGCGCTGACGGGCGCAAGGAGAAGGAGGCGCATGAATGGTCTCGGGAATGCGTAGCTCACCCACCTGCTCACAAGCAGGCGGTGATGATTCAGTTGGGGAAACCTTGGTGGACGGTCAGGCCGCAGGCTGCGGCTACCAGTCCAGCGAGAGGCGCGCCGCGAGGTAGCGGCCGCGCCAGTCAGCCTGCGTGACGTCGAAGTTCGGTGCCCCCGGTACGTACTGGGGCATGCGGTCCGTACTGTTCGTGATCGTGACCCCGAACGTCGCCGCCTTGAACCTCGGCAGCAACTCGGGCCACAGCTTCTTCAAGTTCAGGTTGCCGGCGACGTCGTGGACCCAGTAGTCACCCAGCTTCATCTGACTGGTACCTGCATTCAGGTACGAGCCCAGATAGCGGCTGGTGAGGCCGACACTCCATGCGCCGCCCTCCAGTCCCAGCGACGCGCGCCCTTTCCAGCGCGGCGCCCAGAAGTCACTGAACCGACGGCCGAGTCGATCCTCGACCGCGGCTCCCGGGACGAGCTGGACGCGATAGGAGTTGACCCGTGTCGCGCCCACCCCGGCCGCAACACGACCGACCGGCGTCATCCAGACATAGGACGCGTCCAGGTCTGTTCCCGCCGTATCCAGGCGGCCGAAATTGACCTCGGCCGTCTTGACGCTGGTGACCGCGCCTGGTCGCCCGTTCACGGCGGGCCCGCGCGTCACGAACGTCGGGAAAGAAGCCTCATAAGCCAGCGCGGTATCGGCTGAAAGCAGGGCAATCATCGACCTGATCTTGAGCTGCCAGTACGTGGCACTGAAGCGACTACCCAGGCCGCCTTCAGGCTCCCATACGACACCGATCCCACGCGCCTGCCCGCGTTCCGGCTGAAGGTCCTTGTTGGTCGTGCGAACGACCGTGCCGGCCACTCTCTCGGCATTGCGCAAGGGATCGTACAGACTGAAGGTTGCGGCGTCGTAGACGATGTCCACGACGTTGGTCTGCAGCAGCGATGGTGGCTTGAAGGAGCCGGCCGCCGAGCCACGGATCAGAAGGCTGCGGGTCGGACGCACCTCCAGGCCGCCCTGAAAGGTCGTGGCTGAACCGAAGTCACTGTAGCGATCGCGTCGGCTTGCCAGCGTGAGCGCGACTCTGTCCCAGCTCTTGCCCCCCTCCTCGCGAGCCGCGAGCAGCGGCGCGCGCAGCTCGCCGTAGGCCGCGGCGCTGTTTCGGTAGCCGTGCGTGTCGGATTGCCCCGGGACGACCATGTCGTACCAGTCGCGCGCGGCTTCTGCACCGACAACGACGTCCACGGGCCCTGCCCAAAGCTCGCTCAGGTTGCCTCGCACGATGGCGCCGACCTGATCCTTGCGTCCGCGATCACGCCGGGTCGTGTCCCTGAGGATGCCTCGCAGCACATCGTCGCTCGCGGCACGTCCCGAGGTGAAGGGGTTGAATGCGGTCGCCGGATTCGTCGAGGCCAAGGCAGCAGAAAGCGCTGCCGAGTTCACCTGTTCGTTGCGCGACACCGTGTTTCCGTGATCCTGGCTGCTGGACACGGTCAGCTCGGCATCCCAGTCCGAGGCCAGCTCGCCCCGGACACCCGCCAGCACACGGGAGAAGCGGCTCTCGCGCAAAAGGCTCCTGTGCCCGTTTTCGTTCCCCAGCATGGACGAGACCCGAACGGCGGCGCCGAACGGATTGAAGAGGTTGCTCGCCGGCACCGACACACTCGCCAGCAGCACGCCCGGTCCCGGTCCTTCAATCCGGTCCTTGACGAACATGCCTTCCGCAAAGGCACTCCAACTCCCCCAGATGCGATGCTCGGCGAGAGAATGCAATGCAATGTTCTGGTCGCCGTGGACCAATGAGAGGCCACCGCCGGTCAGGTACTGGTTGCAGAGATTGCGGTTGCCTGCGGTGGCCTGGAAGTCCGAAATAGTGGGAATCTGAGCGGGCGCCAGCTGGGGAATGCCCGCCACGTTGCTGTTCAGTCCCGGCAGATTGCCGCTCACGCTGCTGACGTTGCCCGGTGAGCAGTACTGCGAGCGGTCGTCATTGCCACCGATGCTGCGGAAATCCAGGTTGTTGAAGAACGACCTGTCGCGCTCTGTCAGCGGCGTTGATCGGCTGAACGAGCCGACCACCAGGTAGTTGCCATCCTTGCTGCGCCCCCCTGTCGCAATGGACACGCTGCCGTCACCGAAGCCGCGACCGGACCCCAATCGGGCAGCCAGCGATTGCCCATCCATCGACTTCTTGAGGATGACATTGATCACGCCTGCCAGCGCATCACCGCCGTAGACGGCGGAAGATCCAGAAGGCACGACTTCGACCCGTTCGATGGCTGCCAATGGGATGAGGTTGAGGTTGAAGACGGAGCCCGTTGACGATCCGACCGCCTGCAGCTTGCGTCCATTGAGCAGGACGAGGGTCGATCCAAGCGGCAAGCCACGCAGTTGGACGGTACCCTGCCCCGCTGTGCGGCTGAATCCGCCTTCGCCCGTCGACACCGAGACCTCCGTGAGGCTGGTCAGAAAACGATGCAAACTGGGCTGCCCGCTCTTCTCAATGTCCTTCGCCGTGTAGACGTTGACGGGTGCAGGTCCCTCGGCATCGACCCGCCGCAGTCGAGAACCAGTGACTTCGACACGCGTGTACCGCAAGATCTCGGCCTCGCCATCGCTCCTCTCACGGTTGTCGGCCAAGGACTTCGGGAAGTTCGTCGAATCGTCTTCAGCTGACGCCTGGATCGAGGACCTTGGCGGCGCTGCAGCACCCGTGCGATCGGGCGCAGACCCACTGCCCGCGGGCGCCGGAGGCGTAGCGGCGGGCGATGCGGCGGGCCGCACGATCACGGCGCCATCCCGAGCGATCTGGGATTCAAGACCTGATCCTTTGATGGCAATGGCGATGGCTTCAGCGCCCGACAGGCTTCCGGACACCGGCTTCGCCGTCCGACCTGCAACAGCCCGCGCATCGAAGATCACAGAAGTCCCGGTCGCACGCGCGATGGCTCGCAGTGCGTCGGCCACATCCTGAGAGGGCTGTTCGATCTGATAACGCGCAGCAAGTACTGGCTCGGCGGCGTCGGCCGCACCACAACCCATCCAAATGAAAGTCGCGATCGGAACGGACAGCCAGCGCGCTGGGTGGCGGTCGTTGGCATTCGGCGCTTTGAACATCTCGTACCTTTTCTGTTGACGTCGGAGTGACAACAGAACGACGGGTTTGTCGAGAGCGAAATCGGCCCGTGCTTGCCCTAACGGATTTTCTGGAGCTCCAGTCGTCCGCCCACTTCGTGCACATTCAGACCGTAGAGCAGTGCCAACCCATGGGCGAACGCTTCGCTGTCCCCGGTCCTGTAGACGCCGCTGATGAGGTGCTTCGCTTCACTGACCTCGCTGGACAACACGATCTGTGTTCGGCTGTAGCGATTGAACTCCGCGACGGCATCGGCAAGCGGTGTAGCGTCGAAGACGGCCTCGCGACGCTGCCAGGCCGTGACGCGATCCATGTTTGGTCGATCCAACTTTGATTCGACTGCGAGCTCAGCCAGGTGGGTTGAGTGTTGGAGAGTCAACCGATCGCCGGGCTTGAGCTTCACAGCCTGTTGAGGAGCACGGCCGCCCCCTCCCCCGGCTGCCTGACGCACATCCACCTGGCCCTCGATGAGGGTCACCGTGAGCTCATCAGCCTTCTTCGGCCCATCAGAGAAGCGGACCGAGAACACTGTTCCGACGGCAACAACCTCGCTGTCGGCGACGCGCACGACAAAAGGCCTCGAAGCATCCTTGGCGACCTCGAACAGTGCTTCGCCTGCATTGACCTGCACTGTCCGCTGCTTCGAGCCGAAATCTATGCGTGCATCGGAGGCGGTGTTCAAGAGCAGTCGCGTGCCATCTTCAAGCACGACCGAGCGTTGCTCCCCAACTGCGGTGACATAGTGGTACTGCTCGCGCCATTGTTGGAACAGGATCGCACTGGCAGCGACAAGCAGACCCAGTCCTGCCGCCCCTCCCCAACGCCAAGCCGCGCTGCGGCTGCGCTTGACTCTTTGGTTCTCTCGTTCTGTCGCCCGCGCGAAAGCCTGTGCAGCCTGAGTACCCGGGATGGCCTGCCAGATGTCCGTCATCTTCTCAAAGGCCTCGCGGTGGGCCGGCGACAGCTTTTGCCAGGCGCGGAAGTCATCTTCCATCTCCGGACTGCGGTCTGGCCCGTGAAGGCTCGCAATCCACGCCGCAGCCTCGGCGGCAATCTCGGCTGTCACCTTCTCTCGGCCATGGGAGCTCTGGCCACCGTCAGCGCCTGGTTCAGGACGGCTCATGGATACCAGCCATGCATCCAACCTGCAATCTTGAACATTGCTGTCGACACTTGATGGTGAACCGTGCTGCCGTTCAGACCATGCTTGCGCGCAATCTCCTTGAACGTCAGACCGTGCACGTGATACTCCAAGACCATCTGCCGCGCCCGACCATCAAGGCGTCCCAGGCAAACATCCATGCGCTCGATGCGCTCTCGGCCAAGAACGCCGGCCTCAATGCTCGGCTGTGGGTCAATGATCTCCACATCCTCTGGCTGAACCTCATCACCACGAGATTGTTTGATCCGGTGCGCATCGATGGAGAGATTGAGAGCCGTCTTCATGAATAGGGCCTTCGGATTGTCGATGCGATTCGCTTTCGCGAAGGCGCTCATGCGAATGTAGGCTTCCTGCATGAAATCTTCCGCATCCTGCGCCGAACGGCCACGCCTCAAAAGCATGGCCTTCGTTTCGGAGAATACCTTCCGCCAGTCGATGTTCATGGCAATACCCTTCAGGCCAACGTAGGTGTGCCTACAGCCGCGCCAAGCCCCTGCGCGAGTGGGCTGGACTGCGATCCGAAAGCGTCGCGCGCCAAGTGCGCGGCTTCGGCTTCACGCATCTGTCGTTGGTCTGCCCGCAGCAGCCAATCAACAACATAATCGAACACATCAGCGGAATCAACGAACGGGCCATGCCGGCGGATCGCCCTCACCAAGCGCTCCTGCATCCGGATCGCGGTCCGATCCAGCGAGCTCGCCAACTGACGGTACGGCTCCGGCAGCGCAAAGAGCCGCTGAAATCCTGCTACGGCTTCATCCCACTGCTGCAGGATCGCCTGGTACTTTCGCCGAAGATCCTCGCTGGATATTTCGGCAGCAAACACAGCCGCCGGATCGCCGCTCGGATCATCAGGCCGGGCCCGAAGAAGTTGCTCCACGGCAGGCCGGTCCATCGGTCTCGCCGCGCCGAGTGCTTCGGCGATCACCTGCTCAATGGCCGGATATGCCGCGCCACCCCGGAACGCGCGTTGGAACTCCGCCTCGAAGTCGCCGAGATCGCCGAGGCCACAGCGGAGGAACTCAACGCCGCGATTGTGCAGATCGGCGAACACCACCGCTGGCATGGCGGACAGGCCATCCAAGCTCCATACACCCAGGATCTCGCTCTCGCCTTTAGCCAAACAGCCGAGCGCCCAACAGATCGTTCGGCTCTCCGATGCGTCGCCCTGCGGCGAGAGCCTAGCAATGGTGCTGAACACGACTGCAGCGTATCGGCGGCACAGCGGGTGGCTTAGCCACCTCTCGCGCCGCACGCTGGGATCACGATTCCTCATTGCGCTACTCCTCAATCTGGAACGCAGACACACATGAAAGGCATGCGTCTCTGGGCCGTGGAATTGCTTTCGCCATTGGGTCATCACCCGAGGTCGCTTTGTACCATATATGCGGGTGCATATATGCATCACTTTTCAGACAGTCCTAGGCATGAGGACGGCACAGGACTCTCGCGTGATCAAGGCAGCTGCGGCGGAGATAAAGGCGCTTCGCGGACAGCTGGATATCAGCCAGGAAGAGCTGGCTCATCGTGCGGGCGTGAACCGCTCCTTCGTCGCAAAAGTCGAGATAGCCCGGTCACAGCCCACGATTGCCGTCCTTGTGAGGATCGCAGAAGGTCTCGAGACTGACGCGGCAGCGCTCGTCCAATCGATCGTGCGACGGAGCAGGCGCGAGCGATAGTTCGTTGAGCTTCTGCCGGCGGCATGCTTTTGCACCAGATATGCGGGTGCACATGTGAGCCCATGAATCGAGCATCCTTCCCATGGGGAAGGAACATGACACACGCATAGTCAAGGCTGCGGCCGCAGAGATCAAGTCGCGCCGTGCTCGCATTGATATCAATCAGGAAGAGCTCGCGCATCGGGCAGATGTTCACCGCTCGTACATCGCCCGCCTGGAAGTCGGTCAGTCCCAGCCGACCCTCGCAGTCTTCATTCGGATCGCAAGAGCACTTGAGGCAGATCCTGCCGAGGTCCTGGGTGCGATCGTGAAGCGCAGCAAACGCGAGTCGTAGCCGCGAGTCATACCAGAGCCGTATTCACGTCCAAATCTAGACGCCAGTCGTGAACCCGGGATGCCTATGCTCCGTGCATGCAGGCGCTGGAGCGAACGATGAGTGCATCCCGTACCGAAACGGTGGTGAGCCGCCTCCATGGCGACTCGGCTGACACCCAAAGGCTCGCAAAGGTTCGCGAACGTACCGGCCTCAGCAGATCGACCATCTATCGCCTGATCTCCAGAGGCGCCTTCCCGGGGGCCGTACAGCTGACCACTCGCGCGATTGGATGGCGCAAGGTCGACATTGACGCCTGGCTGAAGGCGCGCCCCAAGGCTGCTCGCTGATTCGCTGGCGACGCATCTACCTTCAGTCCGATCCGTCTGGGAAGGCTGCGCCCTCTACGCCAGGCAGCGTCGGTACGGCGCTGAGGCTGTATCAAAGGCGGCATAACTTCTCGCGCCTTGCGCGCGTCAAACGCTGGCGTACGGACCCAGTGAGGCAAACACCTGCCGCCGATCGCTGACGACTGAAACAGATCGTAAAGATGCACTGGGCCAAAGAAGTCACTCGGCCCCAGTGGACGAAGGAGCACGGCGGATCTTTGAATGTTTCGACCTATCGAAAACCCTATTCCCCATGAGAACATAACTTAGCGTCAAAGCGGGCGTTCGGGTCTTCGGCTCTGCAGTGGCCGATGAAAAACACAGAGCCCCCTCAGCGGAGCTTATCCGCGTTGCCTGCTTGCGCTACCGCCTGATCTAGACAACCGCACAAGAACGGTCTGCAATTCGTTCGGGGCCTTTCAAACGCTGCTTCAAACCTGCCAACAGAGCGGTTGAAGCTTGGCGTTCCCGCAGGGAGACAGGGGATGGATTCGAAAGAACCTGATGATTCCGCCGACGAACGCGCCCATCGTTGCGCCGTTTTTCGGGCCTCGCACAAGCGGCTCGACCCGATCGATGGGCCTCGGGTTCTTGGCGCGAAGCGCTATGCCCTTCAGGCCCAGAAGCGACGTCAGGCAGTGGTTGACTGGCACGTCGGACTTTTCAGGACCGAGCCTGGCAGCGGCAGATGCCTGCTGATCTCGACTGACGGCACGGTCGCGTTCGCAATCAGCCGCACCGCATCAGGATTGTTCGTCGAGAAGCGATCCTGCCCGATCATCGGACCGCGAACTGCCCACGCGACTGTCTTCATGAACGAGTCGACTTTCGACCATTGGTGCGACATCGAGCCGACCCGTTTCGAGGATCCATTGCTGTGCGACCAGCTTCGCCGCCGCGGCCATGAGCTCTTCGGCACGCCCGTCTGACATGACCGCACAAGCGGTGCTGCAGGACGCATCGACCGATGCCGCGCGAATCCTGGCGCTTCTGCCAGGCATCCGCCGCGCCGCGACCCCGGAGCAAGCGCTTGAGTTGCTTTGTCAGGTCGTCCGGATGATCGGTGCCGGGTCCGGTGTTTTCCTCAGCGCGATCAAGGATGACGCGTCACGATCTTCGATCCGATCACTTCTGGCCTGCGACCCGCAGTGGGTCGTCGAGTACTCGCGCATCGACTGGCACGACGGAGACCCCTGGTTGAGGCACGCGCTGGAAAACCAAACACCCATCAACGGCTCCGAGATCTCAGTGCGTCCCAGCGAAGAAGCGTTCATCCAAAGGTCATCGGCCCTGGGTTTCGCGTCCTCGATCATCGTTCCAGCCCCCACGAGCCTTGGGGCGGCACGCTTCGGAGTATTGATCCTCGGTTCGAGCCAACCTGGGCACTTCGATCGCGAGGATCAGGGGTTGATTCAGATCGTTGCCCGTGCCCTCGCAATGGAGATCCACGAGTGGCTGCTGCAAGCTGCTCGCGAGAACCTCTTGGAAAGATCACGTCTGACGCCTGTGGAGATCGACCTGCTTCGCCACGAGGCGGCAGGCCACACCAGCAAGATGATCGCCGCCGCGTCCAACGTGAAATCGCAGACCGTGGACTGCTGGTTCCAACGTGTCAACGCGAAGCTCAACGCACCGGACCGTCGGACGGCAATGCGGGTGGCCCGCCTGTACGGCGTGATCTGACGAGCGCATCGCGATTCGGGCGCGAATCCAGCGCCTAACCACCTGTTCCGTGTATCTAGATTTTCCTCATGGCTCTCGGGCCCCGACGGAGCGAATGCAAGTCGCCCCCTAGAGGAGGTTGATCATGTCGAAGCTGCTGAAGTGGATGGCGCGCCCCGCGAGCTGCGATGGCGAAACGCTGTTCGTGCTTCTCAATCAGCAGCATCTGCGCGTCTGCTGCCTCGCCATGGGCATCGCACTGGCGGCCTCCCTGCCCGCTTATGCGGTCGACGGCTGCCAGGTTTTGCTGTGCCTGGCCGCGCCCAACTGGCGATGCCTCTCCCCCTGCATGCCGCCCGTCACCCAGATGCGCCGCGACGTGGCTCGCGGCATGCCATTTCCTGCCTGCGCCGCGGGCAGCGCAGGCAACCCGGCATCCCTTCGCTGGTCGGGCGCACCATCGTTCTGTCCTTCCCAGTACATGCGCACCTTCGATGACCGGACCGGCCCCATCGACACCTGCGACTACAGCGGCACGATCTCGGTGACGTTCCAGGACATGCCGTTCTCGCCAACCTCGGCGTCGGACGCCGGAGACATCGTCCCGGAATCCCCCCCGACCGCCGAGGCTCAACTCGGAGCCTGGGACGCCGAGTTCGAAGCCGACTGCGTCACCCGGCACGCCGCGCAGCCGGTCCTCAGGTCGAACTGAGCGCGCCCATGGATGCGTCAGCTTTCCTCGGTCTTGTGGCGACATGCGCCCCGGCCGTGCATGTCGACACCGCCCGCGCCCTCGTGCAGGTCGAGAGTGCCTTCAACCCATGGGCGCTGGGCGTCGTCGGCGGCCGGCTCCTGCGACAGCCGAAGACCCGCGCCGAAGCCATCGTCACTGCGCGCGCCTTGCGGGCGGCGGGCTGGAACTTCAGCCTCGGGCTTGGGCAGATCAATGTCCGCAACCTGGCGAGGCTCGGACTGTCGCTCGAGTCGGCACTCGACCCGTGCAGGAACTTGCAGGCCATGCAATCGGTGCTTTCCAAGTGCTTCGACCAGGCCCGCGCGATAGCGCCCCATTCACCGTCGCAGCAGGTCCTTCGCAGAGCGCTGTCCTGCTACTACAGCGGCAACTTCGACACCGGCTTTCGTCATGGCTACGTCGGCAAGGTTGTCGTCGCAGCCAGGAGCGGGACCTCGCCCTCCACTGTCTTTACCCAGGAGAAGTCATGAACCGCATTGCTCCCCTGAAGCGCGCCGGGTTGGCGCTCACGCCGGTGCTTCTGATTCTGGCGCACCAAGCCGTCATGGCACAGGGCTTCGAGAAGATCAACACGACCACCAACAACGTGGTGACGATCCTGGTGACCATCGCGGTCGCCGTCGTCACCGCAGCCATCATGTGGGCCGGCTTCAAGATGATCTTCCAGGCCGCCCGGCTCGCCGACGTCGCCAACATTCTGTTCGGCGGCACGCTGATCGGTGGCGCGAGCGCCATGGCAGCTTTCATCGTCTCTTGAGCGAGACCAGGCCATGCACGCCGAAGTCATCTACAAGGGTGCGACGCGGCCTGCGATGAAGCTGGGCATTCCGCTCGTGCCACTGGTCGTGTTGTTCGGCGCCGGCATGCTGATTGTCCTGTGGTGCGGTGTACTCGCCAGCTGGTGGCTCTCATTCTGCGTTGCCCTGGCGATCGCGCCCGCCCTGCTCTGGATGCGCTTCGTGACGGCCAAGGACGACCAGCGCCTGCGCCAGCTGCTCGTCGCACTGAAGCTGCGGCTGCATGACCGCAACCGCCGGCTCTGGCGCGCGCGCAGCTACTCACCCACCCTCTATCGGGGAGCCCGCGATGCTTGGCATGCATGAGAGCCGCAACGGCAGCGCACGCTGGACGGGTCGCCGCAACGCCATGCCCCGCCTGTGGGCGCGGGCCCGCCTTGAGAACCCCGTGGGCGCGTTCGTGCCTTTCTCATCGCTGGTCAGCGAGACCGATGTCGTCACGCGGGGCGGAGACTACCTTAGGGTGTGGCGGCTCGACGGCGTGCCGTTCGAGTGCGCGGACGAGCAACTGGTGGCCGAGCGCCATGACGCGCTGTGTGGCCTGCTGCGCAATCTCGCGGGCGGTCAGTGGGCCGTCTGGACACACCGGCTGCATCGGGCCGTGACCGACCGGCTGCAGGATCCGGACGCGCCCGGATTCGCCCGGGATCTGTCGCGCGCCTACCAAGGCCGGCTCGGCGAGCGGCCCATGATGAGCAACGAGCTCTACCTGACGCTGGTCTATCGCCCCCATGCCACCCGCATGGGCAGGGCCTTGCAATCCCGGCAGCGCACGCGCGCCGCTCTCGTCGAAGCGCAGGCCGATGCACTCCGCATGATGGAAGAGCGCACAGCGCTGGTCCAGCGCATCATGCGCGGCTTCTCGCCCCGGCTGCTCGGCAACCGCGAGGCCTGCGGCCGCCGGTACTCCGAGCTGGCCGAGTTTCTGGGCTTCCTGGTCAATGGCCGGTGGCGCGCCATCCCGATGGCGGCCGGGGCGCTGTATCGGACGCTGCCCACCACGCGGCTGAGCTTCGGCGGCGACAAGCTGGAGCTGCGGCACGGCGACGAGCGCCGCTATGCGGCACTCGTCGACATCAAGGAGTACGCCGATGCCGTGGAACCGGGCGTGCTTGATGCGCTGCTCTACGAGGCCAGCGAGTTCATCGAGACGCAGAGCTTCTCCATCCTGCCGCGGCGCGAGGCGATGCGTGCGCTGGAACTCCAGCGCGACCAGCTGATCGCCAGCGACGACGTCGTCGCGACCCAGATCGACGAGATGGACGTCGCACTGAACGAGCTGGGCGACGGGCAGTTCTGCATGGGCGAGTACCACTACTCGCTGGTCGTCTTCGGCGACAGCGTCGCCGATGCGGGACGCCGGGCCGCGAATGCCATGGGCGCCATCAGCGAGTCCTCCAGCCTCCAGATGTCACCTGTCGACCTGGTGGCCGATGCAGCATGGTTTGCCCAGCTCCCCGGCAACTGGCAGTGGCGACCGCGAGACGCCAAGCTGTCGTCCCGCGCCTTCGCTGCCCTGTCCAGCGCCCACAACTTCGCCAGTGGCAAACGCGACGGCAACCCCTGGGGCGAAGCCCTCGCGCTGATGCGCACCCCCTCTGGCCAGCCCTTCTACCTGAACCTGCACAGCAGCCCGGCTGACGAGGACTCGGTGGACAAGAAGCTGCCAGGCAACACGCTCATCATCGGCTCGACCGGCGTCGGCAAGACGACGCTGGAGATGTTCCTGCTCACGTTGACGCGCAAGTGGAGCCCCGCGCCGCGCCTCGTGCTGTTCGACCTCGACCGAGGCTGCGAGATCACCATGCGCGCGCTGGGCGGCCGCTATTTCAGCCTCGAAGCGGGCAAGCCCACCGGCTGCAATCCGCTTCAGTGGGAGCCGACGCCCGCGCGAATCCAGTTCTGGGAGCAGCTGATCCGGACCTGCCTGGCGACGCCGGCCCTGCCGCTGATGCCCGCGGATGAACGGGCCATCGCCCAGGCGGTCCGGGCAGTTGCCCTGATGCCCGCATCGTTGCGACGCCTCTCCACCGTCCGCCAGAACCTTCCCAGGGCCGGCGAGAACAGCCTCTACGAGCGGCTCGGCCGCTGGTGCGAAGGCGGGCCACTCGGCTGGGTGTTCGACCAGGCCAACGACCGGCTTCTGGACCTCAAGGCTGCATCGGTGATCGCCTTCGACACGAGCGAGTTCCTGGACCTGCCGGAAGTCCGCACGCCGGTCATGATGTACCTGCTGCAGGTCATGCAGGAGCTGGTCAACGGCGAGCGCCTGATCTACGTGATCTCGGAGTTCTGGAAGGCCCTGGACCACGAGATCTTCAGCGAGTTCGCCAAGCAGAAGCAAAAGACCATCCGCAAGCAGAACGGCCTGGGCATCTTTGACACCCAGAGTCCCTCTGACGTGCTGCGCCATCCCATCGGCCGCACCATGATCGAACAGAGCGTGACCAAGATCTTCCTGGCCAATCCGGAAGCGGTACGCGAAGAGTACGTGGACGGTTTCGGCCTCAGCGAGGCCGAGTTCGACATCGTCCGCAGCCTTGGCGCCCAGGGCGGCCGCCGCTTCCTTGTCAAGCAGGGCCATGCGAGCGCCCTTTGCGAACTCGACCTCGCCGGTCTGGATGACTTCGTCACGGTCCTCTCCGCGACGACTGACAACATCGCGCTCCTCGACGCCGTCCGCGCAGAGCATGGCAACGATCCGTTTCAGTGGCTTCCCGCGCTGCTGCGCGAGGTTCACGATCGCAAACTTCGCAATCCCGGGAGAGCAGCGTGAACCTCATCACCAAGTTCCTTGCGCTTGCTTCGACTGCCATGCTGGCGGCGTCGGTACAGGCACAGTTCGTCAAGGGCAACGAAGCCGTCACCATCAGGGCCGATGGAAGCCGGGAGGTCGCTACGCCACCTCTCCCCAGTTTCAAGCTCGGGCCGCCGTGCCAGGCGGACAACCCGGGATGCGCTTCAAGGGGCTGGCTGATGCTGGAGACCCGCGAGGGGCTTCGGGAGTGCACGGAGTTTTATGCGCGACCTGGCACCTGCCGCGCCTCGACATATGGGGCCGTGCAGCGGCCTCGACTATGGGTGATTCGGGTCCAGGGCAAGTGGCTGCAATGCCCGCGTCCGGATGTGACCAGCGGCTGCGTGAGCACCAAGGCACTGCCGCCGGTGGCCCAGCTCCAGTGAACCAAGGGCAGTGACATGTTCACCTGGGTGGGGACTCAGTTCGACAGCTTGCTGAACACGTACGTGGTTGGCGTTGTGTCGGCGCTGATGGCCGCCATCGCCCCCATCGCTCTGACAGCCATGACGCTGTGGATCGCGCTCTATGGCTGGGCGGTCCTCAGGCATGAGGTGTCGGAGACGTTGCCTGACTTCATGTGGCGGGTCTTCAAGATCGGCCTGGTGCTGGCCTTCGCGCTTCAGTCCGGGATCTACATCAGCCACGTGGCGGACACCGCGAACGCCCTGGGTACCGGTGTGGCCACCACATTCCTTCCCGCGTCTGCCAACCCCGCCGCGATCAGCAGTCCCTACGCCCTGCTCGACGCCTTCAACGATGGCGCCAGCCAACTGGTGCTGGACCTGCTGAAGGAAGCGGGAATCATGCGCCCGGACCTGCTGTTCGCCGCGGTCGTGACCGCATTCGGCAACGTGGCCTTCCTGTGTATTGCCCTGTTCATCGTCGTTCTCGCCAAGGTGTTCATGACATTCACCCTCGCCGTGGGGCCGCTGTTCATCCTCTGCCTCGCCTGGCGGCCGACCGCGAGGTTCTTCGACAGCTGGCTGTCCATGCTCCTGAACTCGGTGGTGCTGGCCTGGTTTGCGTTCTTCGCGCTCGGCTTGAGCGCGTCTATGGGTAGCTCCTTAGTGCAGGCCATTCAGGATCAAGGCGGCTTCCTGGGCCCGACATTCAATGTCGTGGCCGAGTCGCTGAAGTACTGCATCGTCATGGTGCTCTTGGCCATCGTCTGCTTCCAGGCGCCGGGGCTCGCCGCCGCGCTGACGGGCGGCCTCGCCGTTCAGCAGGGCGTCCAGATGATCCAGAACGTCCTGACGGTGTCAGGCCTGCGGTCCAGCGGTGCTGGCGGCACTGGCCACATCGGGTCCCAAGGCGGCATCGTCCGGCCCGGTGCAGGCCTGCCCTTCATGGCCGGCCGGGCGGCCGCTACCGCCGCGGCCGCATCCACACGAACGGCCCGGCAGGGCTATGGGGCCGCAAGGACCGCGGCCTACCGGCTCGCCGCGCTACGCGGCAGGTCATGACCCGCATTCGACAAGGAACTTCGCCATGAATGCCCTGATTCCGAAACTCGTCGCCACCATCGCCCTTGCCGCGTCCACTGGGTCGGCCATAGCGCAGGGCATGCCGGTCATCGACGTGGCTAACCTCCTGCAGACCGTGCAGCAGGTGATCAACGACATCACCAAGATCAACAACCAGGTGCAGCAGATCACCCAGCTGCAGGCCCAGTTGAGCAGCATCAACGGCGCCCGCAATCTCGGCGATGTCTTCAACAACCCCCTGCTGATGAACTACGTGCCGGCCAAGGCCCACCTGCACCTCAATGCGGTGGATGCGTCGGGCTACGACGGCCTCATCCCGACGGCGCGGTCCCTGCGCGACTCAGCGATGGTCTACAACTGCCTGGACCTCGCGGGCCCGTCTCGCCTCAGGTGCCAGGCCAGGCTGGCCCAGCCCTACCAGCACAAGGGCCTGATCCAGGACGCGATGACGGCCGCGGCCGGACGCCTGTCCCAGATCCGGTCCCTGATGACCCAGGTCAACGCGACGACCGATCAGAAGGCGATCCAGGAGATGCAGGCGCGCATCGGCGCCGAGGGGACGCTGCTCAGCCATGAGATGTCCCAGCTGCAGATGCTGCAGAGCATGGCAGACAGCGAAGCGCGCATCGAGCGGTCGCGGGACCGTGAACGCCAGTACGAGATGCTGAGCCGCAAGGGCAAGGTCTCCACCTACCTTCCCTGACACCCCGCCCAGCGCCCAACGAAAGCCCCCCATGAACGCCGTCCTGACGCCAGGAGAAGCCGCTGCATTGCCCGTTCACGTCGATCCTGCGGACGCGTCGCCGCCGGAGGCTCACGAGATCCAGGCCAACCGGGCCTGGGAGGTCGACCGCGCGGAAATGCTTGAACGATCCGAACGCCGGGCCTGGCGCGTGGCCGGCTCGAGCCTCGCGCTGGCCCTGGTCGGCATGGCGGCCGTGTTCGCGCAGGGGCCCTTGCGCCGCGTTGTCGAGATTCCCATCGTCGTCGACCGCGTCACCGGCGAAACCACGGTGCAGCAGCGGCTCAGCGTCGAGTCCATCCCGCCCATGGACGCCCTGGACAAGCACAACCTCGCCACCTTCGTGCGCGCCCGCGAGGGCTACAGCTGGATGTTCCTGCAGCGGGACTTCGACCAGGTGGCGCGCATGGCGGTCCCTGCGGTCTTCACCGACTACAACCGCCAGTTCGAAGGCGCCGCCGCGCTGCACAAGCGGATCGGCGCCACGGAGGAATGGCGGATCCACATCGTGGGGGTGCGGCTCTCGGCGGCCGGCCGGGCGGGCAACCGGGGGGACGCCACGGTCACCTACGACAAGGTGGTCCGCCTGACCGATCGCACCCTGCCCGAGGTCAGGACCCGACACGTCGCCACTGCGGTCTACCAGTACCAGCCCAAGGTGCTGGCCCGGGAGACCGACCGCCTGGAGAACCCGTTCGGCTTTGTCGTGACCGCCTACCGCTCGGACCCCGAGATCAACACGGCCCCGCCGGAGGCCCAGCCATGACACGCCTCGGCACCGCCGTGTGCTTCCTGGCGGGCGCTGTCGGTCTCGCCGGCGTGGCGACCGCCGAACCGCCCGACCCGCGGCTGCGCACCGTGGCGTACGACCCGGCGGGGGTCGTCACCGTGCCCGTCAAGCGGGGCACGGTGACCCTCATCGTCCTCGGGACCGACGAAGCCATCGCCCAGGTCGCGTCAGGTCTCGGCGCCGATTGCGCGAAGCCCGAAGCCTCCTGGTGCGTGGCGGCGCAAGCCGGGGGACGCACGATCTTCGTCAAGCCCAAGACGGCTGCGACCGCCGCCAACAACCTCACCGTGGTGACCGACCGCCGCGTCCACAACTTCCGGCTCGCGGTGCTGGAGGACCGGGATCCCCGACCGCCGCTGTACCGGCTGGTCGTGAAGGCGCCGTCCCCGCCACCGTCCCCGGCATCGGCCGCGCCACCATTCCCGCCGTGGCCCCCGCTGCCGGTCCTCGCGTTGCCCCCTGCCCCGTCGCCCGCACAGCTCGTCGCCGAACGGCTGCAGGCCAAGCCCCAGGTCATGAACACCCGGTATTCCCTGGCCGAAGGGCCGCAGTCCGAGGACATCGTGCCCACCCTGGTCTTCGACGACGGCAGGTTCACCTACATGCGGTTCCCCGGCCACCGTGAAGTGCCGGCCGTCTTTCACGTGCAGGGAGACGGAAGCGAGACGCTGGTCAACACCCGCATGGAAGACGACCTGCTGGTGGTCGACCGCGTCAGCCGCCGCCTGATGCTGCGGGCCGGCCATGCCGTCGTGGGGCTCTGGAACGACGCCTTCGACCTGGACGGCGCGCCCCCCGAGCAAGGCACCACCGTGACCGGCGTTCAGCGCGTGCTCAGGGCCGCACCCACCGGCGCCGCGGGCTCGCTCGACGGAGGGACACCATGACCGGCAGCCCGCAGCCGCACGGACCGGGCGAACCACCGGCAGAGACCCCCACCCTGGCCCCGCTGTCGGGAGAGGCGGGCATTCCCGATGTGGCGGCCCCGTCCCGGACCGCCGTGTCCCGCAAGGGCGTGCTGGCCGTCGCCATGCTGGTGCTCAGCCTGATCGTGGTGTCCGCACTCGCGATCCATCGGTTCGCCGCCAGCGCACGCCACGATGGCGCCGAGGACCGACTGAACGGCGACAAGCCCGCCGCCGCCGCCGCAGAGCCCCGCAAGCTGGAGATGCACGCCCGGCCTGCCGCTGCCTCCGCACCCTCCACCGCGCCCCGGATTCCCGGCCTCCTGCCGGACGACGACGACGTCGAACCCATCGGCGTTCGACGCACCGGCGCGGCCGACGGCACGCCCGTTGGCCCGGGGGCCGGACCGGCCCGCACCTCGCCGGAGGATGCCCCGGTCCTGCTGGTCACGACCCCGCCGTTATCGTCCGGCGCCGCGCCCGTACCGCACGCGCCGGGGGACGCGCGCTCGTCGGACGATGTCCAGGACCCGTTGGCGGCGACCTCCCGGCACCTGCAGGCCTACCAGCGCCAGCTGCAGGGAGTCCTCGACAACCTGGCCCAGTCGACCGACCTGGCGACACGCGACCTGACAGCTCGTGACGCCGCGCCCGCGACGACGTCGTCCCCGCCGCTTGCGGCGGGTCGGGCTTCGCAGGTGCCCGGCGGCTCCGTGCCGGCCGGATTATTCGGCGGCCAGTTGCAGGGTTCTGCAACACCCCGGGTCTCGGCCGCCTTGCTGGGCAACCGCAGCTTGACCCTGCCCAAGGGCACCGCCTTCACCTGCGCGCTCAAGACGCGGGTGGTCAGCGCCACCTCGGGGCTGGTCGGCTGCCAGGTTCAGCGCCATGTCTATGGCGACGATGGCCGTGTCCTGCTGATCGAGCGGGGCTCGCACCTGGACGGCGAGTACCGCATCGCCGTCGTCCGGCCCGGCACGGTGCGGATCCCCGTCCTGTGGACGCGCCTGCGCACCCCGCTCGGCGTCACCGTGGACCTCGAGTCCCCCGCCACGGGCCCGCTCGGCGAATCCGGCATCGACGGCCACGTCGACAACCGCTGGAGCGAGCGCCTCGGCGCCGCGATGCTGCTGTCGCTGATCGACGACTCGGTGAAGGTGGTCCTCCAGAACCAGACCCAGGAGCACCGCGGCGACACCCTCGTCCTGTCGTCCACGACGGCGAACACCAGCAAGCTGGCCGAGAAGGTGCTCGACAGCACCATCAACATCCCGCCGCTGGTCTACCAGAACCAGGGCGGGATCGTCGGCATCCACGTCGCGCGGGACGTCGACTTCTCGTCCGTCTACACGCTGGCGCCCTCCTCCACGGGCCTGCACCAGCCTGCACCGGCCTTGATGCCATGAACATGCCCCCGTCTACCCGGGACCCTGGCGAGCAGGCGTGGCGTGGAGACGCCACCTCGGTGATCGAGTTCCTGCGCCCCCTGCGCCAGCACCTCGATGCCGATGGGGTCCAGGAGGTCTGCGTCAACCGGCCCGGCGAGCTCTTCATCGAGACCGCGGACGGCTGGCGGCTCGTCGAGGCGCCCGAGATGACCCAGGAACGCTGCCTGTCGCTGGCCACCGCCGTCGCGACGTATGGCGACCAGCAGATCAACCAGGAACGGCCGCTGCTGTCCGCGACGCTGCCCAGCGGCGAGCGCGTGCAGTTCGCGATCCCGCCGGCGGTCTCGCGTGGCACGGTTTCCATCACGCTGCGCAAGCCGGCCACCGTGCTCCGGACGCTGGAGGACTTCGAGCGTGACGGCCTGTTTGCACGCACGGTCTGCGCCGCACCCGGCCGCGGGGACCTCCAGCCTTTCGAAGCGGAGCTGCTGCGGCTCAAGCAGGCGCGCCGCTTCAAGGACTTCCTGCGCCTGGCCGTGCGCGAGCGTCAGACCATGGCCCTCAGCGGCAGGACCGGGTCGGGCAAGACGACCCTGATGCGGAGCCTGGTCGAGGAGGTCCCGAAGCACGAGCGCCTCATCACCCTCCAGGACGCGGCCGAGCTGACGCTGCCCCACCACCCCAACGCCGTCCACCTCTTCTACAGCAAGGGCGCCCAGGGCACCGCGCGGGTCACGCCCAAGTCACTGCTGGAGGCCTGCCTGCGGATGAAGCCCGACCGCATCTTCCTCGCCGAGGTCCGGGGCGACGAGTGCTTCCACTTCGTCCGCCTGGCGGCCTCCGGCCATCCGGGCAGCATCACCAGCGTCCACGCCGGCAGCTGCGCGCTGGCGTTCGAACAGATGGCCCTGATGATCCGCGAGACCGGGGCCGGCGGTGGCCTGTCGATGGAGGAGATCCATCGACTGCTCGGCATCGTCGTCGACGTCGTCGTCCAGTTCCAGCACGACGAGCGGGGGCGGTTCATCTCGGAGATCCACTACGAGCCGCGGGCCCGGCGGCTGGCCCGCCCCGGTGCGGCGGCGCGGCCATGAGCAACGCCCCCACCCTGGCAGGTCCGGCCTGGTCCGTGGGCCGCAAGGCCGCCGCCTGGGTGTTCGGGCTGGTCGGCTTCCTCACCCTCGCCTACGCCGGCTACTGTCTGGCAGGCGCCTTGTTCCTGGTGCTCAACAAGGCCAACCCCACCCAGGCGCGGCCGGGCAGCATCGTCCGGTACTGGCATCTGTATGCCGACGACCCGGCGCTGCGCAAGAAGCTGATCGCGGCCATCGCGATCCCGTGCGCCCTGCAGGTCGCCGTGCCGGCCGCATGGGTGATGGCGGCACGCCCGCGCCGCCGGCTGCACGGTGACGCCCGGTTTGCCACCGTCGCCGAGATCGTGGCCGCGGGCCTGACCGGTCCGAACCGCACGAGCGATCGCAGGGGCCGTGGCGGCCGCAACGTCCACAACGCCCCCGGCGTCCCCGGCGTCCCCGGCCCACACAGCAGACACGGCGCCCGTCACACCCACGGCGGTCCGGGCATCCTGGTGGGCCGACACCACGGCCGCTACCTGTCCTTGGCCGGGCAACTGTCCGTCATGCTGTCTGCGCCCACCCGCAGCGGCAAGGGCGTGTCGGTGGTGATCCCCAACCTGCTGAACTGGCCGGACTCGGCCGTCGTGCTGGACATCAAGGGAGAGAACCATGAGATCACCGCCGGGTACAGGTCGGCCCACGGCCAGGCCGTCTACGCCTTCTCGCCGTTCGATGTCGAAGCCCGCAGCCACCGCTGGAACCCGCTGTCGGCCGTCCGCACCAGCCCGTTGCACCGCGCCGGTGACCTGCTCAACATCGGCCAGGTGTTCTACCCCAACGACGGCAGCGGCACGTCGTCGGAAGGCTTCTTCAACGACCAGGCGCGCAACCTGTTCCTGGGCCTCGGGCTGCTGCTGCTCGATTCGCCCGGGCTGCCGCGCACCCTCGGCGAGATGCTCCGGCAGGCGTCCGGCAAGGGCCAGTCCCTGCGCGAACACCTGGCGAGAACCCTCGCAGCACGCGCCGGCACGGATCGGCCGCTGTCGGCGGAATGCCGGGATGCGCTTCAGCGCCTGCTGTCGAACTCGGACAACACGATGTCGAGCATCGTGGCCACATTCAACGCGCCGCTGACCCTGTTTGCCGACGCGGTCGTCGATGCCGCCACCAGCGCCAACGATTTCGACCTGGGCGACGTCCGACGCACGCGCATGACGGTCTATGTGCGCATCCCGCCCAACCGCCTGGCGGCGGCCCGCCCGCTGCTCGACCTGTTCTTCTCCCAGCTGGTGGACCTCAACACGCAGTGCCTGCCCACGCAGGACCCGACCCTGAAGTACCAATGCCTGCTCGTGGACGACGAGTTCGCGGCCATGGGCCGGGTGGCGGCCATCATCCATGCGGCCCCGTACCTGGCAGGCTACGGGCTGCGCCTGCTGACCGTCATCCAGGCCATGTCGCAGCTCGATGCGATCTACGGCGACAAGCACGCCCGGACCTTCGCCACCAACCACGGCCTGCAGATCCTGTTCGCACCGCGCGAGCAGCGAGATGCGGACGACTACAGCGCGATGCTGGGCTTCTACACCGAGCGGGCCACCTCGCGCGGCAGAAGCCGCTCCTTCAGCGCGCATGGCCACAGCTCGGTCAGCCAGAACGACAGCGAGCAGCGCCGTGCGCTGCTCATGCCCCAGGAGTTCAAGGAGCTCGGCCGACACCAGGCGGTCATCGTGATGGAGAACTGCAAGCCCATCCTCGCCGAGAAGCTCTGCTACTTCCGCGACCGGGACTTCAAGACCCGCCTGCTGCCGGCGCCCGCCGTGCCGCCGATGGACATGGCGCTCCACCTGGCCCGCGTGCAGGAGCGCTGGCGCTATCTCGAGGGCGAGCTGCCGCCGGGGCAGCACCTCGACGTCGACACGCTCGCCCATGACCTCAGCCAGGTTCCCGACGACCTGGAGGGCGACCCGGCCCGGCTGGCCGAGACGCTGATGGCGCTCTTCGCTGAAGCGCCGCAGCCCGCACAGGAGGGCGGCACGGTGGAGCCCCTGGCCGACGACGACGGCGTTCTGCTCGATGAACCGCACCGGCCCCGGTCCGGGGACGGCAGCCGGGAACCGGATCACCTCTGAAGGGAGTTGCACCATGAGATCCTTCGCCTGCCTCACGCGTGTCCTGGCGCCGCTTGCGCCGCTGGTGCTGCTGGTGCTGCTGGTGCTGCTGGTGCTGCTGGCCTCCTGCAGCGCTCCGCCCCGGCCCCCCACCGTCGACGAGTCCCGCAGGCGGCCCGCCAACGCGGCGCCGCAGGTCGCGCTGCAGGCGTGCAAGGGCGAGTTGCAGCACACGCGCCAGTTCGCGGTGGAGTCCGACCGACTCGCCCAGAGCGCGACGGCCACGCTGACCCACCTGGCGGCCCGCCAGCGATTTCTGTCCGAACTGCAGCCGTCGGGCCCGCCCCCTGCCCTCGGGAACACCGTGTTCCATGTGCGGTTCGATTTCGGCAGCACGCGCGTCGACATCGCGCCCGACGCGGCCCAGGCCTTGATCGACGAGGCCAGGGGCGCCCCCCTGGTCTGGCTGCGGGGACGCACGGACGGCACCCGGGATTCGCCGGCGGAGAGCCGCATCGCGCGCGAGCGCGCGGCAGCGGTGCGCGACTTCCTGGTGGCCGCCGGCGTCGATGCCACCCGCATCCGGACGACCTACCAACCCGTCGGCGACCACGTCGCGAACAACACGGATGCCGGGGGGCGTGCGCTGAACCGCCGCGTCGAGGTCGAGATCGTCCGCGCGCCCCCGGTGGCCCTGCGCGTCGTGGCCGCGGCGTCATGAACGCCCGTCGAGGAGATCCCCATGGCAGCAGCACCCCAAGGCCCCAAGAATTCCCATAGTTCCCAAAGATCCCAAAGTTCCCTAAGTTCCCATAGTTCGCAGAGCGCCACCGCCCACGGGGGTGCGGGGGCGACCACGCACCCCGCTGACGGGCTCGAAGACGCGCTGAACGCCCGCTACGTCGTCAAGAAGGCAGGGGCGCCCCCCGGCGCCATGACCGTCGGCCCCGACGAGTACCGTTTTCGGGGCGAGACCTCGCGGATCGCCTTCACGGCATCGCCCTTGCGGCTCGCCACGGTGGTGACCGACCCGTCCGTCACGCGGTCCATGGTCGATGTGGCCCAGGCCCGCCGCTGGAGCGGCCTCCACCTGTCCGGCACCATGGCGTTCCGGCGCCTCGCCTGGCTGGAGGCGTCGGTGCGTGGCGTGAAGGCGCTCGGCTACACGCCGAGTCCCGGCGACCTGGACCTTCTCCAGCACGAACGCGCCGCTCGCCAGGCCGCGCGCACCGAACCCGCGCTGGACATCCGCCCGGACCCGCCCGGGGGCGCCGGACGCCAGGCGGTCGTCGCCGCCATCGACGCCGTGCTGTCCGCACGGAACGCGCCCGAGGCCCAGCGGGCGGCCGTGCTGGCAGCCGTCGCGGCGAAGCTGGCACGGCGGGACCTCAGCGATCCGGAACTTCGCGTGAAGGTGTACGACCCGTCCGCGACGCCGCAGCGGGCGTCGCCGGCCCCGTCTCTCGGTCCGGACCGCTCGCGAGAACGCCCCTCGCCGGCCCCAGCGCGCTGACACCCATGCACGCCTTGCGCGACAACCCGGAGCCGCCCCCATCACCGATCGAGGTCGGCGGCCGCGTCTACGCGGCCGGCGATCCGGCCATCGACGACGCCATCGCAGGCGCCTACGCCAGCCACCGGCGGCCCAGATGCCTCTGCAGGCCCGGTGGCGTGGAGATGTACGTCGCCCGACTGGGCGGGGGCTACATCGTCAAGCGCATGCCCGAGACGGGCAGCGACCATGCACCGGACTGCCCTTCCTTCGAGCCACCGGCGGCGCTCTCGGGCCTCGCGCAGGCGTTGGGCACCGCCATCGTCGAGAACACGGTCAGCGGCGAGACCTCGCTGAAGCTGGCCTTTGCGCTGTCGAAGGCGCGGGGGCAGACGCTGTCCCCGCCCCGTCCCGGAACCCTGGGCGGCAGCGCGGCCGCCGCCTCACGTCGCCTGTCGCTGCGCGCACTGCTCCACTACCTCTGGGATCAGGCGCAGCTGACGCAGTGGCGACCTGGCTTCTTCGGCAAGCGATCCTGGGCCGTCGTGCGGCAACACCTGCTGCGCGCCGCCGAACAAAAGGTCGTGGGCGGTCTTCCCCTGCTGGCCCGGCTCTACATCCCGGAGACCTTCGCGCTCGACGGGATGGACGCCATCCACCGCCGCCGTCGAGACAGCTGGGCAGCGGCCGCGCCGCACCCCGAGCAGCCGCAGCCCCTGATGCTGATGATCGGGGAGGTCAAGGGCATCGGGCCCGCCCATCGCGGCCACAAGGCCATGATCAAGCACGTGCCTGACCTCGGTTTCGCCATGGACGACGCGCTCCACCAGTCCATGGGGCGGACGTTCTCGCGGGAGCTTGAAGTCTGGAGCGCCTCGGCGGACATCCGCATGGTGATGGGCGCCTGCTTCCAGCTGTCGGCAGGCGGCACGCCTGCCATTGCCCGGCTTTGCCTGATGCCCGTCACCCGACAGTGGC
>NZ_DASWYS010000169.1:0-9238 GCF_036404855.1 Roseateles sp.
GTCAAGCAAAAAGCCGAGGCCAAGACCTCGCGCATCCCGATCAAGATCGTGCCGGCCGAAGTGTTGAAGAAACCCGACTGGATCCGCGTCAAGGCCGGCTCGCCGTCCACGCGCTTCTATGAGATCAAGCAGATCCTGCGCGAGCACAAGCTGCACACGGTCTGCGAGGAGGCCAGTTGCCCCAACATCGGCGAGTGCTTCGGCAAGGGGACGGCCACATTCATGATCATGGGCGACAAGTGCACACGCCGCTGCCCGTTCTGCGACGTGGGCCATGGCCGACCCGACCCGCTGGACGTCAACGAGCCGCTGAACTTGGCCAAGACCATCGCGGCGTTGAAGCTCAAGTACGTCGTCATCACCAGCGTGGACCGTGACGACCTGAAGGACGGCGGTGCCGGCCATTTCGCTGAGTGCATCACGCGTGTCCGCGAGCTGAGCCCCACGACGCAGATCGAGGTGCTGGTGCCCGACTTCCGCGGTCGTGCCGACCGCGCGCTGGACATCCTCAAGGCCGCGCCGCCGGACGTGATGAACCACAACCTTGAGACCGCGCCGCGTCTGTACAAGGAAGCGCGCCCGGGCTCGGACTACCAGTTCAGCCTGGACCTGCTGAAGCGCTTCAAGCAGGAAGTGCCGGGTGTGCCGACCAAGAGCGGCATCATGGTCGGCCTGGGCGAGACGGACGAGGAGATTCGACAGGTCATGCGCGACATGCGCGCGCACGACATTGACATGATCACCATCGGCCAGTACCTCGCGCCGTCGGGTCATCACCTGCCGGTGCGCCGCTACGTGACGCCGGACGCTTTCAAGCAGTTCGAGAAGGAAGCTTACGAGTTGGGCTTCACGCACGCCGCTGTGGGTGCGATGGTTCGCTCCAGCTACCACGCGGACCAGCAGGCCCACGCGGCGCTGAATCCGAAGGCTTAACCTGCGAGGGCCGCCGGCCGCGCGGGGCGCGGCTGCGGCGCCATGGCCGGCACGACTGGCGCGTCGTTCAGGCGCAGGAACTTGAAGCCGGCGAGCTGCGGCTTGTTCTGTCCAGCTTGGCGCGCATCGCGTTCGCCCAGACGTTGGATGAAGCCCTGCAGCGTTTCCTCGCGCACTTGCGGCTCGGCCGAATGCAGGATGTGGCGTGAGCCGTCGGCGCCGGTGACGATCAACCCCACGTGCGAGGCCCATGCGTCGTTGCCGCGGCTGGAGATGACGTTGACGAAGTCACCTTCCTGCAGTTGGGCCTCGATAGCCGCCACGTCTTGCTTGGCAATGTAGACGTCGTCGAAAGGCTGCACCGGGATGTCGCGCTCGATCTTGAACTGCTTGCGCAGGAAGGTCTTGCGGTCGATGCGCTGGTGGTAGGGCTGGGTGGGCGCGCCCAGCGTGCGGGTCACGTCCGTCACCAGCCAGCTGTTGGAGACGTTCCAGTCTGCCTCGGTGTAATGGTTGCGCGTGGCCGTGCCGATGACGCCATCGCGGTAGCGGATGCGCTGCAGCACCCAGAAGAACTCCTCCCATGACGCCGACAGCGCCATCGCGTAGGTGTGCTCGGCGAAGACCACGCAGTCGCTCTTGGCCAGGCTGAACAGGGGCTGGCTGTCGTAGGTCTCGTAGGGGAACTCGCCCAACAGGTAGAGCTCGTAGGGTTGGCCGATGTTCTTGCGCGCGAGCGCGGCGATGCGGCGGCGCAGATCGGGTTCGTCCAGCTGCTGCCAGGCCAGGAAGCGGCCCACCTCGGCTGGCTGCATCCGGTACAGCGGCTTGTTCAGCAGGTCCCCCAGCTCGGCGGCGGGTAGGCTGACGCGACGGGCGGCCTCCAGTTGCGCGGCAGTCGGTTCGACACGGGGCGCGGCGACGGGCGTAGGCTGGTGGGCACAGGCGGCCAGCAGCAGCGTGACGGCCAGGGCGGCAAGGGTCTTGGTCATCGCCGCAGTGTCAGCCAAGGGGGGGCGCGACGGGCATGAGAGCTTGTGCACCGGCCATAACGCCGACTCGTCGGGTCAGGCCTCGGCGAGCAATTTCTCGATGAGGCCGTGCAGTGCGGCGAAGTCCGGCTCGCCGACGTAGCGCTTGACGATCTCGCCGCGCTTGTTGATGAGAAACGTTGTCGGCGTCATCTGCACCGGGCCGAAGGCATTCGCCACTGCGCCCGTGTTGTCGATGGCCACGCCGAAGGGCAGCTTGCGCGTCTCGGCGAACTTGGCGACGAAGGCCGGCGGGTCGTAGCTCATGGCCACGGCCAGCGTGTCCAAGCCGCGGCCCTTGAACTTGTCGTGCGTGGCGACGATCTGCGGCATCTCCTTCACGCAGGTCGCGCAGCTGGTGGCCCAGAAGTTCACCAACATGACCTTGCCGGCCCATTGCTGAGAGCTGGCTTTCTGGCCGTCCAGCAGCACGTAGTCCACGGCCGGCGCCTGTTCGCGCGCACAGCCCGACAACGCGGCGGCACAGACCAGGGCAAGGGCAGAGGCGAGGGCGCGGCGGGACAACATGAGCGGTATTCTAGGAAAAGCCGGGAGGGCTTCTCCCGCATGGGGCCTCAGGCCCCGCGGCCCAGTTCGAACATCAGCAGCGAGGGCAAGGCGTCGGGCAGGTGGCGGCGCGAGATGCGGGCCACGCCGTCGCTGGTGGCGGTGGACAGCTGGGTGCGATGCTCGCCATCGAACATCTCGACGAAACTGAAGTCCGGGGCATCTCGACTGATGCCGGCGATCAACTGCTGCAGTGGCTCGCTCGACAGCGCTGCGTCGAACAGCAGCACGTGGGGCAGCCCTTCCCGGCAAAACTGCTCGGCCTCGGCCACGTTGCCGACCACGTCCACCAGCATCCCCATCTGCCGTACTGCCGCCTGGGCCTCTGCGCGCAGCTCGCGGTTGGCCGACAGGATGAGCAGTTGGCAGCCCGCCAGCGGGCGCGAGTTGCCGCCCATGCGTTCGGCCTCAGCCTCCAGGCGGGCGTGCGTACTGTCTGGCGGCGGTGCCTCGTCCGGCGCCAACTGGTTGAACTCCAGGGTCAGCAGCGTGATGCCGGAATCCTGCTCGCGCAGCGGCAGCACGCCCAGCGTGATGGCCGTCTGCTCCAGCAGCCTCCAGGCCAGGGAGTCCAGCCCCGGCGTCGGCGCGTGCGGGTCGACGTCGTCACTCAGCAGCTCCAGCGAGCGGTGGGCGAAGCGGCAGCTCAGCCGCGCCTTGACGGGCCAGGGCGTCAGGTCCAGGCGCAGGTCGACGGAGGAATGGGTGTTGGCCAGCGCCCAGTCCATCAGCGCGTTCAGCAACGCGAACAGCAGGGCGCCGTCGGCCCAGATTTCGACCGGCTTGAGTGACTGGCGCACCTGCACGCCGCGGGCCTGGGTCTCGCGGCTGCGCTGAGCCAGAACGCTGCGCAGCATCTGAGTCAGATGTTGGCGCTCGCGGTTCAGGCGCAGGCGGCCGGACGCCAGGCGCGCCAGTTGCTGACCCAGCATGCCGGCGGTGCGCGCGTCATCCACGCTGCGGCGCAGCAGGCGCAGGCCGCGGCGGTCGATCTGCCCGGTGGTGGCGAGGTTCTGAATCTGTTCCAGCGCTGCGCTCAGCGGCCCGGCGATCTCGGCACCGAGCTGCTGGACGATGTCCGCCCACTGGACCGGCGTCGGCTCAGGAGTGACATCGTTGGCGGCATTGACTGGCGCTGAAGAAGGCGGCGTGGACATGACCCGGTGGCTGCGGACCCGAGGCGGATGGTTCTAGGTGGTTGGCCCACCTCGGTGCGTGCCCGCATGCTGAGGACAGGCAGGCGGCGCCTCCATCCCCCAGCCAGGGGGAAACCCTTGGTTCAGGGGTGGGTAAGCCCTCACGCGATGACGCCGGCTGCGCGCCAATTCGTGATTTCTTCCACGCTACAGCCGGCTTCACGCAGCAACTCGTCGCTGTGCTGTCCCAACAGCGGTGGCGCGTGACGGTAGGCCACAGGCGTGGCTGAGAGCTTCATCGGGCTGGCGATGAGGCGCAAATCGGGCGAGAGGGGGTGGGGCAGGGCGACCACGGCACCGCGAGCTTGCGCCTGCGGATCGGCGAGCGCCTCCCCAATAGAGTTGATGGAGCCGCAGGGCACCTTGGCAGCCTCCAGCGCCGCCAGCCAGTCGGCCCGCGGGCGCTGGCGCATGGTCTCTTCCAGCTGCGGCACGAGGATGGCGCGGTGGCGCACACGTTCTGAGTTGGTCGCGAAGCGCGGGTCGGCCGCCCAATCCGGTCGACCGGCGATGTCGCAGAACTTGGCGAACTGACGATCATTGCCCACGGCCAGGATCAAGTGGCCGTCGCTGGCCTCGAAGACCTGGTAGGGCACGATGTTCTGGTGGGCATTGCCCATGCGACCCGGCGCCTTGCCGCTGCACAGGTAGTTGCTGCCCAGGTTCGCCAGCATCGCGAGCTGGGTGTCGAGCAGGGCCATGTCGATGACCTGGCCGTGGCCCGTGGCGTCGCGGTGGCGCAGTGCGGCCAGTATGGCCACCGTGGCGTACATGCCGGTGAAGAGGTCCGCCACGGCCACGCCGACTTTCTGCGGGCCGCCGCCGGGCAGGTCGTCACGCTCGCCAGTGACGCTCATCAGGCCGCCCATGCCCTGCACGGCGTAGTCGTAGCCGGCGCGCTCGGCGTAGGGGCCGGTCTGGCCGAAGCCGGTGATGGAGCAGATCACGAGGCCGGGGTACTCGGCCAACAGGCTCTGCGCGTCCAGCCCGTAGCGGGCCAGGTCACCGACCTTGAAGTTCTCGACCAGCACGTCAACCTGGCCGGCCAGCTTGCGCACGATGGCCTGGCCTTCGGGCTTGGAGAGGTCGACGGCCAGCGAGCGCTTGTTGCGGTTGGCGCCGAGGAAGTAGGCCGCTTCGGTGGTGTCCTGGCCCTCTCCATCCTTCAGATAGGGCGGCCCCCAGGCGCGGGTGTCGTCGCCGCTGCCGGGGCGCTCGATCTTGATGACGTCGGCGCCGAGATCGGCCAGGGTCTGGGTGCACCAGGGGCCGGCCAGCACGCGCGACAGATCCAGCACGCGTACGCCCGTCAGGGCTTGGGGAAGAGGCTGATGTTGCATTGCGGAATTGTCGGGGCCGGCTGCGGATAATTCGGGCATGCACCTGAGGATGACTGCCGGATTTGCCCTAATGATGAGCCTGCTGGCGGCCTGCCAGCCCGCGCTGAACTGGCGCGAGGTCCGGCCGGCGGGGTCGGGCGCATTGGCGCTCTTTCCATGCAAGCCCGAGGTCGAGCAGCGCCAGGGCATGGGCCTGGCCCAATGCGAGGCGGCGGACCGGCGCTTCGCGCTGTCCTGGGCAGACCTGACTGACCCCATCCAGGCGGGCGCGGCCCTGAAAGCCATGCCCCAGGCGCTGGCCGGCAAGCTCGGCCAGGTGCTGCAGCCGGGCTCGGCCCTGCAGGTGCCCGGCATGACGCCTATGAGCGAGGCCGCGCAGTACCGCATTGCGGGGGCTGGTGGCGTCACGCGGGTGGCCGTTTTTGCCCATGGCGGCCGGGTCTATCAGGCGCTGCTGACGGCCGAGCGCGACGACGAAGTGGTCTGGGAGACCTTCCGCGCCGGGCTGGCCATTGAGGTCGCCCGCTAACATCCTGCCTTATGCCCAATCTGCTCGTGATCGCCCACGCGCCGCTGGCCTCTGCGCTGCGGCAGGTGGCCGAGCACACCTTTCCGGACTGCGCCCCGACGCTGACCGTGCTGGACGTCCACCCTGGCATGTGCGCGGAGGACGTCGAGGCGTCCGCCCGTGCGCTGATGGCCGCGGTCGCTCAGCCTGAGTGGCTCGTGCTGACGGACGTCTTCGGCGCGACGCCCAGCAACGGTGCCCAGCGCCTAGCGGGGGAGCAGGTGCAGGTGCTCAGCGGTGTCAGCGTGCCCATGTTGTGGCGCACGCTGTGCTACGCCGGCCAAACGCCCCTGACCGAGCTGGCCCGGCGGGCCATGCAGGGCGCGGTCACCGGCATCGTCGCCACGCCCCCCTTGCCCTCCGACGAATGATCAAGTCCACCCTCACTATTAGCAACAAACTGGGTCTTCACGCGCGCGCTTCGGCCAAGCTGACCAAGCTGGCTGGCGGCTTCAGGTGCGAGATCTACATGAGCCGGAACGGCCGGCGTGTGAACGCAAAGAGCATCATGGGCGTCATGATGCTGGCCGCCGGCATCGGGGCGCTCGTCGAGCTGGAGACGGATGGCGAGGACGAACAGGCCGCCCAGGATGCGATCACCGCCCTCGTCAACGACAAGTTCGGCGAAGGTCAGTGAGCTGACGCCGGGTCAGGCGACGAGGCGGCGGAAGCGCGCCGGCAGGTCTGCCGTGCGCAGCAGCAGCGGCAGGTCGGCGGTGTTGAAGTCAGGGTCCCAGGCGGGCTCGCCCATCAGCTTGGCGCCACAGCGCAAGTAGCCGCGGATCAGCGCTGGCGGCTCCACGGACAGATCCTGGCGCAGGTGCTCGATGGGCAGCGGCAGACGTGGGCGCACCTGGCAATCGATGGAGGCGAGGTGGTCGGCGGCGATCTGCGTCCACAGGCTGGCCGCGAAGTGACCGCCGTCGCGCATGCTGACGCTGGCGCAGCCGATGACGGTATCCAGCCCGTTGCGCGCCATGAATTCGGCCAGGGCGCCCCAGAGCGTCAGGATGGCCCCGCCGCTGCGGTGATCCGGGTGCACGCAGGAGCGGCCGATCTCAGCAACGCGGGCGCGCAGGCTGCGCAGTCGGGTCAGGTCGAACTCCGTGTCGCTGTACAGGCCTCCGGCCCGCTTGGCCGCGGCGGGGGTCAATACACGGTAGGTGCCGACGACCGGGCCCGGTTCGCCGTCCTCTTCGTGGGCACGCACCAGCAGGTGTTCGCAGTAGGCATCGAAGAGGTCGATGTCCAGGCCGGCCGGCGAACCCTTGGGTGGTGCGAGACGCGCCCCCATCTCGACAGCAAAGACCTGGTAGCGCAACGCCTGGGCTTCGCGCACTTCGGACTCGCTGCGGGCCCAACTGACGCTAAGACGGGGGGCGGTGGCACGCTGCGCACGTGGCAGGGCTGGGGCATGCGACAGTGCATGCGTGACGATTTGGCTGCGATTCATGACCGCCATGCTGGGCGGCAGCTTTGACGCGGCGGTGAAGGCCCCATGAAAAAACCATGACGAGCCAGACCTAGGTGACAGGCTACATTGGGCGCTGGATCTGCGGGGAGTGCTGATGAGTTTTCAGGTGTTCGGCATTGCGGTCTCGCGTGGTGTGGCCATCGGCCGTGCCGTGCTGGTGGCCTCCAGCCGGGTCGACGTGGCCCACTACTTCGTCGCGCCCGGTGAGGTCCAGGCCGAGATCGATCGCCTGCTGCGGGCGCGCGACGCGGTTGTGCAGGAGCTGGCGACGTTGAAGCAGGAGTTGCCCGAGGACGCGCCGCACGAGTTGGCCGCGCTACTCGACGTGCACCTGATGCTGCTGCACGACGAAGCCTTCACCGGCGGCGCCAGCCATTGGATCGTCGAGCGCCACTACAACGCGGAATGGGCGCTGTCCGCTCAGTTCGAGGTGCTGGCGCGTCAGTTCGACGAAATGGAGGACGACTATCTGCGGGAACGCAAGGCCGATCTGGAACAGCTCGTCGAGCGCGTGCTGGGTGCCCTGGCTCAGGAGCAGGGCGATGCGGCCACGCCCGTCACGCCGCGTGACTTTGCTGGCGAAGACCCGCTGCTGCTGGTCGCCGCGGACATCGCTCCGGCGGACATGATCCAATTCAAGCGAAGCGTCTTCCGGGGGTTCATCACCGACATAGGCGGGAAGACTTCGCATACCGCAATCGTTGCGCGCAGCATGGATATTCCGGCGGTCGTCGGGACGCGCGAGGCCTCGCGCCTCATCATGCAGGACGACTGGGTCATCATTGATGGCGATGCCGGCACGGTCATCGTCAACCCGTCACCCATCGTGCTGGAGGAATACCGCTTCCGGCAGCGCCAGAGCGAACTGGAGCGCGCACGGCTGGGCCGTCTGCGCCACACGCCGGCCGTGACACTGGACGGTGAACACATCGAGTTGCACGCCAACATCGAGATGCCGGCGGATGCGGAGGCGGCTGTCGAGTCCGGCGCCACCGGCGTGGGCCTCTTCCGCAGCGAATTCCTGTTCATGAACCGCGACGGCGAGCTGCCGAGCGAGGATGAGCAGTTTGCCGCCTACAAGGCCGCAGTCGTTGCCATGAAGGGCATGCCTGTCACGATCCGCACGGTCGACGTCGGCGCCGACAAGCCGCTGGACAGGCTGACCATCAACGAATTGCGCCATGAGCACGTGCTCAATCCGGCGATGGGCTTGCGCGCGATCCGCTGGAGCCTGGCCGAACCCAGCATGTTCCGGCAGCAGCTGCGCGCCATCTACAGGGCCAGCGCCTTTGGCAAGGTCAGGTTGTTGATCCCCATGGTGGCGCATCTCTCGGAAGTCCGACAGATCGTCGATGCCGTGCGCAAGGTGCAGCAGCAGCTCACCGACGCCGGCCATGCCTACACACGAGTGGAGCTGGGCGTCATGATCGAGATCCCGGCGGCAGCCGTCATGCTCCCGCTCTTGCTGCGACATGTGGACTTCGTGTCGATAGGCACCAATGATCTGATCCAGTACACCTTGGCCATTGATCGCGCCGACCAGGCGGTGGCCCATTTGTACGACCCCTGGCATCCCGCGGTCCTGCAACTGATCAGCCAGGCCATCGCCCAGGCGCGTGCGGGTGGCAAGAGCGTCAGCGTCTGTGGTGAGATGGCCGGAGACCCGGTCTTCACAGAGCTGCTGCTGGCCATGGGGTTGCGCAGCTTCTCCATGCATCCGTCGCAGATCCCTGCGGTGAAGCAGCGCGTCTTGCGGGCCGACAGCCAACGGCTGGCCGCAGCGTTGCCTCGGATTCTCGAAAGCGAGGATCCCCAAGCAGCCGCAGACAGGGAACTGGCATTGGCCAGGGGTGGGGCCGCAGCGGTCCACTGAGGGGCGCCGTCCTCTCTATATATGGGGCGACGACTGAACCCGCCGTCGGCGGGGGGGGCGCCCCCAACAGGGCGGCGATCTCAACAAGATTTCGCACAAAGTCTTGCGAACCCCGAAATTCCTGTGCTACAGTCGTGGGCTTCGCTGATCACAACACAGCGCTTGTCGGGAACGGCAGTTAGCGGTGGAGTGGTTGGAGAAGCCGGACCGAAAGGTCTGGGGCGAGCTGGAGAGTTCGTTGGGTACTGAAGGGGTC
>NZ_DASWYS010000170.1:0-29932 GCF_036404855.1 Roseateles sp.
CAAGGTTGCCAAGACCATCGAGGACGTCAAGGCCAAGGCCGAGGGCATCCTGGGCATGCAACTGATCACGCACCAGACCGGCCCCGAAGGCCAGAAGGTGCGCCGCCTCTACATTGAAGACGGCGCCGACATCAAGAATGAACTCTATGTCTCGCTGGTCACCGACCGCGGCACGCAGAAGGTCGCCTTCATCGCGTCGAGCGAAGGCGGCATGGACATCGAGGAAGTGGCCCACTCCACGCCCGAGAAGATCATCACCGAGATGATCGACCCGCTGACCGGCCTGACCGAAGCGCAGTCGCGCAAGATCGCCGGCGCCATCGGCCTGACCGGTGGCTCCGTCGACCAGGCGGTCGACATCTTCGCCAAGCTCTACAAGTGCTACATGGACACGGACGCGTCGCTGGTTGAAATCAACCCGCTGAACTGCGACTCCAAGGGCAACCTGATGGCCCTGGACGCGAAGTTCAACTTCGACGCCAACGCGCTGTTCCGCCACCCCGAGATCGTCGCCTACCGCGACCTGGACGAAGAGGATCCTGCCGAAGTCGAGGCCTCCAAGTTCGACCTGGCCTACAGCTCGCTGGACGGCAACATCGGCTGCCTGGTGAACGGCGCCGGCCTGGCCATGGCCACGATGGACACCATCAAGCTGTTCGGCGGCGAGCCGGCCCACTTCCTGGACGTCGGCGGCGGCGCCACGGCCGAGAAGGTCACCGAGGCCTTCAAGATCATGCTGAAGAACCCGGAAGTGAAGGGCATCCTGGTCAACATCTTCGGCGGCATCATGAAGTGCGACACCATCGCCGAAGGCGTCATCACCGCCTGCAAGGCCGTGAACCTGCAAGTGCCGCTGGTCGTGCGCATGAAGGGCACCAACGAAGAACTGGGCAAGAAGATGCTGGCCGAATCCGGCCTGCCCATCATCGCCGCCGACACGATGGCCGAAGCGGCCACCAAGATCGTCGCCGCCGTCAAGTAAGCCCAGGAGTTCCACACCATGTCGATCTACATCAACAAAGACACCAAGGTCATCACCCAGGGCATCACCGGCAAGACCGGCCAGTTCCACACGCTGGGCTGCCAGGCCTATGCCAACGGCAAGAACGCCTTCGTTGCAGGCGTGAACCCCAAGAAGGCCGGCGAGAAGTTCTCCGAGATCCCCATCTACGCGACCGTCAAGGAAGCCGCTGGCCAGACTGGCGCGACCGTCTCGGTCATCTACGTGCCGCCGGCAGGCGCCGCGGCCGCCATCTGGGAAGCCGTCGAAGCCGACCTGGACCTGGCGATCTGCATCACCGAAGGCATTCCCGTTCGTGACATGCTGGAAGTGCGCAACAAGATGAAGGCCAAGGAAGCCGCCGGCGGCAAGCGCACGCTGCTGCTGGGCCCCAACTGCCCGGGCCTGATCACGCCGGAAGAAATCAAGATCGGCATCATGCCGGGCCACATCCACCGCAAGGGCCGCATCGGCGTCGTCTCGCGCTCCGGCACGCTGACGTATGAAGCCGTGGCGCAGCTGACCGAGCTGGGCATCGGCCAGTCCTCGGCTGTCGGCATCGGTGGCGACCCGATCAACGGCCTGAAGCACATCGACGTGATGAAGGCCTTCAACGACGATCCGGACACCGACGCCGTGATCATGATCGGCGAGATCGGCGGCCCGGACGAAGCAGAAGCCGCCCGCTGGTGCAAGGCCAACATGAAGAAGCCCATCGTCGGCTTCATCGCCGGCGTCACCGCTCCTCCGGGCAAGCGCATGGGCCATGCCGGCGCGCTGATCTCCGGCGGTGCCGACACGGCCGACGCCAAGCTCGCCATCATGGAAGAGTGCGGCTTCACGATCACGCGCAACCCGTCCGAGATGGGCAAGCTGCTCAAAGCCCTGCTGTAATCCGGGCTTCGTGCCCCTTTTGAAAGCCGCCGGGTTCGAGCCCGGCGGCTTTTTTGTTTTCCCGCCCGCCGCCCCCGCAAGACATGGACCTGCTGAATGCCGCTTTCTTCGTCGCGCTGCTGAAGATCATCTGGGTCAACATCCTGCTGTCCGGCGACAACGCCGTCGTCATCGCGCTCGCGGCGCGCAACCTGGCAGCCGACCAGCAAAAGCGCGCCATCATCTTCGGCAGCGGCGCGGCCATCGTGCTGCGCGTCGTGCTGACGCTGTTTGCCGTGCAGCTGCTGCAGCTGCCCTGGCTGAAGCTGGTCGGCGCCGTGCTGCTGCTGTGGATCGGCGTGCAGTTGCTGGCCGACGGCGATGACGAAGCCGACGTGCACGCCAGCAGCAGCATCTGGGTGGCCGTTCGCACCATCCTGATCGCCGACCTCGTGATGAGCCTGGACAACGTCATCGCCGTCGCGGCCGCCGCCAACAGTGCACCCGAAGCCGTCCGCGTGATCCTCCTGGTCATCGGCCTGGGCCTGTCCATCCCGCTCATCATCTTCGGCAGCACGATGCTGCTGAAGCTGATGCAGCGTTTCCCGGCCATCATCACGATGGGCGCCGCGCTGCTGGGCTTCGTTGCCGGCGAGATGGCGACGACGGATGCCGCCGTGCACGAGTGGTTCGAGGCCCACATGCACGGCCTGGACTACGCGGTCAGCATCAGCTGCGCCGTGCTCGTCGTCGCCACCGGCCTGGCCCTGGCGCGCCGCGGCAAGCCCGAGGCCACCTAAGATCGCCGGCATGGCTCGCGGCAAACCCGGTTTCTGGCAGCGCCTCATCGGCCGCGGCGCCGACACGCCGCCCACCGAGCCGCCACCCCCGGCCGACGCCCCCCCTGCGCCGGACCCGGCACCGCCGCAAGCCACGGGCGGCGCGCACAGCCTTCAGGACTACGACATCGGCGCCGAGATCGGCCGCGGCGCGATGGCCATCGTCTACAAGGCCACCCAGCGCTCCACGGGCCGCCAGGTCGCCATCAAGCGCCTGGCACTGAGTCGAGAGTTCTCCGCCGAAGACCTGGCTGACGTGCGTGAGCGCTTCATGCGCGAAGCCCGCGCGGCCGGGGCGCTGGAGCATGCCGACATCCTGCAGGTGGTCGACGCGGGCCAGGACGGCAGCGACGCCTGGCTCGCCCTCGAGTACGTGCTGGGCCGCGACCTCAGCCTCTTCACCAAGGCCGGACAGCTGCTGCCGGCGCGCGAGGTCGTTCAGCTGGGCGCCCGCCTGGCGCGCGCGCTGCACTATGCGCACAGTCAGGGCGTCATCCATCGCGACATCAAGCCGGCCAACGTGATGCTGGACCGCGTCAACGGCGGCCTCAAGCTGATGGACTTCGGCATCGCCCGCGTCGGGGACGGCAGCCGCACGCGCACAGGCCTGGTCCTGGGCACGCCCTCCTTCATGTCACCCGAGCAGCTCGCCGGCCTGACCGTGGATGGCCGCAGCGACCTCTACTCCCTCGGCGTGTTGCTCTACCAACTGCTCACCGGCGCGCTGCCGCATCAGAGTGACTCGATGGCGCGACTGATGCAGCAGATCGCCACGGAGCCCGCACCCGACGTGCGCACGCACCGTCCGAGCCTGCCCGAGTCGCTGGCCCTGGTGCTGGCCGTTGCCCTGGAAAAACGCCCCGAGCTGCGCTACCCCTCCGGCGAACAGATGGCACGCGACCTCGAGGCCGTCCTCGTCATGGCCTTGCAGGCCGAGCCCGCGATGCCCGAATCCGTCGCCCCACAGGATCCGGCCTTTGCGCAAACCTTCGCACAAACACTGCGTTTGACGCCCGACGAAGCAGGGCAGAATCCCCGCTCCCCTGCCCCCGGCGCCGTGCCATCAGACCCTCGCCAAGCCTCATGAACCTGGAGTTCTTCAGTGCCACCGACGTGGGCCGTGCGCGCGACAACAACGAAGACTCGGTCGCGCTGGACGAGGCCGCCGGCCTGGCCGTGCTGGCCGACGGCATGGGCGGCTACAACGCCGGCGAGGTGGCCAGCCAGATGCTCACCAGCTTCGTCGCCGCCGAGCTTGGGCGCTGGATCAAGGATGCCGGCCGCGAAGCCCGCGCCGGCGAGGTCAAGCGCGCGATGGACATCTGCGTGGACAACGCCAACCGCGCCATCTTCAATGCCGCCAACACCAACCCGCGCTACGCCGGCATGGGCACGACGCTGGTGCTGGGCGTGTTCCGTCCCGAAGGCCTGCTGCTGGGACATGTCGGCGACTCGCGTGCCTACCGCCTGCGCGCCGGACGCCTCATGCAGATCACGCGTGACCACTCGCTGCTGCAAGAGCAGATCGACGCCGGCCTGCTGACGGTCGAGGAGGCGGCCTTTTCCAGCAACAAGAACCTCGTCACGCGCGCCGTCGGCGTGGAGGACACGGTGCTGATGGAGCTGCATCTGCATGAAGTCCAGCCCGGCGATACGTATCTGCTGTGCTCGGACGGCCTGTCCGACATGCTCGACGACGGCAGCCTCGCCCACCTGCTCAACAGCACCCCGGCGCTGCCCGAAGCGGCACGCGCTCTGATCAACGCAGCCAATGACAATGGCGGGCGCGATAACATCGCGCTCATCCTGGCCCGCGCCGAGGGCCGCCAACGCACTGAAGGACGGGGCTGGTGGCCCTTCGGTCGACGTGGCGGCAAAGACTCCGTCGCCTGAAGAGTCGCGGCACGCACAACAGAACTTGAGGTCATACATGGGCAAACTGGTGGTTTCGCTCGACGGCGTGGTGATCAAGGAAGTCCAGATCACCAAGGACAAGACCACGCTCGGTCGGCGGCCGTACAACGACATCGTCATTGACAACCTTGCCGTCAGCGGTGAGCACGCCGTCCTGCAGATGGTCGGTGCCGACGTCTTCATCGAAGACCTCAATTCCACCAACGGCACCTACATCAACGGCAAGGCGATCAAGAAGCAATTGCTGGCCGACAACGACACCGTCGAGATCGGCAAGTACAAGATCAAGTTCTTGCTGAGCGACGGTGGTGACTACGAGAAGACGATGATCCTCAAGCCCGGTTCCGGCGCGCCGCCGAACCTGGGCCTGACTTCCTCGTTCGGCGCCCTGGGCAGCGGCAGCACCATCGGGCCGGCGTCCATCAAGGTGCTGACCGGCGCCGCCGCCGGCCGCGAGGTTGCGCTGACCAAGGTCGTCACGACGCTGGGCAAGCCCGGCGTGCAGGTCGCCTCGATCACCAAGCGCCCCACGGGCTATGTCTTCGCCCATGTCGAAGGCTCCCAGCGCCCCAGCGTCAACGGCATCCCGCTGACGGGCGAATCCATCGCACTGCGCACCGGCGACCTGATCGAGCTGGCCGGCACGCAGATGCAATTCATCCAGGGCTGAGCCCCCTTCAGGCGGCGGGCGGGGCCGGATTCCGCGGCGGTCGGCCGCGTGTGATTTCCTCACGCACGGCATCCCCCCAACTCGGTAATCCGACCGTCACGATCCGCCGGGGGCTGCGTACATTCTTGGGCATCTGCCTCGCCTGGCGCGAGGCTCACGAATCCAAGCCATGCACCGCATGAACATCCGCGTCCTGGGCTGCTCCGGCGCCATTGCCGCCGGCTACAAGACCACCGCCTTCCTGCTCGACGACGATGTCCTCATCGACGCCGGCACCGGCGTGGGCGATTTGCCGCTGGATGCGCTGGCCGCCATCGACCACATCCTGCTCAGCCACTCCCATCTGGACCACGTGCTGGGCATCCCCCTGCTGGCCGATGCCGTGCTGCGCCTGCGCGTTGCCGCCGGCCGCCCGCCCATTCGGGTCCACGCCCTGCCGCAAACGCTGGCTGCCCTGCGCCAGCACATCTTCAACGGCGTCATCTGGCCCGACTTCACCGCGCTGCCCACCGCCGCGGCCCCGGTGCTGTCGCTGCACCCCTTCCAGATCGGCGATCGCCTGGACCTCGGCGGCCGCGTCATCGAAGTCCTGCCGGCGGCCCACACCGTGCCGGCGGTCGGCTTCGCCGTGGACGCCGGCGCCGCCGCCGGCCATGCCCACTGGGTCTTCACCGGTGACACCGGCCCCAACCCGGCGCTGTGGCGCCGGCTGGCCGACCTGCGCCTGTCCCATCTCGTCATCGAAACCGCCTTCAGCGACGACGAGGCGGCGCTGGCGCACGTCAGCAAGCACCTCTGCCCGCACGACCTCGGCCACGAACTGGCTCAACTGTCCGGCAGCGTCGACGTGCGCATCACCCACATCAAGCCCGGCGAGGTCGAGGCCGTCATGCAGGGCGTGCAGGCGCTCAGCAGCCCCCACCGGATCAGCACGCTCCAGGCTGGGCAGGACATGCGGCTCTAGTCCGGCAACACCTCGTTACAGGCGCCTTCGAGGCGCCATTTTTTCGCCTGACATTTCGCGGCGCGCCTGCTCCCAATGACAGAACGCGTCAGCCCAAAGTGACCATTTTTGTCAGCCGCCCGCGTTCTGAACGCGCATTCGTGCGCTTTCGCACAGGCCAGCAGGCCGGAAAAGCTGGCACGCCCCCTGCATCCAGTGGGTGTGCCCTCCTCCCACCCACTTTGACTGGAGTTCTGACATGAACCTGAAAGCACGCGCCCAACAAGGCTTCACCCTGATCGAACTGATGATCGTCGTCGCCATCATCGGCATCCTGGCCGCCGTGGCGATTCCGCAGTACAAGGACTACACGGCCAAGGCCAAGGCCGGCAACGCGCTGTCGTCGGTTGACTCGGTCAAGGCTGCTGTCGCCCTGTGCGCCCAGGAACTGGGTGCTCTTGATAGCTGCGATGAAGAAACCAACGGCATTCCCAAGTTCACCGCAACCAAGGAAGTCGCCAGTGCCGAGACCAAGAAGGGCGTGATCACGCTGAAGTTCCAAGCCGCTTCGGTCGTCGGTGCCGATCTGGGCGACGCGACGATCACTTTCACGCCCAATATGCCCGCCGGCGCTACGTCCATCACGTGGAAAATTGAAACCTCCGTCAGCTCGACCAACGCCAAGTCGGTCTACGACTCCATCGTGAAGAACAGCGTCTCGAGCTGATCGCCAGTATTCGCATCGATACAAGAAAAGGGGGCTTCGGCCCCCTTTTTTGCATCCTGCCAGCGCCTGACGAGGCGCTCGTCTTGCAAGGCCCATGAATTCACCTCTTCCGCCGCGATTCCGAGTCCTCCTGACACGTGTCTCGCTGCCTCTGCTGCTGCTAGCCGTATCGCTGCCAGCCATGTCCCAGTTCGGGCTGAGCTGGTCGCAGGCCACAGCGCAGCAGCCTCCGGGAGAGCTCGTCACCCCGCTTGGCATCCACCTTGCTCTGCTTGCAGCGCTGCTTGGCGTTGTCGGACGCATACGGCGGCTGCTCCCCTTGCTGCTGCCTGCCGCACTGTTTGCACCTGCCGAGACCTTCTATCTGCTGTGGTTCGGCCAGCCCTCCGACGCCCACCTCTATGGCGTCATAGCCGACACCAACTTCGAGGAGGTGACGAGTTGGCTCGGCCCCTGGCTTCTGCCGGTCATCGTGGCCACGTGCCTCTGGGTCGCTGCGCTAGCGTGGATGGCCCGCAGTTGGTGGCACGCCGACTGGCGCTGGAGACACCGCTCACGGACATGGGTGTTGACGGCTGGCGCCCTGCTGACAGGCCTGCTGCTGGTCCTGCACCAAGCGGTCTCGCCGGCCATTGCCAAGCTGGTCGAAGGCGGGGATGACTCGTATCTGGAGCACTCTGTCAGCAAGCCCCGCGTGGGCGTTATCGGGGTGGCGGAGGCGATCTATCCCTGGGGGGTTCCTCTTCGGTGGGCCAACTACCGTGAACACCAGCAGGCGCTGGCGCGGCATGCCCAAGTCAGCACCAACTTCGATTTCGGTGTGCGTTGGCGCGCGGGCACCCCACCGGCACGCCAGATACAGATCCTCGTGATTGGCGAGACCGGCCGACCGGACCGATGGGGCCTGTTCGGCGCCACGCGGGACACGACACCTCGCCTCGCGTCTCGCTCCGGCCTCATCCCTTTTTCTGACGCCGTCAGCGCCGCCTCGGCTACACGCGAGGCTGTGCCGCTGATGCTGACCCGCCGCCCTCCTCAGGACCTGCTGGCTCCGCCTAGCGATCCATCCCTCGTCGCAGCTTTCCGGCAGGCGGGCTATCGCACCTACTGGCTCAGCACCCAGGGAGCGGCGGGCCGCCATGAGACTCCCGTCTCCGTGCTGGCCGGCGAAGCCGACGAACGGCATTTCATCAACGCCGTGGACTATCGCCAGGCAGGCGCCCTCGATGGCGAACTGTTGCCGCTCTTGCAGAAGATCCTGGACCGGAATGAACCACGGCAGCTCATCGTGCTGCACACGCTGGGTAGTCACCTGAGCTATGCCCACCGCTATCCGCGCGACTTCGAGCGCTTCCAACCGGCCCTGCAACCGGGTGACGTGCCGGACATCTGGAGTTCGGCGGTGCTGGACAAATTGATCAACGCCTACGACAACAGCGTGCTCTACACCGACCACATGCTGGACGAGGTCATCACCAAGCTCGACCGTAGCGGCGCTGCTGCCACCTTGCTCTATGCCGCCGATCACGGCGAGACGCTGTACGACGGCAGTTGCCGCCGTGGCGGGCACGGTTTCGATGCTGAAACCAACTACCGGATCCCGATGGTGATCTGGACTTCAGCGGCCTGGCAGGCCGCGCGACCGCAAGCTCAGGCGGCGCTTCAGGCCCACGCCCGTTCGCCCGTGAGCAGCCTCTCCATCTTCGCCACGATGACCGGATTGGCCGGCTTTGACACCGCCCGACCGAACGGGCACGCCGACCTGGGCAGCGAGCAGTGGCGACCCTCAAGGCGGCTCATCACGCATTTCGGCGATTTCGACGCGGACCTCAAGGGCAAGTCCTGCTCCAGTCACTAGTAGAGCCCCGCTCGATACTCTCGGACGCCATGTCAGAGAACCCAGGCCCTTCTATCGAACACGCGCGCAGCAAACGTTTGCTCACAGCGAACGGGGTGCTGCTGCTGGTTCCTGCCGTGGTGCTTGCCCTGGTTGCCGACACCGCAAAGCTCGGCCCCTGGGCCTGGTTGTGCAGCCTGCTGCTGTCCACACTGACACTGGCGTTACCGATGCTGCTGGTGACGAGCTGGCGCGCCCTGTTCCTGCTGCACCTGCCGCTCCTGAGCCTGTCTCCCTTCTTCATCTGGTATGTGATGAAGTTCTCGGCCCCGCCTGACGAGAACGCGTTTGCCGTCGTGTTGACGAGTCCGGCCGCCGAGTTCCTCAGCTTCGTGGCGCTGTTCAAGCTGCAGCTTCCGCTGCTGATCTGCGCGGCCGCACTTGTCGCCTACGCGGCCGTCGCCATCAGGCTCGGCCGGCAGGCCATCCCGCCCAGCCTTCGTCGCATGGCCACCTGGCTGGCCGTGCCGATGCTCGTGCTTCTGCTGTGCGTGCCATCGAAGAGTCCGCGCGGGCTCGAGGTCGACATTGGCGAGAACGTTCGCAGCTACCTGACCTCCAGCTATCCGCTCGGCGGCCTCGTCAGCGTGGTGGGCGGCATCGAAGGCAATGCGCATGTCTGGGGTTTCTTCGATCCCCCCGAGCCCTACAACGCCCGAGCCCTTCCCGACAGCGCGGCACCACGTACTCACATCCTGGTCATCGGCGAGTCGGCCCGGGCCGATCGCTTCCATCTCCTCGGCTATCAGCGGCAGACCACGCCCGAGTTGGAACGCACGGACAACCTGCTGGTCTTCACCAACACCTTCGCAACGGGCAACCTGACCTCGCTCGCCGTGCCCATGCTGATGACCGGCATTTCGCCCGCGAGCTATTCACCTCAGGCCATCCGCGGCAACCTGGTCGACCTGGCCAATGAGGCGGGGTACTTCACCGCCTGGCTGTCCAACCAGGAGTTGGCGCTCTACAAGATCTTTCGTCCGCGTCCGCAGGTCTGGCGCCAGCCCGTTGACACGGTCAACTGGGCCGACAGCAATGCCACGCCCGACGATGTGCTGCTCGCGCCGCTGGACGAGCTGCTGAAGAACAGCAGCCCGCACAAGTTCATCGTGATGCACACCTACGGCAGTCACTGGAATTACTCGCTGCGCCTGCCGGACGATGGCTTCCACTTTTCCGGGCGAAATCGCGATGCGGTCGTTGCGGCCATGGCCAACGACCCGGCGGGCCGTGTGGCCGCGGACGTCTACGACGACACCATCCTGCACACGGACTTCGTCCTCAGTCAGATCATCCAGCGCGCATCTCGCCTTCCTGGCGAGGTCACCGTGACCTACCTGCCCGATCATGGCGAATCACTGATGGCCGTCGAGGGACGTGCCACGCACGGCTTCAGGGAGTTCAGCGTCAGCGAACTCCACATCCCCTTGCTGTTCTGGGCCAACGAGGCGTTCAGGTTGGCACACGCCGCGCAGTGGCAGGCATTGCGCGAACGTCGCAATCTCGTCGTCAGCCAGGATGCCCTCTTTCATACCACGGCGTCCCTGCTGGGCATCGAGTTCCCGGCGCATGACACGAGCCGCGATCTGACTTCCGGCGCCTTCCGGCCGATTCCGCTCAAGCAGCTTCAGTTCCGCATCGCCGGCCCGGCAGACACGCGCCGGCTGCAGGACGCCGCCAACTGGCCGCGGGCCTGTCGGGCGCTACACGCCTGCGATTGAGCTGCGCAGTCAGCGCTGACCACAACATGCCATGATCCGCGCCCATGTCCTCCCAGACGACCTCCGCCCCGGTTGAAGCCGCACCGCTGGGCCTGATCCTTGCCGCCGCGCTGCCCCCGCTGCTGGCCTACAACCAGACCCCGTCGGCCACCCTGTACAACCAGCTCCTCGCCCTCGGCGGCTGGGGCCTGGCCCTCGTGCTGCTGGCGCGCGCCACACCCGGCTGGCTGAGCGCACTGAAAAGTCCCGCGGCCCTGGCGCTCCTGCTGCTGCTCATCGCGCCGATGAGCTCCGTCGTCTGGCGCTCCCTGCCGGCGTCGCTCGGCCTGGGCGCCATGGCCATCCTCGGCGCCGGCCTGGCCGTGCTGCTGGTCGCCCAGGGCCTGTCGCGCGAGCAGCGCGGTCTCGCCGCCGAGGCGCTGTGCTGGGGTCTGCTCGCGGCCGGACTGGCCAGCGTGGCCGTCAGTCTCGTGCAGGTCTTCATGCCCGGCTGGGCGGACGGTACCGTCATCGCACGCTCCGGCATCCCGGGCCGGGCGGTCGGCAATCTGCGCCAGCCCAACCACCTCGCCAGCCTGATGATGTGGACCTCGGTCGCCGCCGTCTTCATCACCGAGCGGCGCGGTTGGCGCTGGCTGCTCGCGCCCCTGCTGTTCGCCGGCGTCTTCACCGTGGTGCTGAGCGCCTCGCGCACCGGCTTCATCGGCATCGCGATGCTGGCCGTCTGGGGCCTGGTCGATCGCAAGCTCTCGCGCAGCGCGCGACTGGCGCTGCTGGCCACGCCGCTGATGCTGGGCGCGAGCTGGTGGCTGATGGCGCAGTGGTCGGCAGAAGGGCATGCCTTCGGCGCGGCCTCGCGCCTGTCCGAAGGCGCGGGCTCACCGTCGCGCCTGGCCATCCTGCGCGATGCCTGGGCACTGACGCTGGCCAACCCGTGGCTGGGGGTCGGCTGGGGCGAATTCAATGTCGCCTGGAGCCTGACGCCCTTCCCGACCCGCCCCGTCGCCTTCTTCGACCACACGCACAACCTGCCCTCGCAACTGGCCGTCGAGCTGGGGCTGCCCTGGGCGGGCGCGGTCCTCGCCCTGCTGGGCTGGGCGCTGTGGAAGGCCTGGCGCGGCGCGGCGCGCGCCGACGAGGACGCGCCGCTGCGCCGCGCGGCGCTGATGATCGTGCTGACCATCGCGCTGCACAGCCTGCTGGAGTACCCACTCTGGTACGCCTATTTCCTGCTGCCTGCCTGCTTCGCCTTCGGCCTGGCCCTGCCGACCCAGGAGCCGGCCCGGCCGGCGTCGGGCCTACCCTGGCAGGTGGTCGGCGGCCTGCTGATCGCGGGCAGCGCCTTCGCCGTCTGGGACTACCACCGCATCGTCGTCATCTACGCGCCACCGGCCGATGCCGCGCCACTCAACGAGCGCATCCTCACGGGCCAGCGTTCACCGCTCTTCGGCCACCAGGCCGACTACGCCGCGGCCACCGGCTTCCCGCCCGGCAAGCTGGCCCTCGCTGCGACGCGCCGCACCGCCTTTAGCCTGGTGGACGCGAGGCTGCTGATGCACTGGTCGCGCTCGCTGGAAACGCTGGGCGACAGAGAAGGCGCACGGTACGTGGCTGACCGGCTGCGCGAGTTCCGCAACCCGACCGGCGACACCTGGTTCGCGAGCTGCGAGGACGCTGCCTCCGCGCCGCTCATGCCGCAATGCCAGCCGGCCTCCGGCGTCGTGGACTGGCGAACGCTGCGTTAGGTCCCGGCGCGCCAGTCGCCGCTCTTGCCGCCTTGCTTTTCCAGCACGCGCACGTTGGCGATGACCATGCCGCGATCGGCAGCCTTGCACATGTCGTAGACGGTCAGCAGGCCCACCTGCACGGCGCACAGCGCTTCCATCTCGACGCCGGTGCGACCCAGCGTCTCCACCTGGGCACGGCACAGTACGCGACTGCCGGCCTCGTCGAGGTCGAACTCCACCGCCACGCGCGTGATCGGCAGCGGGTGGCACAGCGGCACAAGATCGCTGCAACGCTTCGCACCCTGGATGGCCGCGATGCGCGCCACGCCCAGCACATCGCCTTTCTTGGCGGAGCCGCTGGCGATCAGCGCGAAGGTCTCGGGCCGCATGCGGATCTCGCCGGCTGCGACGGCGACGCGGTGGGTCTCGGCCTTGGCCGACACGTCCACCATGTGGGCCTGGCCCTGGGCGTCAAAGTGGGTCAACGGGGTCGTCATGCCTGGAAACAAAGGGGCAAGGTGTTGCAGGCATCATAGGAGCCTCGTTCCCGGCTCGCGCCCCTGTCCGATGAAGAAGTCCCTGCACCGCCCCCTGCTCAGCCTGCTTGCCGCGGCGACGCTGGCCCTGCCCGGCGCCCCGCTGAATGCCCAGGTCAACCTGCCGGCGCTCGGCGACTCGGTCTCGCAAGACCTGGACGTGGGCGCCGAGCGCCAGCTGGGCGAGCGCTACATGCGCTCCATCCGCCTGGACCCCGCCGTCGTCCAGGACCCGCTGCTGCAGGAGTACATGGAAGGCATCTTCCGGCCCCTGGTGACCGCGTCGAGCAAGCTGGGCCACATCGGCGAGGACATCCAGACCCGCTTCGCCTGGGAGTCCTTCCTCGTCGAGGACAAGAGCATCAACGCCTTCGCGCTGCCGGGCGGCTTCATCGGCACCCACCTCGGCCTGATCGCGATGACGGTGTCGCGCGACGAGCTGGCGTCGGTGCTGGCCCACGAGATCTCGCACGTGACGCAGCGCCACATCGCCCGCCGCATCGCGGGCGATTCGAAGAACAGCATGATCGCCATCGCCGGCCTGCTGCTCGGCGTGTTGGCCGCATCGCGCGGCAACATCGACCTCGCCAACGCCGGCATCGTCGGCGGCCAGGCCGCGGCCACGCAGATGTCGCTGAACTTCTCGCGCGACATGGAGCGGGAAGCCGACCGCGTGGGCTTCAACGTGCTGGTGGAGGCGGGCTTCGCCGGCAGCGGCATGGTGAGCATGTTCGAGCGCATGGAGCAGGCCTACCACCTGATGGACAACGGCGCGTTCCCCTATCTGCGCTCCCACCCGCTGACAAGCGAGCGCATCGGCGACGCGCGCACGCGTCTGGCGCTGGAGCCGTTCGCGCGTCCGCGCGGGCTGGCCGAGCATGCACTGATGGCAGCCCGCGCCCGGGTGCTGATGGACCCACGCGTGGACGCCTGGAAGGTGCTCGAGAACTACGACGCCGGCGCCCGCAACATCCGCGAGAGCGGCGGTTACGAGCAGCTGGGCGCCCGCTATGCCTCGACGCTGGCGTCCATCAAGCTGCGCGACTTCGACCGCGCCGAAACGACGCTGCGCAGCGCCGAGGTGACGCTGCAGCTCATCAACCCCAGCCCCGCGGAGACCGTGGCCGCCCGTCGGCAGCTGACCTACCTGCGCGCCGAGCTGGCGCAGGCGCGCGGCCGATCGATGGAAGGCGCCGCGGCGCTGGACAGCCTGCAAGGCGAGAAGTCCCGCCCGATGCTGATGCAGCGCGTGGGTCTGGCGCTGGTGCCCGGTGCGGGCGTGCCCGCCCTGCGCGAGGCGGCCGATGCGCTGCAGACCCATGTCAGCCTGCAGCCCAAGGACTCGTACGCCTGGGCGCAGCTGGCCCTGATCTGGCAGAAGCTCGACCAGCCGCTGCGGGCGGTGCGGGCGCAGGCCGAGGTGCATGCCGCCGCGGGTGACCTCAACGGCGCCATCGACCGCCTGCGCTCCGGCCTGCGCCAGTCGCGCGGACCGGATGCCGACCAGGTGGAGGCCTCCGTGATCGACGCGCGGCTGCGCACGCTGGTCTACGAGCGCCAGTCCATTCTCGGCGAGATGTTCCGGGGTCGCTACATCCCGCCGGACGTCGAACTGCCGAATTGAGGCCACGGCCTGACCCGACGGCGGCGCTGGCGAGCAGCGGCGCTTCGCTGCTTCAGGCCTGAATGGCGGGGCGGCGCACCCGCCGCCCCCGCCTGCCCTGCAGGGCGCAGCCATGCCAGTGGCCCTGCAGGCCCCCTGGCTGCGCCTCCCGGAGGGAGGCCGCCGTCAGCCCTCGGGGGGTGGACCTACTCTCCGGGGAACAGGCGCTCGATCACGACGTCGATGACCATGCCGCACAGGCTGTAGATCAGCGAGCCGACCAGCGCCGCCCAGAAGCCGGTCACGGCCAGGCCGTCCAGCACCGAAGCCGCGGCCCAGAACATCAGGGCGTTGATGACGAAGAGGAAGAGCCCCAGGCTCAGCACCGTCACCGGCAGCGTCAGCAGCACGAGGATGGGCCGCAGCAGCGTGTTCAACAGGCCCAGCACCAGGGCCGCGATCAGCGCCGACGTGAAGCTCTTGACCACCACGCCGGGGTAGAGGTGAGCCACCAGCAGCAGCGCCCCGGCGAGCAGCAGCCAGCGAACGAGAACCTTGGTCATGCGGCGAGCATATCGGCCGCCGCCGGAGGCGGTGTCGCGCCCGCGCCGCAGCTTGTCCCAGATCAAATAGGAATCGTTCGCATTCGTGTTAAGATTTTTCGTATCAATCCCATGTCCTGTCCGTGAAGCCGCTCGCTTTTGTCGCCCCCAACTCGGCTGCCGCCCCGTCCCGGCTGGCCGTGTCGCGCGTGGCGACACCCCGGCCCAGCTATGCCGAAATGTCGCAGCCCCCGCGGAGTCGCCGCCTGGTGCTGATTGGCGTGGCCGCACTGCATCTGCTGGGCCTGTGGGGCCTCAGCCAGATGCAGGACGTGCGTCGCGCGGTGGCCCGCGTCGCACCGGTCGTCGTGCGCCTGGTCGCGCCGGCAGAGCCGCCCAAGCCACTGCCGCCACCGCCGACGGCCATGCCCGAGCTGAAAGTTCCGGCGACCCCGCTGATTGAGCCACCCCTGATCGCCATCGCGGTGGCCCCGGCGCCCTCGCCGGTCGTCGCGGCATTGCCGCCCCCGCCGCCGGTCGTCGTGCAGGCCCAGGTGGCACCCGCCCCGCCCGTCGCGCAGGTGGTGCCACCGCCGGCGCCGCAGATCAAGCAGATCCCGGCCAGCGCCGTGCGCTATCTGAGAGAGCCGCGCATGACGGTGCCGCTGATGTCCAAACGCCTGCGCGAATCCGGCGTCGTGCATCTGCGAGTCGTCGTCGACGTGCGCGGCCAGCCGCGTGAGATCACGCTGGCGAAGTCCTCCGGCTTCACGCGCCTTGACGAGCAGGCGCAGCTGGACATGCGCAGCGCCCGCTTCGCCCCGTACATGGAGAACGGTCAGCCCGTCGAGTGGGAGGTCATCGCGCCGATGTCCTACGAAGTCGACCGCTGACCCAAGCCGTTTCCCCCTGAGTAGCCATGCCGTGGGCGGCGCCCGATGCCGTCGTGGGCAAAGCCATGCCCATTCACGATCCATCGGAGAGATCCATGTCCCGCAACAAAAAGACGAGCCTGCCCAAGGCCCACACCCTGCTGCCCCTGGGTGCACTGGCCGCCGGTTTCGGCCTGGCCTCCGCCGCCCTGGCCCAGACCACTCCGGCCAAGGAAGACAACGTGCTGCCCACGGTGCGCGCCAAGGCCAGCGCCGAGAAGCAGGGCAAGGACGACTACCAGGCCACCGAGACCCGCATCGGCAAGGGCAAGCAGGACATCCGTGACATTCCCCAGGCGCTGACCGTCGTGACCGAGAAGGTCATGGACGACCGCAACTTCAGCAGCGTCAAGGACGTGCTGCGCAACACCTCCGGCATCACCTTCCAGGCGGCCGAAGGTGGCGAGGAAGACATCAAGATCCACGGCATCTCGCTGCAAGGCACGGGCGACGTCTTCATCGACAGCATGCGCGACCCGGCCTTCTACGACCGCGACACCTTCTTCCTCGACCGGCTGGAACTGCTGCGCGGCTCGGCCTCGCTGCTGTTCGGGCGCGGCTCCACCGGCGGCGCGCTGAACCAGGTGACCAAGCAGGCCGTGCTGGCCGACCAGAACGAGATCGCCGTCCAGATGGGCAGCCATGGCGCGCTGCGCGCCGTGGGCGACTTCAACACGCGCACCGGCGAGACCTCGGCCTTCCGTGTCGTCGGCATGCACAACACCGCCGACAGCAACGGCGCCGGCTCCAAGCTCGACAAGCGCGGCGTGGGCGCCAGCTACCGCTTCGGCATCGACGAGACCGACGAGTTCGGCATCACCGTCTACGGCCTGCAGAACGACAACGGCATCAACTACGGCGTGCGCTGGATCCGCCCGACGGCCACCGGCGCGGCCAACCAGCTGAACACGTCGCTGGACCCCGACGCCTACTACGGCATGGCCAGCGACTTCAACAAGGGCACGGCCTACTACGCCATGCTCAGCCACACCCACCGCTTCTCGCCGGAGACGGAGTTGGTGACCAAAGTGCGCGCGGCCAACTACACGCGTGACCAGCGCGCCACGCTGTGGAACTTCGCCGCTGCGGCCCAGCAGCCCACCAAGCTGAACGTGGCACTGGACAACATCAGCGCCGACACCGTCATCACGCGCGCCCTGCAGCTCAAGAAGCAGGACATGCAGACCATCACCGCCCAGAGCGACCTGAGCACCAAGTTCCGGCTCGGCGGCTTCGACAACGTGCTGCAGGCTGGCATCGACTTCTCGAACGAGAAGAAGCAGGTGTTCGCCACCGTCGGCACCCAGACGGCCAAGCCCGGCACCACCGTCGGCACGCCGTATGACGGCGCGTCCTACGACGAGTCCCTGCGCACCTTCCGCACCAGCAGCGACTACACGTCCAAGGCCTACGGCGGCTACGTGCAGAACATGATCCAGGTCGCGCCGATGTGGAAGCTGCTGGCCGGCCTGCGCTACGACAACCTGACGGGCGACTACTTCCAGTATTCGGCCGCCACGCCGCCGGTGGTCACGTCCTACCGGATGAAGGTCTCGGAAGTGAGCAAGCGCGCCGCCGTGCTGTTCCAGCCGAATGAACAGTGGTCCTTCCACCTGATGGGCGCGACGTCCTTCAACACGTCGGGCGACGCCTACTCGCTGAGCTCGGCGAACGTGGACATCCCGCCGGAAAGCTCGGTCAACGTCGAGCTGGGTACCAAGTGGGACAGCGCCGACGGCAAGCTCAGCGTGCGCGCCAGCGCATTCCGCAACACCAAGCTGCACGAACGCAACACCGATCCGCTGGTCAACCTCGTGACCCTATCGGGCAAGCGCCACGCCGCCGGCCTGGACGTCGACATCCTCGGCCGCATCACGCCGCAATGGGAGATCTTCGGCAACTTCACGTGGATGCCGGTCGCCAAGATCGACATCGGCGTGGCCGGCGCCGAAGGCCAGGGCACGCGTCCGTCGCTGACGCCGCGCTACTCCGGCAGCCTGTGGACGGCCTACCAGGTGCTGCCCTCGCTGCGCCTGGGCGTGGGTGCCAACGCCCGCAGTGGCCAGCAGCCCAACCGCAACCCCGGCTTCTACGCGCCCAAGTTCATCACCGCCGACGTGATGGCCGAGTACACCGTCGTGCCGGAACAGCTGCTGTTCAAGCTCTACGTCAGCAACGTGGCCAACAAGCTCTATGCTGACCAGCTGTACACGTCCTTCTACGTGCCCGGCACCGGCCGCGTGACGAGCATCACCGGCACCTACAAGTTCTGACGAAGCCCCTCGCGCACCATGCTGCTGAAGATCGACAAGGTTCTGGATGCGGCCGGCCTCGCGAGGGCCCGTGAACTGCTGGCCGCGGCCCCCTGGGTCGACGGTCGCACGACCGCCGGCTCCCAGGCCGCGCTGGTCAAGAACAACCAACAACTGCAGCCCGGCACCGAACCGCACCGCGAGCTGCAGGCGCTGGTGCTGCAGGCGCTCGAGAAGCACCCTCTGTTTTTCTCGGCCACGCTGCCCAAGCGCGTGCTGCCGCCGCTGTTCAACCGCTATGCCGGCGCGACGAACACCTACGGCGACCACGTGGACCAGGCCGTGCGCTACCTGCCGGGCGGCACGCAGCGCGTGCGCACCGACATCTCCTGCACGCTGTTCCTGAGCGACCCGGCCGACTACGACGGCGGCGAGCTCGTCATCGCCGACACCTACGGCGAGCAACGCGTCAAGTTCGCGGCCGGCGACCTGGTGCTCTACCCCGGCACCAGCGTGCACCGCGTCGAACCCGTCACGCGCGGCGCGCGGCTGGCCAGCTTCTTCTGGATCGAGAGCATGGTGCGCAGCGACGAGCAACGCCGCCTGCTCTACGACATGGACATGAGCCTGATGCGGCTGCGCGCCGAGCACGGTGAGGCCGAGGCCCTGGTCCAGCTCACGGGCACGTATCACAACCTGCTTAGGATGTGGGCCGACACGTGAGCCCGGCGCCGGTCATCGAATCCCTGCCCGAAGGCCTGGCCAACCTCGCCGACTTCGAAGCCCCGGCCCGCGCCCGCGTCAGCGATGCCGCCTGGGCCTACCTGAGCGGTGGCGCAGCCGACGAGATCACGCTGCGCGCCAACCGCGCCGCCTGGGACGCCATCCGGCTGCACCCCCGCGTGCTGCGCGACCTCGGCCACGGCCACACGCGCGTGACCCTGCTCGGCCGCGAGCTGCGCCATCCCATCCTGCTCGCGCCCATCGCCTACCAGCGCCTCTTTCATGCCGACGGCGAGCTGGCCCTCGGTCACGCGGCGGCGGCCCAGGAGGCCGGCCTCATCCTGAGCGCCCAGGCCAGCGTCGAGATGGAGCTCGTCGCCGCGCCCATGCGAGCCGACCCGGGTGCCGGCCCGCTTTGGTTCCAGCTCTACTGGCGCGACGACCGCGAGTTCATGCGCGCCCTGCTGCGCCGCGTCGAGGCTGCCGGCTTCCAGGCCCTGGTGCTGACCGTCGACGCGCCCGTGCACGGCGCGCGCGACCGCGAGCGCCGCATCGGCTTCAAGCTGCCCGACGACATCCGCGCCGTCAACCTCGGCGGCCTGAAGAAGCCGCTGGATCTGCAGCCCGGCCAGAGCGCCCTGTTCGACGGGCTGATGCCGCGCGCCGCCACCTGGCGCGAAGTCGACTGGCTCCGCACGGAAAGCCGCCTGCCGCTGCTGCTCAAAGGCGTCACGCATGCCGACGATGCACGCGAGGCCCTGGCCCGCGGCGTGACCGGCTTCGTCGTCACCAACCACGGCGGCCGCGCGCTGGACACGCTGCCCCCCACCGCCGCGCTGCTGCCGCCGCTGCGCGCCGCCGTCGGCCCGGATGTGCCGCTGCTCGTCGATGGCGGCATCCGCCGCGGCACCGACGTGCTCAAGGCCATCGCCCTGGGCGCCGACGCCGTGCTGCTCGGCCGCCCCTACGTCCACGCCCTCGCTGCCAGCGGCGCCCTGGGCGTGGCGCACGCGCTGCGCCTGCTGCGCGACGAGCTGGAGATCGCGATGGCCCTCTCCGGCTGCAAGACCCTCGCCGATGCCGGCCCGGCACTGCTCTGGCCCGGCGCCCCTGCCTGATCCTGAAAGGACTTCCACATGAAACGCCTCCTCACCACCCTCGCCCTCGTCGTCACGGCCGGCAGCGCTTTCGCCCACGGCGCCGTCTCCTGCCCCGTCGTGCCCAAGGAAGAGAAGCGCGGCCAGATGGAATTGCAGAAGAAGCTGGAATCCGAGGGCTGGAAGGTCCGCAAGGTCCAGAACTACAACAACTGCTACGAGGTCTATGGCTTCGACGGCCAGGGCAAGAAGGCCGAGGCCTTCTTCCACCCCAAGACCTTTGAGCGCGTCTACCCGGAAGGCGAACAGCCGGCTGACAAGAAGTAAGGGCGGGGATGACGGGCGCCGCGCGCATCCGCGTCTGGGACGTCCTGGTCCGCGTGCTGCACTGGACGCTCGCGGCGGCCATCGCCACCTGCTGGATCAGTGGGCACTGGCCCCCCCGCGACTTCGACGCCGTGCACCACACCGCCGGCTACGTCGCCGGCGCAGCGGTGGCGCTGCGCATGGCCTGGGGCTTCGCGGGCGGCCGCAGGGCCCGCTACGCGCGCCTCGCCCAGTTCGTGCGCCGTCCGCACGAGGTACTTGCCTACGCCCGCGCCATGCGCTCGGGACGGGAGCCGCGCTACCTCGGCCATAACCCCCTGGGCGGATGGATGGTGCTGCTGCTGTGGAGCACCGCCGCCGCGCTGGCGGTCAGCGGCTGGCTGTACACGACCGACTGGCTGTGGGGCTACGAGTGGTTGTCAGACCTGCACGCGGCCTTCGCCTGGCTCATCGCCATCCTCTTCGTGGGCCATCTCGGCGGCGTCTTCGTGACCAGCCGGCGGCATCGCGAGAACCTCGTCGGCGCGATGTTCAGCGGCATGAAGCGCGTGCCTGAACACGACGACGTCGCCTGAGCGCAGCGGTGATTGCAAGGCTCGCGAAGGCCCGAGTGATGCGGCCCCGCGACAAGCGAGGCCCCAAAGGGCCCATTTCATGGGCGTTTGCGGGTCATCCCCTCTATGAAAGCCTTCTCTTCCCCTAGGGAGAGCAGTACCATCGCCGCCGCAGGGTGCTAGCGAGTATTGAAGGCTTACGCGGCCTTCACCCAGGCCCGGCACATCAACAACCTTTGATGGAGTGAATCGAAATGGCAACTGCGAAGAAGGCCGCGCCCGCGAAGAAGGCGGCGGCTCCGGCCAAGAAGGCCCCGGCGAAGAAGGCAGCGGCGCCCGCAAAGGCGCCTGCGAAGAAGGCGGCGGCTCCGGCCAAGAAGGCCGCGCCCGCGAAGAAGGCAGCTCCGGCCAAGAAGGCCGCAGCACCCGCCAAGAAGCGCACGCCCAACGCCGCCTTCATGAAGGCCCTGACCCCCAGCGCCGCTCTCGCGGCCATCGTCGGCGCAGCCCCGCTGCCGCGCACCGATGTGACCAAGAAGGTCTGGGAATACATCAAGAAGAACAAGCTGCAGGACGAGCTGCAAAAGCGCGTCATCAACGCCGACGCCAAGCTGAAGGAGATCTTCGGCAAGGCCAAGGCCGACATGTTCGAGATGACCAAGCTGATCAACAGCCACCTGAAGTGATGCCGCGCCGCGCGAGCGGCCCGTCAGCCCAAGCCCGGCACCGCCGGGCTTTTTTTTGGTTCTTCGCCGATGTCCGGGGACCAATAGGACCCGTCAGGCCATCAGCTGGTGCAGCGCGGACTGCAACCGCGGCACGTCGATGGGCTTGAGCCAGTAGTCGTGGAAGCCCGCCTCGCGCGCGGCGCGCACGACACCGCTGGGGTCGTCGGCCGACAGCGCCACCCAGCGCACATCCCGCAGCGCCTCGTCCAGGCCGCCGTCGGCACGGGCCTGGGTGATGAGGTCCAGGCCCGTCATGTCGGGCAGGTTCATGTCGACGAGCACCAGGCTGGGCCGGCTTTCAGCCAGCGCCGCCAGCGCCTCGGCGCCCGTCTCCGCGCAGCGCAGCTCCCAGCCCGGCAGCCGGCGAAACACCTCCTCCATCAAGATGAGATGGATGCGGTCGTCTTCGACATAAAGCACCAGCGGCGGGGCACGATCGGGCATGGCGGGTTCGGAACGGCGGCAGGAAGCGGTCGGCACGATAGCAGCATTGCCGGACCGGCCGGCGGGAGGGCGCGACGCGCTCTTCGGCCTTTTGCGTGATTTTTCTCACCGACCACGCACCCCCTCTTTGCGGGGTTTCAACAAGTAATAACCCTAGCGATCCCTAACAATTAGTTCATGCGCCCTGGTTCGGGCGCGCCCCCACACCGGACCGCCGAATGTCGCTGATCGCCACCCTCGCCCTTGCCGTTTCCGCGGGCTCCACGCTGCCCCAGTGCAGCTGGGACCGCCCGGGCGTCAACCCCTTCATGGGTGACGTGGTCGCGGCCGTGGATCGCTACCAGGACATCCCCGCAGCCACGCGCGAGAAGCTCAAGGCCCGCATGAAGGCCCGCAGCTACGACGACATCGCCCTCATCGAGCGCGACGCCATCAAGGGCCGGGCCGACTACGCGCCGGAAATCCGCGACATGCACTTCGGCCCGGGCTCCGTCTGCCGCACGGTGACGCGCACGAAGTGGACGGCGGCGACGCAGGAGCGCGGGCTCGTCTACTGCGAGGACGGCGAGTGCATCCTGGTGCCCACCGTCTGCCGCAATGTCAGCCGTATCCGCCGCCTGGAGAAGCCCGCCGCGGCCGCCGCCGCCAACGTCGCCTCGTCGACCCGCGAGAGCGAGGACGCGCCCCTGGAGTTCGAAGCACCCGCCGCCGGCCCGATGGCCAGCGCCGCGCCAGAAACCTTTGCCACCGCCTCCGGCGTGCCGGCGCTGGGTGACGCACCGGCCACGGGCGGCTTCATCCTGCCCGGCGGCCCTGCCCCCACTGGTGGCGGCACCGGGGGTGGCGGAGGCACGGGCTTGGTCGACCTCGGCATTCCCGCGCTGCCGCCCGGCCGCGTGACGCCCACCGACTCCACCGGGCCTGGCGACGGCATCCCGGCCGTGCCGGAGCCCAGCACCTGGGCCATGATCGCCCTGGGCCTGCTGGTGGTCGCCTTCCGGGCCCGCCAGAAGCGCTGAGGCCCCGAGGCCCAGACACGCCCCCGCCGGGCGCTATGCGCGCCCAACCGACCGACGATCAGCGCCGCAGCAAGGGCGCCAGATAGCGTCCCGTGTGGCTGGCTTCGCAGGCGGCCACGTCCTCCGGCGTGCCGGCCACCAGCAGTGTGCCGCCCCCGGCGCCGCCTTCGGGGCCCATGTCGACGAGCCAGTCGGCGGTCTTGATGACGTCCAGGTTGTGCTCGATGACGACGATGGTGTTGCCCGCGTCGCGCAGCTGGTGCAGCACCTTCATCAGGAGGGCGATGTCGGCGAAATGCAGGCCCGTCGTGGGCTCGTCCAGGATGTAGAGCGTGCGCCCCGTGTCGCGCTTGGAGAGCTCGAGCGCCAGCTTCACGCGCTGCGCCTCCCCCCCGGACAGCGTCGTGGCGCTCTGGCCCAGCTTCACATAGCCCAGGCCCACGTCCAGCAGCGTCTGCAGCTTGCGGGCGAGTGTCGGCACGGCGTTGAAGAGCTCGAAGGCATCCTCCACCGTCATGTTCAGCACCTGGGTGATGTTCTTGCCCTTGTAGAGGACCTCCAGCGTCTCGCGGTTGTAGCGCCTGCCCTGGCAGACGTCGCAGGGCACGTAGACGTCGGGCAGGAAGTGCATCTCCACCTTCAGCACGCCATCGCCCTGGCACGCCTCGCAGCGACCGCCGGCCACGTTGAAGCTGAAGCGGCCGGCGCCGTAGCCGCGCTCGCGGGCCGTGGGCATCTCGGCGAACAGCTCACGGATGGGCGTGAACAGACCGGTGTAGGTGGCCGGGTTGGAGCGCGGCGTGCGGCCGATGGGGCTCTGGTCGACGTTGATGACCTTGTCGAAAGCGTCCAGTCCCTCGATCTCGTCATGCGCCGCCGGATCGGCGTGGCTCTGGTAGAGCTTCTTGGCGACGGCGGCGTAGAGGGTGTCATTGACCAGGGTGCTCTTGCCCGAACCCGACACGCCGGTCACGCAGGTGAAGAGGCCCACCGGGATCTCCACCGTCACACCCTTGAGGTTGTTGCCACGCGCGTTGACGATGCGCAGCCTCTGCTCGTCGACCGGCTGATGGCGCTTGACGGGCACCTCGATGCGCGCCGCCCCGCTGAGGTAGCGGCCGGTCAGCGAATTCGGGTCGGCTGCCACCTGCTCGGGGGTGCCCTGGGACATCACGCGACCGCCATGCACGCCGGCACCGGGGCCGAGGTCCAGCACCCAGTCGGCAGCGCGGATGGCATCCTCGTCATGCTCCACGACCAGCACCGAGTTGCCCAGGTCGCGCAGGCGTCGCAGCGTGGCGATCAGCCGGTCGTTGTCACGCTGGTGCAGGCCGATGCTGGGCTCGTCCAGCACATACATGACGCCGGTCAAGCCTGAGCCGATCTGCGAGGCGAGACGAATGCGCTGCGCCTCGCCGCCCGACAGCGTGTCGGCGCTGCGGTCCAGGCTCAGGTAGTTCAGGCCCACATCGTTCAGGAAGCGAAGCCGCGAGGCGATCTCGCGGATGACCTTGTCGCCGATCTCCGCCTTGTTGCCCTTGAGCTTCAAGCCCTCGAAGTAGTCCAGGCATTCGCGCAACGTCGAATGCTCGACCTCGTAGATGGGCCGGCCGCGGTGGCCGGCTGGCGCCTCGGCCGGTTGCAGCACCACGTTGCGCGCCTCACGCCGCAGCCGCGAGCCCTCGCAGGCCGGGCAGGGCTTGGCGGCCATGTAGCGGGCCAGATCCTCGCGCACGGCGGCCGAGTCGGTCTCCTTGTAGCGGCGCTGGAGGTTGGGCAGGATGCCCTCGAACGGGTGGCTGCGCTTGACCGAGCGCTTCTTGCCGCTGGCCGTCTCGGCCTGGTAGACGAAGCTGATGTCCTCCTGCCCCGAGCCGTGCAGCAGCACCTGCCGGGCCGGGGCCGGCAGCGTCTCCCACGGCGCTTCCACGTCGAAGGCGTAGTGCGCCGCCACGGACTCCAGCAGCGAGAAGGTGTAGGGGTTGCGGCGGTCCCAGCCCTTGACCGCGCCGCTGGCCAGCGAGAGCGTCGGGAAGGCGACGACGCGGTCCTCGTCGAACACCGTCACCTGGCCCAGGCCCTCGCAGCTTGGGCAGGCGCCCACCGGCGAGTTGAAGGAGAACAGCCGCGGCTCGAGTTCGGGCAGCGAGTAGGAGCAGACCGGGCAGGCGAACTTGCTGGAGAAGAGCGTGGTCTGGTCGCTGTCCATGTTCAGCACCAGCGCCCGACCGTCGGCCAGCCGCAGCGCCGCCTCAAAGCTCTCGGCCAGGCGCTGGCGCAGGCTGTCCGCCGCGTCGTGACGCAGCTTGATGCGGTCGATGACGACGTCGATGTCGTGCTTCTCGGCCTTCTTCAGCGCAGGGACGTCCGGCGCCTCCACCGTCGCGCCGTCGACCCGGAAGCGCACATAGCCCTGCGCCTGCAGGTCCTGGAACAGCTCGACGAATTCGCCCTTGCGGTCGCGCACCACCGGCGCCAGCAGCATCAGCCGCGATTCATCCGGCATGGCCAGCACGGCATCCACCATCTGGCTGACCGACTGCGCTTCCAGCGGCAGGTCATGGTCGGGGCAGAAGGGCGTGCCGGCACGGGCGTAGAGCAGCCGCAGGTAGTCGTGGATCTCGGTGACGGTGCCGACCGTGGAGCGCGGATTGTGGCTGGTGGCCTTTTGCTCGATGGAGATCGCGGGCGACAGGCCCTCGATGATGTCCACGTCGGGCTTGTCCATCAGCTGCAGGAACTGCCGCGCGTAGCTCGACAGGCTTTCGACATAGCGCCGCTGGCCTTCCGCATACAGGGTGTCGAAGGCCAGCGAGGACTTGCCCGAGCCCGACAGCCCCGTGATGACGACCAGCGCATGCCGCGGCAGGTCGACGTCGATGTTCTTCAGGTTGTGGGTGCGCGCGCCGCGCACACGGATGAATTTCGACTCAGGGAGCGACATGGGAGTTTTCACGAGCGAACCGGCCATGATAGGTCGCCACAATCCGCCGCTCAAACGACAGCAAGGCCCACATGAAGAATCTTCTGGCTGCCACCTTGTTTGCAGTGACCGTCCCGCTCGCACCTGCCGGAGCCGGTGCGGTCGAGCCGCCGTCCGCCACGGCCTTCTTCAAGCGGGCCGCGGTGCGCGCCCCCAAGCTCAGCCCCAGCGGCCGGTTTCTTGCCATCCAGGCCGCCGGCAAGGGCGATCGCATCGGACTGGCCGTGCTGGACCTGCAGACGATGCAGCCGCCGAAGTTCATCGCCGGGTTCAACGACGCGGACATCGCGACCCAGCACTGGATCAGCGAGGACCGCCTGGTGTTCGACGTGTCCGACTCCCCCGATGGCACGACGCGCGTCAACGGCCAGGGCCTGTGGGCGGTGGACCGGGACGGTGGCAACTTCCGCCAGTTGATCAAGACCGACAAGCCCTTCGTCACCACCGCGACGCTGATTGCCGACCGCCGGCTGGACGTCAACTGGATGCTGCACAGCGTGCCGTCGGCCCTGGACGGCAGCGAAGTGATGGTGCTGCGCCGGCCGTGGATGAACGAAAGCGCCGGCACAGGCGTGCAGCTGGCACGCCTGGACACGCGGACCGGCCTCACGCGCACCCTCAGCGAAGGTATCCCCGACCACAGCGGGCACTGGCTGCTCGACTGGCGCGGCGACCCCCGCGTCATTGACACCCTGAGCCAAGGCCGCAGCCGGCTGTACCGCCGTGACGAGGCCGGGCGCTGGACGTTCTGGTTCGACGACGATCCCGAGGCGCGCGAGCACCCCTGGCCGCTCTGGTGGGGGCCGGACGGCCTGATGCTGGGCGTGCAGGGCTACCGCGGCTACGCAGCCGTCTTCCGCCTGGACCCGGCCAGCGGCCGCGCCGACGGCGAACCGCTCGTCTCCACGCCGGGCTACGACTTCACCGGCAGTTTCATCACCGAGCCCGCCAGCGGCCGGCTGCTGGGCGTGCGCTTCGAGACCGACGCGCCGGGCACCGTGTGGCTGGACAAGACGATGAAAGCCCACCAGGCCGCCATCGACGCGCGCCTGCCAGGCAGCGTCAACTTGATCGAATGCCTGCGCTGCATGCAGGCCAGCCACCTGGTGGTCACCTCGCTGTCGGACCGACGGCCGCCGCTCTATTTCCTCTACGAGACAGCCCAGAAGCAGTTGCAGTCGCTGGCAGGCACGCGCCCCGACCTGCCGGCTGCCGCCATGGGCCAGCGCGACTACCACCGCATCGCCGCCCGCGACGGCCTGGAGCTGCCGGTGCTCGTCACCCAGCCGGCCGGCGGCCTGAAGGGCCCGGCGCCCACCGTCGTGCTGGTGCATGGGGGCCCCTACGTGCGCGGCACACATTGGGCGTGGTCGCGCGACGCACAGTTTCTCGCCAGCCGCGGCTACCTCGTGCTGGAGCCCGAGTTCCGTGGCAGCACCGGCTACGGCTTCGGGCACTTCCAGGCTGGCTGGAAGCAATGGGGCCTGGCCATGCAGGACGACCTTGCCGACACACTTGCCTGGGCCGTGAAGCGGGGCTGGGCAGACCCCAAGCGCGCCTGCATCATGGGCGCCAGCTACGGCGGCTACGCCGCCATGATGGCGGCCGTCACGCAGCAGGACCTGTTCAAGTGCGCCATCAACTGGGTCGGCGTCACGGACATCGGGCTGATGAGCAGCATCCACTGGAGCGACTCCTCCGAGGAGTGGAAGCAGTACGGCATGAAGCGCCTCGTGGCCGACCCGGACACCGACGCCGATCAGATGCGCAAGACCTCGCCGCTGGCGCGTGCCCGGGAGATCCGCATCCCGCTGCTGATGGCCTATGGCGGCGAGGACTACCGGGTGCCGCAGAAGCACGGCACCGACATGAAAGCCGCGCTGCGCGCCGACCAGCACCTGGAATGGGTGCTCTACCCCGACGAAGGCCATGGCTGGTTCAACCTGAAGACCAACGAGGACTTCTGGGGCCGCGTCGAGCGCTTCCTGGGCCGACATCTCGCCCCAGCGAACTGACCGTTCATCCCGGCTGCATGCAGCTGGTGGCGCGCGACTGGCGATTCATCGCAGCGCCATGGCGGCGCACGGTCCCAGTGACGAAACTGCTTCCATCGACACAGCAATCCCGCTGTGCAGACACCCCAAAAGGAAGCATCATGAAAGCCACCGTCCTGATCCAAGCCGCCGCCGTCGCCGCCTTCGCGTTCACCGCCTTCGCCGCCAGCGCCGCGCCGCAAGATGTCCAGAAGCTGCCTCGCGTCGTCGTTTCCGGCAAGGCCGCGCAGGTGACGCAGCTGCCGCGTGTCGTCGTGACCGGCTATGCCGCCCGCGAGTTCGCGCTGCTGACCCGCGTGTCCCCCACCGTGAACCACGCCTGAGCTCCGGATGACGATGCATTCGACGATGAATTCCCGAGCCGAGTCGCCGGCGCAGCAGGCCGGCGGCCCAGGCTGCGCCGCCGAGTCGGCTTGCCATCACCGCGACCGCGCTCTCTGAAAGACAATCCGGGCTTCTTGAACGGAGCCCGCGAGTGAAAGAAGAGCTGCGCAAACGCCGGTCCTGGCTGGACGGCTTCATGGCCTATCCCGCCCCGGCGGGCCTCAGCGAGACCACGCTGCGCGACAACATCATCCTGCTGGACCAGGCCCTCTATGCGCTGTGGCGCCTGGGCGACAACCTCGTCTACGCCTGGATGCCGGAGGGTCGTGGCCTGCGTGTGCTCGTCGCGCCGCACCAGATGCTGACCGAGTACGCGCTGGGCGACGGCACGCTGGAACAGGCCGAGATCAAGCGCCGCACCCGGCTGCTGGACAAGCTGCTGTCCAACCAGGAGCACCTCGACCGCGAGGCGTTCGATGCCGTCTGCGCCGCCCTCGACGTCGAGCCCAAGCTGATCGAGCTGCCGTTCGCACCCGAGGGCGGCCTGGGCTTGCCGCTGATCGCTGCCATCGCGGCACGCTACGGCATCCGCCTCGTCGAGGACCGCGCCGTCATCCTGTTCGACGCCGTCGGCTTCTCGCTGCTGACGCCGCTGCAGCAGGTCGTACAGCTCAACAGCCTGTCCTGCTCGGTCAACGCGGCCTACGCCAAGCTGCTGGACCGCGAGATCAACATCAACTTCGCCCGCACCACGACGGGCGATGGCTTCTACATCTGGAACCGCATGCGCGGCGTCGAAGCCAACGTCGAGCTGTACCAGCTGATGCAGTTCATCCTGGCCGACAACGCACTCGCCCAGGAGCGTGCCACGCGGCCCGAGTCGGTGCCCCGGCTGCGCGCCTGCTTCCATGTCGGCTCTCACTACGAGTTCTACCAGTCCGAGGGCCTGAACCCCACCTCCTTCAGCTACTTGGTGGGCCAGGTCACCATCGAGCTCGCGCGCATGATCGAGCGCGCCGAGCCGGGGCAGATCCTCGTGGGCAAGTTCAATACGTTGATGCACGACGAGGCCACGGGCGAGGACCTGCGCATCGACAGCCTGGACTTCGTCGAGCGCACGCGCGCGCCGCTGCGCAGCCTCAACGGGCTCAAGCTGGCGGGCTCCGAGGTCGACGAGATCGCCTGCTACCTGACCGGCCGCCGCGACGCGGCGGGCCTGTGGGGCATCAGCGAGTACCAGATGGCCGACAAGCATGGGCTGATCCACCGCGTCTACAACGCCAAGATCAACATCCACCGCCGCAACGGCGAGCCCATCTATCTCGGGCTGCGCGAGGAGGACCTGCCGGCGGACGCGCATCGCACGACGGCAGACACGGAGTTCACCCCGCTGCCGGGCTAGGGGCTCGGCGCGCGGTCGGGAGTTACGTCTACAAACGCCGGTTTTTTGCGACCGCAGGCGGGCCGCAACGGCTAGCATTCCCGGCGTTGTGACCGAGTCCC
>NZ_DASWYS010000171.1:0-14350 GCF_036404855.1 Roseateles sp.
CAGCCATTGCACGGCGCCGCGGGCCAGCACCGCCTCGCGCTCGGGGCCCCGGGGTGGCGGCGACAGCAGCACCACGGGCAGGCCGAAGGCCCGTTCGCTGCGCAGCAGCTGCGCCATCGCGGTGCAGTCCGGGCACCACAACAGGCCCAGAGCCGGGGCATCGGCGGGCGGCGCCAGCTCTGAAACGGTGCGCAGTTCCCACCCCAGCGCTCGCAGCGCTGCGGCCTGGGGCGGCGGCTCGGGGCTGCAGATCAGCAAGGGCAGCAGGGGCAGCAGGGGGTCGATCGCGGTATCGGACATGGCTTCGGACTTCACGCCCCAAATCGGCGCAAGAAGCAGGCCAACCGGCCGGCGCCGGGCGGGCATGGGCCTTGCAAGTATCGGCGCGTGGCTCCCGCAATGGTGCAGGCGCCCTCCCGCTGCGACGTCCGAGCCTCCAGGCACGCGACCGCCGGGCGGTCCAGGGCGCGCGAAAGATCGAGCACCAAATGTCCGCCCTGCAAAACTTCAAGCGCGCTGGCCACAGCCCCACGCTGTTCGCCGCCTTCCTGTACTTCGCGTTCTCCTGCTGCATCTGGGTGCTCAACGGTGCGCTGGCGCCGTTCATCAGCGAGGCCTACAACCTGACACCAGCCCAGAAGGGGCTGATGCTGTCGATTCCCATCATGGCGGGCGCACTGATGCGCTTCCCGCTGGGTCTGCTATCGCAGTACATCGGCCGCAAGAATGCAACGCTCGTAGAGATGGGCCTGATCGCGGTTGCCATGTTGTACGGCTACTTCATGGTGAAGAGCTACGACGACCTGCTGGCCATGGGCGCGCTGCTGGGCATCGCGGGCGCCAGCTTCGGCGTAGCGCTGAGCCTGGGCTCGGGCTGGTTTCCGCCGCAGTACAAGGGCCTGGCCATGGGCCTGGTGGGCGCTGGCAACATCGGCACGGCGGTGTCGGTGCTCGCCGCGCCGCCATTGGCCCAGGCCTTCGGCTGGCAGACTGTCTATGCGATTTCCGCCGTCGCCATCCTCGTGCCCATGGTTGTCATGATCATCTTCGCCAAGGAGCCCCCCGATGTCGACTCGCATGCCTCGCTGCGCGAGCACGTGGCCTGTCTGTTCGAGAAGGATGGCTGGGCCTTCAGCCTGATCTACGGCGTCACCTTCGGCGGCTTCATCGGCCTCACCACCTTCCTGCCCACCTACTACTACGACCAGTTCAGTGTCTCCAAGGTGCAGGCAGGCCAGTTGACCATGCTGGCGGCCTTCATGGGGGCCGTGGTGCGCGTTGTCGGTGGCTGGCTGTCGGACCGCTGGGGCGGCGTCCACATGCTGACAGGCGTGCTCGTCGTCGTCGTGATCAGTCTGGTCCTCGTCGGCCTGGCCGGCAGCTCGCTGGCGCTGACGACGCTGCTGCTGATCGTCTGCTTCGCGGCCCTGGGTGCTGGCAACGGCGCCCTCTTCCAGTTGGTGCCGCTGCGCTGGCCGGCAGCCACGGCCGTCGCCGGTTCCATGATCGGGGAGATCGGCGCGCTGGGCGGCGGTCTGGTGCCCAATCTGATGGGCCTGTCGAAGCAGCTCGCCGGCACCTATCTCTGGGGCTTCGTCACCTTCGCCGTGCTGGCAGTGGTGATGCTCTTCGTCATGCGCATCATGCAGATCCGCTGGACCCGAACCTGGGCCGAGAAGGGCGGACGCGCCCGGCGCATTGCCAGCGCGGACGCCGAGCCCCTGCATTACCAGCGCGCCTGATCAGCGCGGCAGGAACAGCAGCCAGGCCACCAGCATCAGGTTGAGCAGCAACGACAGGCCGAAGGCCATCTGCCACGCCAGCACCGGGTCGGCGCCACCGTTGCGGTTGCCAGGCGCGGTCACCGCCTGGTCCCGCGCCGCGCAGCGCTCCAGCGCCAGCAACAGTTCCTCGGCCGTCTCGAAACGCGCGCTCGCGTCGCGGGCAACGGCGCGCATGACCAGGCGATCCAGCGGCACCGGAACGCTGGGCTTCAGCCGGCTCACGCTCTGAGGCTCGCGGCGGTAGCGGCCCAACTGGTAGGGTTCGATCTCGCCATAAGGCAGGCGGCCGGTCAGCGCCTGGTACAGCGTAACGCCCAGGGCGAACAGGTCGGAGCCGGCGTCGGGCGGCGCCGGCGGGTCCTGCCATTGCTCGGGATTGATGTAGCTGGGTGTACCGGCATGCAGCTCGCGCGCCGCGGCCGACGAGCGGCGGCTCAGTGCGACGCCGAGGTCGAGCACGCGCCATTCACCGTCCTCACCGAGATGGAGATTGGCGGGCTTGACGTCACGGTGCACGACGCCCGCCGCGTGCAGCAGGCTCAGGCTGCGCGCCACCGCGCGGCCAAGGGCAAGCGCCTCGGCCGCGTCCAGCGGCGCCTGGGCCAGCATCTGCTCCAGCGTGCGCCCTCCATGCCAGTCGAAGACGGCATAGAAGTGCGTGGCGCCATCGGCCGGCGCATGCACGCGCACGAAGCCGCTGCCCGCCCCCACGCCGCCGCGACGCCGGCGTGGCGCCTCGGCCAGGCGCAGGCCCAGCCAGATCTCGTGGGCCAGCATGGCCCGCTCCTCGGGATCGTCGGCACGACCGGCGTGCAACATCTTCAGTGCCACCAATCGGCCTGTCGCCCGCTCGCGCGCCTGAAGCAGGCGACGCACCCCGTTGTCTGCGACAAGGGCCGTGACCTGGTAGCCGTCCAGCAGGGCGCCGACGCCCAGCGACCCGGGGCTGGGCAACTGGCGGCCCAGCGCGGCGAGGTCGTGCAGGCCAGGGTCGGCGAGGTCCTTGATGTCCAGCACCAGCGCGGTCGCGTTGTCGTGGCTGCCGGCGGCCAGGGCTGCGGCAGTCAGGGCATCTGCAGCGGCCTGGGCGCCGGCCGTCGTGCGCAGCAGGTCTGCGATCGCGCGGCTGCGCAGGCAGCCGTGCACGCCGTCGCTGGTCAGCAGCAGGCGGTCGCCGACGCGAAGCTCGCCCTCGCCGTGATCCAGCCGCAGCGCGTCGTCCAGGCCCAACGCCCGCGTCAGGCCGGCGAAGTCGCGCCGCTCCAGGCGGTGGTCCTGCGTCAGCAGCAGGCATTCACCGTCCCGCAGCAGCCAGGCCCGGCTGTCTCCCACATGCGCCAGCGCATAGCGGCGGCCGCGCAAGGCGATCGCGGTCAGCGTCGTCAGCGCCTCGCGCGGCTCCCCCTCCGGGCCGGGGCGGCGGTTGTGCGCGGCCAGCCAGGCGTTCTGATGCCCCAGCAGGCGGTCCAAGGCAACGCTGGCATCCCAATCGGACGGCACGGCGTGGAAGTCGCGCAGCAGGCTCATGACCGAGGTCTGCGCCGCCATCAATCCTTCACCGCCACCGCTGACGCCATCGGCCAGTGCCGCGACCCAGCCACGCTCGACCTCGTGCGACGCCGGCGCCTGCACGCCGGCGAAGTCTTCGTTGCGTGGCCGCTTGCCCTGCTGGCTGGACAGGCCGGTATCGAGTTCGAAGCGCATGCGGGTGAGTGGATCACCAAAGGGCGCCCGCCCGTTGTTGGTGCAGTTTTGGGGTGAATGCACCCGCACCGGGCTCGCAATCGCTTCGGCGTGGGGCGCCGCTGGGCGTTTTCACGCTGCGGCAGGGCTGGAGGCCAACTTCTTCGCTGGCACATCGCTTGCAGAGCAAGGGACAGACCAGCTTTGCGGTTTGGAGTCGGCGATGAAGAAAATGAAGCTCGTGATGGTGGGCAACGGCATGGCCGGCGTGCGCACGCTTGAGGAGCTGCTGAAGATCGCACCAGACCTCTACGACATCACCGTATTCGGCGCAGAACCTCACCCGAACTACAACCGCATCCTGCTGTCGCCGGTGCTGGCCGGCGAGCAAACCCTCGACGAGATCATCCTGAACCCGCTCTCCTGGTACGAGGAGCACGGGATCACACTGCACTTGGGAAAAACGGTCACCGAGATCGACCGCGTCGGCCGCCGTGTCATGGCGGCCGACGGCACCACTGCCGACTACGACCGTCTGCTGATCGCCACGGGGTCCAACCCCTTCGTACTGCCGGTGCCGGGCAAAGAGCTGGAAGGCGTCATCGCCTACCGCGACATCGCCGACACCAACGCAATGATCGATGCGGCGGCCAAGTACCGGCACGCCGTCGTCATCGGCGGCGGGCTGCTGGGCCTGGAAGCAGCCAACGGCCTGACCCAGCGCGGCATGCAGGTGATGGTGGTCCACCTGGTCGACACGCTGATGGAACGCCAGCTCGACACCGTGGCCGCAGACCTGCTGCGCAAATCACTGGTCGAACGCGGCCTGGACTTCATGCTGGGCGCGCAGACCCAGGCCCTGCTGGGCAACGAGGCCGGCCGGGTCCGCGCCATCCAGCTCAAGGACAAGGACGGGCAGTTCGTCGAAGTGCCGGCCGACCTCGTCGTCATGGCCGCCGGCATTCGCCCCAACACGGCCCTGGCCGAAAAGGCAGGCCTGCTGTGCAGCCGCGGCATCGTCGTCACCGACACCATGCAGACGGTGACCGACCCGCGCGTCTACTCGGTGGGGGAATGCGCGGCCCACCGCGGCATCGCCTACGGGCTGGTGGCGCCGTTGTTCGAGCAGGGCAAGGTGTGCGCGACGCACCTGGCCCAGTTCGGCATCGGCCGCTACCTGGGCTCCTCGGTCAGCACCAAGCTCAAGGTGACGGGCATCGATCTCTTCAGCGCCGGCAACTTCACCGGCGGCGCGGGCACGGAGGAGATCGTCATGAGCGACCCCTTCGCCGGCGTCTACAAAAAGCTCGTCATCCAGGACGACCAACTGATCGGCGCGTGCCTGTACGGTGACACGGTGGACGGCGGCTGGTACTTCAAGCTGCTGCGCGAGGGCCGCAAGATCGCCGGCATCCGCGACAAGCTGATGTTCGGCGAGGCCGGCGCCAACATCGGCGACGTGGGCCACCAGGGCCAGAACCGCGCCGCAGCGATGGCGGACACCGATGAGGTCTGCGGCTGCAACGGCGTCACCAAGGGCAGCATCTGCAAGGCCATTCGCGACAAGGGCCTGTTCACGCTGGACGACGTTCGCAAGCACACCAAGGCGAGCGCCTCCTGCGGCAGCTGTACCGGCCTTGTCGAGCAGCTCATCATGTTCACGGCCGGCGGAGACTACTCGGCGACGCCGAAGAAAAGGGCCATCTGCGCCTGCACCGACGCGAGTCACCAGGACGCGCGCGACGCCATTCGCCTGGCGCATCTGCTGACCACGGCGGAGGTCTTCCGTGCGCTGGACTGGAGAACGCCCGACGGCTGCGCGACCTGCCGCCCCGCCATCAACTACTACCTCACCTCCACCTGGCCCAAGGAGGCCGTCGACGACCCGCAGAGCCGCTTCATCAACGAGCGCTCCCACGCCAACATCCAAAAGGACGGGCGCTACTCGGTCGTCCCGCGGATGTGGGGCGGCGAGACGACGGCCGACGAACTGCGCCGCATCGCCGATGCGGTGGACAAGTACCAGATCCCCACCGTCAAGGTCACCGGCGGCCAACGCATCGACCTGCTGGGCGTGAAAAAGGAAGACCTGGTCAACGTCTGGCGCGACATCGGAATGCCGTCAGGCCATGCCTATGCCAAGGCGCTGCGCACCGTGAAGACCTGCGTGGGCTCGGAATGGTGCCGCTTCGGCACCCAGGACAGCACGCAGATGGGCAAGGACCTGGAACGCGCGCTGTGGCGCATGTACGCACCTCACAAGGTCAAGATCGCCGTGTCGGGCTGCCCGCGCAACTGCGCCGAGGCCGGCATCAAGGACGTGGGCGTCATCGGCGTGGATTCGGGCTGGGAGATCTACATCGCCGGCAATGGCGGCATCAAGACCGAGGTGGCCGAGTTCCTGTGCAAGGTAAAGACGGCGGACGAAGTCCTGGAAGTCAGCGGCGCCTTTTTGCAGCTTTACAGACTGGAAGGCTGGTACCTGGAACGAACCGTGCATTACGTAGGTCGGGTCGGTCTCGATCACGTCAAACGCAAAGTCCTGGAGGACGCCGACAGCCGCAAGGCGCTGTGGGCCCAACTCCAGTTCAGCCTCGACGGCGAACCCGACCCCTGGTTCGACTTCGACAAGGCCCAAGTCGACCTGCGCCAGTTCCAGAAAGTCCCGGCCTGAACCCGTCGACCTGAAAGCCCGCATGCAGTACTCGCGCCGTTTCTTCGTCACCGCCCTGGGCGCCGCCCCATTTGCCAGCATCGGCCAGCCCATTTCGGCCAGCGCAACGCCCAGCCTTGGTGCATTGAGCCAGCGCATGGGCAAAGCCTGGTTGTGCATGGCCAACCCTGAACTGGCCTCGCCGGCGCGCGACGTCTTGGCCGCGAGCCAGTCGACGTTCGAGCAGCAACTGGTCCAGCTGAGCCGCAGCCCGGCGGGCCCCGAGCACGCCGGCAGCCTGCGCGCGCTGGCGCGCCGCTATGAGGACTACCAGGGCCTGCTGGCCGGCACACCGGGCGAGGGCCAGCGCGCGATGCTGTCCACCGCCAACGAGATGCTGACGCTGTCCCAGCTGGCCAACACCGCCCACGCCACGCAGCCCTGGCAGGTGCGGCTGGCCGCGCGCCAGCGCCTCTTGTCCCAGCGTGTGGCCCTGCTGGGCCTCGCCAACCCGGCGGTCGAGTCCGTGCGGCGCGAACGCCAGACCGCCGTCTTTGAATTCGAAGCCGGCCTTCAGACCCTGCGCAACGCCGGCGCTCCCGCGTTGCAGCAGCAACTGGCGCTGGCCGATGCGGCCTGGACGCCGCTGAAAGACGGCATCGCCAGCGGCCGGCCCGCGCCGGTCTTCGTCGCCAGCGAGCGGCTGCTCGCCGTCATGGACGCGCTCACTGCGCACTGTGTCCGAATGAACGCCTGAAAGCCTGCCATGAGCTGGACCCGCATCTGTGCCCTGCAGGACATCCCGGTGCTGGGCTCGCGCCGCGTGCAGCGCGCCGCGGGCGTGGACGTGGCGCTGTTCCGAACCGCCGACGACGAGGTCTTCGCGCTGCTGGACCACTGCCCGCACAAGGGCGGCCCGCTGAGCCAGGGCATCGTCTTCGGCAACACCGTGGCCTGCCCGCTGCACAACTGGACCGTGGCCCTGACCGACGGCTGCGCCCGGGAACCCGACGAAGGCTGCACGCCGTCCTTCCAGGTGAAGCGGGACGGCGGCGACGTGTTCCTGCTGCAGGTGGAGCTGGACACGCTGGCGCTGGACCTGATGCCACCGGTGGCCGGTCCCAGGATCTCGACTTCGACGGCCTGAGCCTCCCATGCCGGCCCATTCAAAAGAAGACCATGAAAGAGACAAAGTCCACCTGCCCCTATTGCGGCGTCGGCTGCGGAGTGGTCATCGAGCATGACGGCCAGCAGATCACAGGCGTGCGCGGCGACCCCGACCACCCGGCCAATTTCGGACGCCTGTGCACCAAGGGCACCAACCTGCACCTGACGGCCACGCCGGTCGTCCTGCGGCACCAGCGCCTGCGCCAACCGCACAAGCGTGACACCCGCGGCGGACCGCCCGAGATCATTCCCTGGGACCAGGCCAACCGCGAGATCGCCGAGAAGCTGCTCGCCATCCGCGCCGCCTACGGGCCGGAGTCCATCGCCGTCTACATCTCCGGCCAGTTGCTGACCGAGGACTACCACGCCCTCAACAAGCTGGCTCGCGCCGTCATCGGCACGCCCCACATCGACTCCAACTCGCGGCTGTGCATGAGCTCCGCCGTGGTCGGCTACAAGCAGGCGCTGGGCGCCGATGCGCCGCCCTGCAGCTACGAGGACATCGATCTGGCCGACTGCGTGCTGATCAGTGGCGCCAACCCAGCCTGGGCCCACCCGATCCTGTTCCGCCGCCTGGAAGCAGCGCGCGTCCGCAAGCCAGGCCACAAGCTCATCGTCATTGACCCGCGCCGCACGGAAACCGCCGAACTGGCAGACCTGCATCTGCAGATCCGCCCCGGCACCGACGTGGCGCTGTGCCACGGCCTGCTGCATGCCGTCATCTGGCAGGGCTGGACGGCCGACGCCTTCATTGCCGACTCCACCGAAGGCTTCAACGCCCTGAAGGACCTGGTGCGCGATTGGGCCCCGTCCCGTGCGGCACAGGTCTGTGGCGTGAAGGAGGCAGAGATCTGGCAAGCCGCCGAGTGGTTCGCCACCTCGCCATCCGCGCTCAGCCTGTACTGCCAGGGGCTCAACCAGAGCAGCAGCGGCACCGCAAAGAACACGGCCCTGATCAACCTGCACCTGGCCTGCGGCCAGATCGGCAGGCCCGGCGCGGGTCCCTTCTCGCTGACGGGCCAGCCCAATGCGATGGGGGGGCGCGAGAGCGGCGGCATGGCCACGTTGCTGCCCGGCCACCGCGACCCGGGCAGGCCCGAGGATTGGGCCGAGATCGAATCTCTGTGGGGCGTGACCGGCCTGCCGGCCCGGCGCGGCTACACCGCCGTCGAGATGTTCGAGGCCGCCGCCCGCGGCGAGATCAAAGCGCTTTGGATTGCCTGTACCAATCCGGCCCAGTCCATGCCGGACCAGGCCACCGTGCGCCAGGCGCTGGAGCGCTGCGAACTGGTCATCTTGCAGGAAGCCTTTGCTCACACGGCGACGGCTCGCTATGCCGATTACATGCTGCCCGCCGCCACCTGGGGCGAGAAGGAGGGCACGGTCACCAACAGCGAGCGCCGCATCAGCCGCGTGCGTGCGGCCGTGCCGGCCGCGGGGGAGGCGCGCGCCGATTGGCGCATCGCTCGCGACATTGCGGTGCTGATCGACGCCGGCCTGGGCCGCGCACCTCGCCTCAGTGCCGACACGGCGGAAGACCTATGGATCGAGCACCGGGAAGCCACGCGCGGCCGCGATCTCGACATCACCGGCCTGACCTGGTTCAAGCTGGACAGCGAGGGCCCGCAACAGTGGCCCTACGTCACGGCCGGCACGCCGCGCCTCTACACCGATGGCCGCTTCGCCACCGCCGACGGCCGCGCCCGCTTCATCACGCGACCCTACCAAGCCACGGCCGAGATGGCCTCTCCCAAACACCCATTTGCGCTGACCACCGGCCGTCTGCGGGACCAATGGCATGGCATGAGCCGCAGCGGCAGCGTGCCGAGCCTGTTCGCCCACGAAGGCAAGCCGCTGGTGCGCGTGCACCCCGGCGACGCCGCGCGCCGCAAGCTGGCTGAGGGTGAGTTCGTCCGCGTGCGCTCCAGGCGGGGTGAAGTCGTGCTGCCGCTCAAGCTGGACGAGAACGTGCCGCTGGGTGGCGCTGACATTGCCATGCACTGGGGCGACGAGTTCGTCGGCGCCCAGTTCGGCGTCAACGCGGTGACGCAGGGCGCCTTCTGCCCGGACTCCAAGCAGCCCGAGCTGAAATTCAGCGCCGTCGCCATCGAGCCGGCCGACCTGCCCTGGCGCCTCAGCGCCTGCGCCTGGGTAGCACCCGACGACGGCGCTCAACTGCGCGAGCGGCTGCGTGCGTTGATGCCGCGCTTCGGCTATGCCCACTGCCTGCCCGAGCCCGCCAAGGGTGAACGGGTCGGCTGGGCCTTCGAAGCCGCCTGTGCCGAAGCCCCTGCGCCCGAGCTGGTCCAGGAACTCGCTGCCGTATTGGGCCTCGACCACCCCGCTGTGCTGCGCTATGCCGATGCCCAGCGTGGCAGGCTGCGTCTGCTCCATCTCGACGGCGACGACCCACCCGCCTCGCCGCTGCGAGCCCTGCTGCGCGTCGGCCAGCACGACGAGGGCGCCTGGCTGGTCGATCTGTGGCGCGAGCGTACGGCGGCGTCCACCGTGGGCCGCTGGCTGCTGTCGCCGGGCGCTCCGCCCACCAACACGACGGCCGCGAGCCCGCAGGTCTGCAACTGCTTCGATGTGCGCGAGGACGCCATTCGCCTGACGCTGGCCCGCTGCAGCGGCAGCCCCGCCGAGCGCCTGTCACAGCTGCAGGCGCAGAAGCGCTGCGGCACGCAATGCGGCTCCTGCCTGCCGACGCTGCGCCGCCTGGTTGCCACCACGCCTGAGGAGGTCCCCGCATGAGTACCCCTGTCGAAACAGCGGGCCGAGCGCCGGACCGCAGCCACCCGGCCGGGACGCACCCCATCGTCGGCCGGAGGATGCCCGTTTCGCTCGTCGGTGCCGGCCCCGGCGACCCGGAACTGCTGACCGTCCGCGCACTCAAGCGCATCGAGGCAGCCGATGTCGTCCTCGCCGACGACCTCATCGACCCGCGCGTGCTCGCCCTCGTCAAGGGCCGCCTGCTGCGCGTCGGCAAACGCGGTGGCTGCATCTCGACGGACCAGCACTTCATCCACGCACTGATGATCCGCGAGGCCTGCGCGGGCCATCGAGTTGTACGCCTCAAGGGCGGCGACCCTTTCGTGTTCGGACGCGGTGGCGAGGAGGTCGACGCGCTGCACGAGGCCGGCCTCGAGGTGGAGGTGGTGAGCGGCCTGACCAGCGGCATCGCCGGCCCGGCGGCCGTCGGCATCCCGGTGACGGACCGCCGTGCCTCGCCCGGCGTCATCCTCGTCACCGGCCATCCCGGCGAAGGTCGCACCGAGCCCGACTGGGCTGCCCTGGCCCGCACCGGCCTGACCCTGGTCATCTACATGGGTGTGGCCCGCGCGTCCGACATCACGTCCCGGCTGCTTGCCGCGGGCCTGCGCGGTGACCTGCCCGCTGCCATCGTCAGCGCGGCCCACACGACCCAGCAACGCCACGCCGTGACGACGCTGGCCGCTCTGCCCGATTGCATCGCCCGGGAACGACTGAAGAGCCCGGCCCTGCTGGTTGTCGGCGAGGTGGCCGCGCACGCGGCGATGACTCAGGCCTGGCCTGGAGTTATGGCTGGCTGAAGCAAAGTGATGGCCGGTTGTGCAGCCCTGTCCCCCACCGGGGACAGCAGCGCCGAACCGGACACGCCCCCATCCCCCAGCCGAGGATGGCGCCGCGGCGCGGCGCAACGCACACTGCCGGCCCCAATCACTCGGAGGCCTACATGAAGTTCCCCTTGCCTGCTGCAGCCGCCCCCACGGGCACTGCCCAGGCCCCGATCAACATCGAGCCGATCAGCTGCGGCTTCGCTTCCTCGAACGACCCGGCGTCCCTGGTCGATCTGACCATCACGCCCATCACCCCAGCTCTGCAGTTGCCGGCTCCGGGATGGCGCCTGCACAAGGGGTGCCTGTGATGAGCCTCAACTGAGCTTGAAGCTGCTCACCAGCCCCGCCAGCCGCACGGCCTGCTCCTTCAGGGACTGAGCCGCGGCGGCGGATTCCTCCACCAGTGCCGCGTTTTGCTGGGTCATCTGGTCCAGCTCGGTCACGGTGCCATTGACCTGGGCAATGCCCTGGCTCTGCTCGACGGCGGCAGCACTGATCTCACCGATCATGTCGGTCACGCGCTGCACCGAGCCGACGATGTCCGTCATCGTCGCGCCGGCATCGTTGACAAGGTGGGTGCCGGCCTCCACGCGCTCGACGCTGGCACCGATGAGCGCCTTGATCTCGCGCGCCGCCTCGGCGCTGCGCTGGGCCAGCGCGCGCACCTCGCCGGCGACGACGGCGAACCCGCGGCCCTGCTCGCCGGCGCGCGCGGCTTCCACCGCCGCGTTCAGCGCCAGGATGTTGGTCTGGAAGGCGATGCCGTCGATGGTGCCGATGATGTCGGCGATCTTGCGGCTGGCGTCGTTGATCTCGCCCATGGTGCTGACGACGCGCGACACGACCTCGCCACCGCGGCCCGCCGTCTCGGCGGCGGCGCCCGCGAGCTGCTTGGCCGTCATGGCCGAATCGGCGCTCTGGCTGACCGTGCCCGTGAGTTGCGTCATCGAACTGGAGGCCTGCTGCAGGTTGGACGCCGTCTGCTCGGTGCGCTGCGACAGGTCCATGTTGCCGGTGGCGACTTCGGTCGACGCGACCTGGATGCTCTCGGCCGACTCGCGCACCTGGCCAACGATTTCGGACAGCGACTTCTGCATCGCGGCCAGCGCCTGCATCATCTCTGCGGACTCGTCAGTGCCACGCACCTCGGGCGCACGTGACAGATCGCCATCGGCCATGCGCTCGGCAAAGCGCTTGGCCGCCATCAGCGGGCCGATGATGGAGCGCGAGATCTGCGCCGCCAGCGCGCCGCCGATGACGATGCAGACGACAAAGGCGACGATGAAGCCCACGAAGACGGTGCCGACCAGGCTGTCGACCTTCGTGAAGACCTCGTCGCCGCGTTTCTTCAGGTCGGACTCAATGTTGTTGAGCATGGACAGCGCCGGGTCATAGGCGGCATCGGCCGCCTTCATGTCCTCGGCAGCCGCCTGGACGTCGGAGTAGCCGCCGTCCACGAGCTTGTCGGCCACCGGGCGCACGGCCTTTCGGTAGTCGGCCATCAGGCCGCGGAACCTGGCGAGGGCCTCCTTGGCCCTGTCTTCCGTGCTCACCACGCCGAAGTCGTCCATGGCCTTGTCCAGGCCCGCCTGCGCGGCGTCCCAGACCGCCCTGGCGCGGCTCGCCCCCTCCTTGTCGAGGAGCGAGGCCACCAGCGTGGCGGTGGCCACCTTGCTCTGCAGCAGATGGCTGCGCGCGGCCACGGTGATGTTGGAGGTCGGGATCAGCTTCTGCGTGATGCCCTGGATGGCCTTCTGCGACACGCTGAGGCCGAAACCGCCCAAGGCCACCAGCAACGCCGTCATCAGCAGGATGAGGCCGAAAGCCAACCACAGGCGGGCCTGGATGCGCAGACGTCTCAACATGAGGTTCTCCCGATCGAAAGGGGGCCGGCAGCGGCCGACGGATTGAAGCAGAAACCCGCACAGGCAGATACAAATGCGCTGGTAGGCTTGCGGCATCGTTCACGCCACAGCCCCACATGAGCTTTCTGGCCATCGACATCGGCAACACCCGGCTCAAGTGGGCCGTCTACCCTGACGGCGCCCAACCCGGCACCCAGCCGCTGCAGCATGGCGCCGTCTTCCTCGAGAACATCGACCGCCTGTCTGACGAGGACTGGATGGGCCTGCCCGCGCCAGCGCGCATCCTGGGCAGCAACGTGGCAGGCGATGCCGTGCGCCGCCGGGTCGAAGAGCAGATGGAGCATTGGGACCTCAGCGCCCGCTGGGTGGTGCCCGCCGCCGAGTGCGCCGGCGTGAGGAACGGCTACGACCACCCCACCCGCCTCGGAGCTGACCGCTGGGTGGCCGTCGTCGGCGCCCATGCCCATGCCGTCATGCGCGGCTTCGACGGACCGGTGCTGACCGTCATGGTGGGCACGGCGGTGACCGTGGACGCCCTGTCAAGCGACGGCCAGTTCCTCGGCGGCTTGATCCTGCCCGGCCACGGCATCATGCTGCGGGCGCTGGAAGGCGGCACCGCCGGCCTGCGCGTGCCCACCGGCGAGGTGCGCGACTTCCCCACCAACACCAGCGACGCGCTCACCACCGGCGGCACCTTCGCCATCACGGGGGCCATCGAGCGCATGCACCGGCTGCTGGCCAAACGCGAGGGCCGCGAGCCCCTGGTGCTGATGACTGGGGGCGCCGGCTGGAAGGTGGCACCGGCGCTGGATGCGCCGCATGAGCTGATCGAGGGGCTGATCTTCGACGGCCTGCTGGCCATCAACTCGGTACGGACCTGATCCCTTGCGCGGCGATCCTGGCCGCCGCGGGCCGGTGCCCTCAGTTGTGGAAGTAGCTGAGCAGGGTGCAGGCCAGGGCCCCCTCCACCCATTGCTTGCCGGCCGCGGACTTCAACCACACCAGCGCGGCCGCACGGTCGCCCGGGACGGGCCGCATGCTGAAGACGACCTGGGGCCTGTCGTCGAACTTGGTCACCAGCGTGCCGCTTTCCATCTGCCACCCCTCCGTCGGCGCATCGGCTCCGGCGGTCGAGGGCAGCGGCGGCGCCGCCATGAAGCGATCCGCGACGGAGACGGGGGCGGCGGTCGGCTGGGTCGGACAGCCGGCACAGGTGGGCACGACCACGGCACCATCGCCCCCCGCGTCGCGCAGCGAAGCCCCGGCCGGCAACGGCGGATCGGGAATCAGCGTCCGCCCGGTCGAAGATGCCGCATTGCAGGACCAGATCGCGAAATCCGCCATCTCGGGCGTCGGGCCCTGGGCGGTCTTGCCCTCCTCGAGCTCTTTGACCTCAATGACTTTGAGCCACGCATATTCGAACTGAAGCGCCATGCTGTCCTCCTTGACAGTAAATTGCGTCACCATCGGTAACGCTGTCGGAGGATAGTCAGTCGTGCTGGCCGTGCGCATTGGCCGTTTGGGCCAGGTCTTGATGGTGAGTCTGATGGCCATGGCCATCACGTCACTGCCGGGGAGCGGTGCGCGACGTGACCCGGC
>NZ_DASWYS010000172.1:0-9998 GCF_036404855.1 Roseateles sp.
GCCGGCCGCGAGCTGTACGCACAGCTGAAGAAGCTCGAAATTCAGACACCCACCGCGGCCCTGGCGGCGGCCAAGCCGGGCCGGTGGTCCAGGCGCGCCGCCGGCGCTCAGCGCTGGGTCAAACCGGTGATGGTGGTCGAAGTCGCCTTCGCGGAGTGGACGCCAGATGGCTTGGTGCGGCACGCGACGTTCAGAGGCGTTCGCACCGACAAGCCCGCGTCCAGCATCCGGCGCGAAGACGCCACCGCGGTGAAGCCCGCGGCCAAGGCTGCGAAGCGCACCCAGCGCGAATCCACGCTCAGCGTGAAGGTGAGTCACCCGGAGCGCGTCATCGACAAGACCACGGGCATCACCAAGGTCGAGCTCGTTCGCTACTACGAGAGCATTGCCGAATGGATGCTGCCGCATCTGAAGGACCGCCCGGTGTCCTTGGTCCGTGCCCCTCAAGGCATCGAGGGGCAGCTGTTCTTCCAGAAGCACTCGGAGGCCAGGATGCCCGGCATGACCGAACTTGACCCGGACCTCTGGCCGGGCCACGACGCGTTGCTAGTGGTGGACACCGCCGAAGCGCTGGTCGGCGCGGCCCAGTTCAACACCGTGGAGTTCCACACGTGGAACTCCAAGTCTGGCCGCATCAACCTGCCGGACCGGGTGATCTTCGACCTGGACCCCGGCGAGGGCGTGACCTGGGCACACCTGCAGGAGGCCGCGGTGCTGACCCACGGCTTCCTCGAGCAGCTCGGCCTGAAGGCCTGGTTGAAGACCTCGGGCGGCAAAGGCTTGCACGTCGTCGTGCCGGTGGTGCCGAAGCTCGAGTACGACGCCGTGAAGTCGTTCTCACAAGCCGTCGTGCAGCACATGGCCCAAGTGATTCCCACACGGTTCGTCGCCAAGGCCGGCAGCGCCAACCGCGTCGGCAAGATATTCATCGACTACCTGCGCAACGGTCACGGACAGACCACCGCGGCCGCCTTCTCGGCGCGCGCCAGGCCTGGCCTCGGCGTGTCGATGCCGGTGTCGTGGGAGCAACTGCCGGAACTCAAGAGCGGCGCCCAGTGGACCATCGCCACGGCACGTGACTACCTGACGTTCCAGAAGCACGACCCCTGGGTCGATTACTGGAAGAGCAGGCAGACCCTGACCCAGGCCATCAAGCGGCTCAGGACAGCGTAGGCCCCCTCCCCCATCCACAGGAGCCACCATGGTCACCAAGAAGGCAGAAGCATCCGACCCGCCCAAGTCCAGTTCGCGTGCCATCTGGAAGGGCGCCATCTCCTTCGGCCTGGTCCACGTGCCCGTCTCGCTGCACTCCGCCACCGACGAGCAGGAGGTCGACTTTGACTGGCTCGACAAGCGGACGATGGACCCGGTCGGCTACAAGCGCATCAACAAGCGCACCGGCAAGGAGATCGACAAGGACCACATCGTCAAGGGCGTGAAGCTCGAAGGCGACACGTATGTCGTGCTCTCTGACGATGAAATCAAGGCGGCGTATCCCAAGCGAACGCAGACCATCGCCATTGAGACCTTCGTCAAGGCGACCGACGTCTCCTTCGTCTACACCGAGCGGCCGTACTACCTGGCTCCGGAAGGCAAGGCTGACCGGGTCTACGCGTTGCTGCGAGAGGCGCTGACGGAGGGCGGCGTCATCGGCATTGCTCGCTTCGTGCTGCACAACAAGGAGCACCTGGCGGCACTCATCCCGGCCGGACCTGCGCTGATGCTCGGCACGCTTCGCTGGGCGAACGAGATTCGGTCACCCGACGCCCTGAACCTGCCGAAGGAAGGGGTGACCGCCAACAGCCTGAAGCCCGCCGAGCTCAAGATGGCGCTGCAGCTCATCGCCGAGATGACGTCGGCGTGGAAGCCGGCGCAGTTCAAGGACGACTTCACCAGCGCCATCCGTGCGCTTATCCAGAAGAAGGCCAAGGCCGGCAAGACAGCGACGGTGGAGCCCTTCGAGGAAGCGCTCGACCTCAGCGGCTCGAACGTCATCGACCTGAGCGAACTGCTTCGCCAAAGCCTGGGCACCAAGTCCAAGCGCAAGGGCGGCGTCGCCGAGGCGCCGGCGAAGAAGGCCACCACGAAGAAGCCCACCCCGAAGAAGGCAGAGCCTGCGAAGAAGATCGCTTCATCGGCGAACCGGGAGAACCGGGAGAACCGGGCCAAGCGGGCGGCTTGATCCATCCACCAAAAGGTGTCCCCCATGAACGTCGACCTTGCCATCCGCGGCGCGTTGGCCTCGCTGCCTGAGATCTTCAGCGACGCCCATTTTCTCCAAGCCCTCCAACAGCACGACATGACCGCACAGGACGCACGGCTCGCGCTGGAGCGGGCGGTGATGGAGGGTTACGTGTCGCGTGCGCCCAGCTCAGTGCTGTCCAAGCTGCCGAAGGCTGCAGCCGTCGCGTCGCCAGACCACCTCCCGCAGCCGTAGCTGCCGGAGGAATGGTCAGCTGCCCGGCACCGAACGTCTCGGCAGTGGCCGGCTGGTTCCGCCGTTTCCGCCGTTTCCGCCGTTTGCGCGGACTTGGGAAGCTTCCATTCGCTTCCTTGACTGAGCGCGACGCGCAGGCCGGCGCGACGATGAGCGGGAAATCCACGCGGGTGTGAGCCGCCGGCACGGGCGACTTGCACAGGGTCAGAGTGTTTCACGATTGCCGGGTGCCCAAATACGGCCGACAGCCCGCGGAGCGATTTCAATTCAACGGCCAATCACGCTCATCAAATCAGAACCTATCGCTTCGGAGCGTCGGCAGCTAGGGGCGCGCTTTCAGCGCCAGAGACTCCAAGCAGTCGGATGGGTTCAATAAAACCTATGCCGCCATCAGGCAGATACTTATCCACCAACCGTTTGAACGTGCCATCAGCGGACATGCTCTTCAACGCCTCCAAAAGTCGCGCCTGGTCTTGCGGCGAGACGTTTCTCTTTGAGAGGGCGAGACCGGAAGAAGTGGTTGGGCCGTCGGCATACCAGTCCGCAACTTCGATCCGTCCTCGCATCGTTGGAAGGTGCCTGACCATCACCCACGGATAGGTGACGATCAGGTCGACGCGGTGAGCCAAGAAGACGCGCACCGCGGTGTCCACATCGGCAACCCAGCTGACTCGCTTTGCGGTCAACGCCTCCAGGGAAGAGTCGTAACCCTGGCCGTAGGAGGTGCCTTTCACAGCAATGGCGCGAAGGTCAGACTTGGCCAGGAACGCTTCTCGCGTGCTCGCATTTGCCGATTTCCAAACGTATGCCAGCGGTCTGACCGTCAGGATCGGAATGAGCACGGCGGCCTGCCGCCGTTCTTCGGTAGGGATCACCCAGCTTGTGATGTCCAGCGTGCCTTCGTGCATGCGCGCCCACACGCGCGGCTGGGATTCCAGCTCGTACTGAAACACACAGCCGCTGCGAGCCGCCAAGAGCGCGAAGAAGTCGCTGTCGAGCCCAACGGCGTCCACCGCCGGATCAGCGGTCTTTGGCCGCTGCGCATAGACCTGCGGATACTCTTTGAGGCCCACCTTGTACGGGCCGCATCTTCCCTCTGCCGCAAAAGCTGGCCCGCTCGCAGCGGTAGCGATGCACACGGCAAGCAGTCTGGCAGGAAAACAGCGCAGCCCCATTTGCGCCTCCTCGTCATCTTGTTTTCTTCATTAGATGCCGTGCGGCGAGCACTGGGCTCGTTGTTTTCCCGAAGTAAGCAGCCAGCGAACACATGTTGACCCACGCAGTGCGTTCGGTCAGTCAGCCGGCATCCAGCGGTGAGGCAGCAATTCCCTGATGTCGCAGGCCCGCTGCGCCGACAGTCGTTGCAAGACGTCCTTCAACAAGTGTCAAGCTTCATCCAGAACTGACTCCCGCGATCCTCGCTGCTGCGCCTGCCGGTGTTGCACGCCGACGAGACGCCGGCGGCCATGTGGCACCCGGCATCGACAAGACCCATCCCGCGTACCTCCGGGCCTGCGCCGGTGGCATCGCAGGACGGGGATGCCCTTGAGCAGCGGCGGGGGAGCCCGTCAGTGACCGGTCTTCGATTTCGCGGTGGCGGGCAGGCAGTCCTTCATGCAGCGTTTGCTCTTTGCGTCAGGCCGGTCGTCGACATAGAAGGCGTTGCGGTTCGGCATCTGCACCGCCTGAAGGGTCTTGGCATCGACGACGTCGTCGGCCTTCATCAGGCCGTTCACATGCAGGATGTAGCCGGACACGCTGTAGACGTCCTCGTTGCTGAGCGACTGCGGCGCCTGGAAGGGCATGGCGCGCCGGATGTAGTCGAACAAGGTCGTCGAGTACGGCCAGTAGCTGCCCACGGTCTTGAGGGGTTTGTTGGTCGTCAACGACCCCTTGCCCCCCGTCAGCGCGGGGCCCAGGCCACCCTCCAGCTTCATGCCATGACACGACGCGCACGCCGCCTGGTAGACACGTTCGCCGTCGGCGACGGTGCCTTTGCCCGGAGGCAGGCCTTTGCCGTCAGGGAACACATTGATGTCCCAGGCAGCGAGCTCGGCAGGCTTGAGCTCGCGCCCCAGGTTGAGCTCATCGGCACCGGCGCTCAGTGAGGCAAGGGTCAGACAGGCGGCGCCCCCGCAGTGAGCCAGCGATGCCAGGACGTTACGCGCGGCCATTGGTCACCTCCCCATTCGCAGCGACTCGCCAGGGCTGCACCGAGTTGTTGTGATAGAACGAAACGCTGCCGCGCTCCTTCAGCAACTCGCTGAGCAGGGGCTGGACGTAGCCGGTCTCATCGACCGCGCGACTCATGAGCATCAGCTCCTGGCCCCGCCATTCGAAAGGCGCCCTGAAAGAGGTCAGCGCCTTGTTCAGGACCGGCCCGTCGAGCTTCGCGGGCGTCCAGGTGTTGCCGCCATCCACCGACACATCAACGGCCTTGATTTTTCCGTGACCGCTCCATGCGATGCCACGCATCTCATGGCGACCTTGTCGGGTCAGGCGATGCGTGCCGCTCGGTGAGGTAATCAACGACTTGCATTCCATCACGAACGAGAACTTGCGCGACCGTCCGTCAGCCATCAGGTCGGTGTACTTGGCCGTCTCCTCTCGCGAGTAGACAGGCTGGTCAGCGACTTCCAGCCGCCGCAGCCACTTGATGCTCATGTTGCCTTCGAAGCCCGGCACGAACAGGCGCAATGGATAGCCCTGCTCGGGCCGCAGGCGCTCGCCGTTCTGGCTGTACGCGAGAAGGACATCGTCCATGCATTTTTCGATGGGGATCGAACGGGTCATCCCGGCACCGTCCGCGCCCTCGGCAATGACCCACTTCGCACCCGGCTTCACGCCGATATGCGCCAGCACGGCCCTCAGCGGCACCCCCGTCCACTGCGCACCGCTGACCAAGCCGGCGACCTCGGCCGCGGTCTTGCCCCAAGGTGGCAGGAACGAAGGATTGCCGGAGCACTCCATGAAGTAGATGTGCGACTCACTGGGGAACTGGCGGAGCTCATCCATCGTGAAGATGAGGGAGCGGCGCGTCAGCCCATGCACCATGAGGCGATGCAGCGCGGGATCGATCTGCGGCACGCCGGCGTGGTGCCGCTCGTAGTGGAGCCCGTTCGGCGTGATGATCCCGTCAAGCTCCTGCAGCGGCGACGTGCTGTACGCGGACATGGGCTCTTTCAAGCCGGGATACAGCGAACGAATGGCTGTCTTCTCGAACCTGGAGGGCATGCCGTAGGGCGACGCCGTGGGCTCCCCCAGTGACTTCGTCCACTCTGGCACGTTCGGCGGAAGGTTGGCAGCTTCGGCGCCTGCCGCAGCCACGTTCTCAGCCGCCCGCGCCGGTAACTGGAGTGCTGCTGCCGCTGTCGCCACGGCGCCTGCGCTCCCTCGCTTCAAGAAGCGCCTGCGGGCCAGGGCCTCGGTTGACAAATCCGTTGCGTCTGCCGCCATCGGCGGCTCCTCAATTCGAGTGGTCATTCCATGCCTTCCAAGACTCTGCAGGCAGCTCCTGCAACGCAAATTCAGTACCGACCGATCGGTACAATACGATCAACAAAGCGACCAGGTCAAGTTCATAAAACCAGGGTCAACCCGCGCTATATATCACTGGGAATAGTGAATTGACCGCTCGTTCGATGCCAATCTGGACCAGTTGGTCCAGCACAGCACACACCGATGCCTTCGTCAGGCAAACATGAGGATCAGTGGAAGGTCCAAACCGCCTTCGAGATTCCTTCGAGGTCGCTGAGGGCGCGGCGTCGTAGCGGCCCGTCAAGCCGCCTTGAGCATGCGCAGCGCCAGTTCGTTGACCCGCTCCGCAATGACCTCAGCAGTTGGCGCGCGTCCCGGCGTCATCCACAGATAGCCATAGAAGTACATGCCCAGCACGGCCTTGAGCGTGACGTGGTCATAGGGTCTGAACTGCCCCGCATCGGCTCCGTCAACCATGGTGTCCCGCCAGGCTCGCTCGTACTTGCTGTGGTACTCGAGCACCTCGCTCAGACGCGGTTCAGTCAGAGATTGAATTTCCCGAAAGCAGACCGTCAACTCGGCCTGATGGGATGCGATCTTCCGCACGAGGTAGGTGCCCAGCCGCTGCACGCGCTCCGACGGATCACGGACCTCCACCAGCAGCTGAGCCGCTGATTGCGCAAGGTCCCTGATGTACTCCCGGGAAATCTCGTAAAGGAGGTCTTCCTTGCTTCGGATGTGGTGATACAGCGCACCGCGGCCAAGCTTGACCGCATCCTGCAGGTCACTCATGCCGACGGCGTGGAAGCCTCGCTTTGCAAAGAGTTGGGCCGCGATCTTGAGAATCCGCTCCTTCTGAGGCAGTTCCGGATAGTCGACGATGTCCAAGGCGCTCCCCGCCGTACGCGATGCGCTCGATCTTATCTGTACCGACCAGTCCGGTTCGCTGTCCTGGAAGCGTTGAGATCTACTGGCAACCTGTACTGTCGGTTTGCACCAACCCGCTGGAGCGGCTGAACGCCGAGATCAAGCGCAGGACCAACGTCATGGACATCTTCCCCAACGACAACGCCATCACACGGCTGGTCGGCGCCACGATGCTGGAGCAGAACGACGAGTGGAGTCTGACTCGACGCTACATGCAGCTCGAGGGCCTGCAGGCCCTCAGTGATAGTGTCCCAACTCGGCTGTTCGCAGTGGCACGCTGAGTAACCCGCGTATCTCAGCCTGTCCGGGCTGTGGACTTACACCACGCGCTGAGACATCACCCGATCAACATGACTTCGCTGGCCGCTTACGGTGGGGCAGCAGCACACGCTTGTTAGTTTCAGTTCAGGCGGCGCCAGAGACCGCTATTCCCGCAGCACGAGACATATGCTGGCCAGAGGTCTCGTTGACCATCGCGATGCCAGGTCCAGTCGGGTTGAAAGCTGCCATCGCCCCAACAAGCGCCTGGGCCTGCACGCTGGTCAGCACCGTGCCATCGTCGAAGCGGAACTCCTCGACACGATTGTGGGCACTCAAGTACCAGTCCTGGATGGTCAATGACTCTGACGAGTTCTTGATCGTCGCGACCAGGGCATTGCCGCTCTGCGTGAAGCGAATGTCGCTCTGAGTCAGGCCGACGCCAAAACGAACGACATCCGTGACACCGGCCGTGGAATCACTGTCCACAATGACGTCGTTGCCGTAGCCAATGCCGAGCATGTACGTGTCGGCTCCTGCCCCGCCATTGAGCGTGTCGTTGCCGGCTCCGCCATCCAGTGTGTCGTTGCCAGCAGCACCGGCCAAGGTGTTGGCTCCGCTGTTGCCGGTGAGCATATTGGCGAGCGTATTCCCTGTGCCATTGACGCTAGATGAACCGGTCAGCGTCAGGTGTTCAACGTTTGACCCGAGCGTCCACGTTACATTGGACAGGACGATGTCCGTGCCCTCGCCTGCGTTCTCGGCCACGACATCCGTCGTTGCATCCACAATGTAAGTGTCATCTCCCGTACCGCCAACCAAGCTATCGGTACCCGCCCCGCCGTCAAGCGTGTCGTTCCCGGCGCCGCCGGTCAGCGTGTTGTTCGCACCGTTGCCCGTCAGCATGTTGTTGGATGCGTTTCCTGTGCCATTGATCGCCGAGGTGCCTGTCAGTACCAGGTTCTCGAGGTTGGTGCCCAGCGTCCAAGTCACTGCGCTGCGTACGGTGTCGATACCTTCATTGGAGTTTTCAGTAACGACATCAGTCGAGACGTCCACGACATAGGTGTCATTGCCTGCGCCTCCCACCAACGTGTCTTTACCAGCCCCACCGTCGAGCGTGTCGTTGCCTGCGCCACCACTCAGGCTGTTGGCACCACCGTTTCCAATGATGATGTTGTCCAGCGCATTGCCGGCTCCACTGAGCCCGGAGGCACCGGTCAACGTCAAGTTCTCGAGATTGACCCCGAGCGTCCACGACACGCTGGCTTGAACGCTGTCCGTGCCTTCGTTGGCATATTCGGTGATCACATCTCCCGTCGCGTCGACAACATAGCTGTCATCGCCTCGGCCGCCAACGAGGGTATCGGCGCCCGAACCACCGTTCAATGTGTCGTCTCCATCGCCCGCCGAGATGCGGTTGGCACCGCTGTTACCGATCAGCATGTTGGCCAGCTCGTTGCCGGTGCCAGCGATACCTGATGAACCGGTCAACGTCAGATTCTCGACATTGGCTGGCAGCGCATAAGCGACGCTCGACGACACGCTGTCGATGCCTTCACCCTCCTCTTCTTCGATGAAGTCGCCTGCCACCTGTTCGTCCGCAGCCCACACCGGGGCTGCGTCCACCACGTAGCTGTCGTCACCCAGCCCACCCCACATGGAGTCGTCGCCAGTACCGCCGTTCAGTGTGTCGTTGCCCTCGTTTCCGAAAAGCAAGTCATGCCCAGCCCCGCCGCTCAGCGAGTTGTTGCCTGAGTTCCCGTCCAGTTCATTGTCCAGACTGTTGCCGGTGGCGTTGATGTTTGATGTGCCAACGAGAATCAGATCCTCGACGTTGCTCGGCAAGGTGTAGGTCACGGAACTCTCGATGTAGTCGTAGTCGCCTTCTCCGGCGTACTCGATGACGACATCGGAAGTTGAATCTACGATGTATTTGTCGTTGTCTGCGCCGCCAAGCATGCGGTCGGCACCGGCGCCTCCATCCAGCGTGTCCCGACCGGCTCCACCCAGCAGCGTGTCATTGCCCTCCAAACCACGCAACTTGTCATGGCCAGATCCCCCCGTGAGACTGTCAGCACCGCTAGTGCCAACAATGCTTGACAGTTGTTCGATCAATGCATCTGACGTCCAGGTAGTCCCGTCAGCGAAACGGATTAATGCCAGTGACGATGCCTGATTCAGGAAGTCCTTCACCAGGACGGAGTCGGAGGTGCCATTGATGCTCAGAAGCAGGTCGGCACCGCCGGCGCGTGACGCAGACACCTCACCCGGTGCGATTCCCGCAGCCAGCTGTAGCTCGTCATAGCCGCCATTGAAGTTGCCCAAGATGGTGTCAGCTCCATCGCCTCGACCAAAGAGATAGACGTCATCCCCTGCCTCGCCGTACAGGTAATCGTTACCTGCCCCCCCCTGCAGCGTGTCATTGCCAACGCCGCCCCACAGAGTGTCGTTGCCGGATCCGCCATTGAGCGAATCGTTGCCCCCCTCTCCGTAAAGCGAATCACTCCCGGCGGTGCCGTAGATGATGTCGTTGCCGGCGCCACCGTAGGCGCTCACGCCACCGGTGAGAACATCATCGCCATCCCCGCCGGACAATGTGTCGACGCCCCCTTCACCGAAGAGCAAGTCGTCGCCTGCGGCACCAAGAATACTGTCGTCGCCCAGGCCACCATGTATTTCATCGTTTCCGTCATCGCCGGAAAGGTAGTCACTCCCCTCACCTCCGTCGATGACATCGTTGCCACCGCCGCCGTAAATCGTGTCGTTGCCACCAAGGCCCGCCAACGAATCACTCGCTCCATCGGAACCAATCAGGAAGTCTGCACCCGCGGTTCCGAGTGCACTACCCTGGTTGGCCACCAGCGACGCTATGCCCTGCTCGCTGACGACTACACCG
>NZ_DASWYS010000173.1:0-4741 GCF_036404855.1 Roseateles sp.
ATGCCCGGCTGGCCCGTGATCAGCACCGCGCGCACGGTCTTGTCGGCGTCGGCCGCCCGCAGCGCATCGGCCATGGCCTGGTACATGGCCTGGGTGATGGCGTTCTTCTTCTCGGGGCGCGCGATCTCGATGGTCGCGACGCCGTTGACGGTGTAGCTCTTGATGTTCATGACGGATCCTCAGGCGGTCGCAGTCTTGGCGTGGATTTGAGTCCAATGGTTCGCCAAGTGCATCAAATGGGCTCGCTCGTACTGCGGCTTGGTCAGCTCGCCGTAGGCGAAGTGAGGTCGCAGCGTACCGTTGAATTTGGCGAAGGCGTCCATCACCTCTAGAAGACGGTTCACCGATGTCCTCAGCGCCTGCGACGCATCCAGCGCCGGGGCGCCGGGAATGGGCTCGGCGAGGTCATGGCTCATCGCGCCGCGCGCGTTGAAGACGGCGAAGGCTGCCGAGCCGATGCTGGAACGGAACCAGGCGCCCTTGAGCGCCGGAAAGCCCTGCATCGAGAACTCGATGCTCTGGGCCAGATGCTGCAGCACCTGGCTGAGGTTCCAGGCATTGCCCTGCACGATCTTGGGCACGAAGAGGAGGTCCAGCACGGCCTGCTGGGCCTGCTTCCAGCTTGCGAAGGTCTCCAGCCTGCCGGTGCAGCCGGCCAGCGGCGCCGCCGCGAGCAACACCGTCGTGGTCTTGAGCGCTCGGCGGCGGTCCATGGCTTACAGCCTCTCGAAGATACCGGCAGCGCCCTGGCCGGCGCCCACGCACATCGTGACCATGCCGTACTTGCCGCCGGTGCGGCGCAGGCCATGGATGACCGAGGCCGCGCGGATGGCGCCAGTGGCGCCCAGCGGGTGGCCCAGCGCGATGGCGCCGCCGTTGGGGTTGACCTTGGCACGGTCCAGCTCGATGCCCTTGCTGTCTAGGTCGTTCAGCACGGCCAGCGACTGCGCGGCGAAGGCTTCGTTCAGTTCCACCCAGTCCAGGTCCTTGGCAGAGATGCCGGCGGCCTTGAGGGCGACGGGAATGGCCTCGATGGGGCCGATGCCCATGATCTCGGGCGGCACGCCGCGCACAGCGAACGACACGAAGCGGGCCAGCGGCGTCAGGTTGTAGCGCTTCAGCGCGGCTTCGCTGACGATGATGAGGCCGCCCGAGCCATCGGAAGTCTGCGAGCTATTGCCAGCCGTGACACTGCCCTTCGCAGCAAACACGGGCCTGAGCTTGGCCAGGCCTTCCAGCGAGGTGTCGGGGCGGGCGCCCTCGTCGAGCTTGACGGTGCGGGTCCTGGTGTTAACGGTACCGTCGGCGAGGTTCGGCGTGCGTTCGATGACGTCGAAGGGCGTCATCTCGGCATCGAACCAGCCCGCCTGCATTGCGGCAATGGCGCGCTGGTGCGACTGCAGCGAGAACGCGTCCTGTGCTTCGCGGCTGATCTTCCACTGCGCGGCAACCTTCTCTGCCGTCAGGCCCATGCCGTAGGCGATGCCGATGTTCTCGTCCTTCTCGAAGATCAGCGGGCTCAAGCTGGGCTTGTTGCCGCCCATCGGAATCATGGACATGGATTCGACACCGCCGGCGAACATCACATCGGCCTCGCCGACGCGGATGCGGTCCGCGGCCATCTGCACAGCTGTGATGCCGGAGGCGCAGTAGCGATTGATCGTCACGCCGCCAACGGTCGGGCCGAAGCCGGCCAGCACGGAAGCCACCCGAGCGATGTTCATGCCCTGCTCGGCCTCAGGGAAGGAGCAACCGACGATCGCGTCCTCGATGGCCTTGGCTTCGAGGCCCGGGGCCTGCGCCAGCGCGGCCTGCATGACCTTGACGAGCATCTCGTCGGGGCGGGTGTTCTTGAAGTAGCCACGACCGCTCTTGCCAATAGGCAGACGGGTGGCGGCGACGACGTAGGCGTCCTGGACTTGCTTGCTCATGTTCGTTCCTTTCAAGCCTGGGGCTTCTCTTTGGGCACCCAGGCCCAGACAAATTCACACTCGATCGGCTCGATGCCGGCTTCGTCGGTCACGGTCACGGCGACGCGCACTTCGCCCTTGGTCTCGCTTGCCATGCTGGCGCGCTGGGCCTCGGTCAGGTGGGCGCGGGCGACCAGGCCGCCCGTGGCGCGCTTCCTGAAGAACACCTGCAGCGACTTGCACAGCGGCAGGCAGTCGTCACGGACGTTCATGCCCACCACCATGCCGGTGGCGGTCTCGGCCAGCAACGACATGGCGGCCGCGTGCACGCCCTTGATGTGGTTCTGCACGCGACGCTCGTTGGCCACGCGGATCTCGCTGCGCTCAGGCGTGAGCGCAACGAAGTCCAGCGCCGCCGTGCCGGTGAAAGGCACGGCACGACGCAGCGCGAAGTTGCGCGCGGCGCTTCGCAGCGGAGCGGGCAGGCCGTCCAGCTTGGCGAGCGTGCGTTGAAGCCGGTTCACGACGTGGACCTTCAGTTGCGGACGGGTTTGCCCGTTTGCAGCATGCCCATGATGCGTTCCTGCGTCTTGGGGTTGTCCAGCAGCGAGCAGAAGTGCTTGCGCTCCAGCGCCATCAGGTACTCCTCGGTGACGAGGGAGCCAGCCTCCACCTCGCCACCGCAGACCACGTCGGCGATCGCCGCGGCCAGGTGGTAGTCGTGGGCGCTGACGAAGCCACCGTCCCGCATGTTGGCGACCTGCCCCTTGATCGTGGCGATGCCGCTGCGGCCGGCGACCGGGAACATGGCCTTGTGCGGCGGGCGATAGCCGGCCTCGGCCATACCCAGCGCGGTGGCCGTGGCGACGTGCAGCAGTTCATCCTTGTGCGGCACGATGACGTCGCTGTCGAGCAGGAACCCGTTCTTCTTGGCCTCGTGCGCGGAGGTGGCGACCTTGGCCGTCGCGGCGGTCAGGAAGCCATCCTTCAGGAAGGCCAGGATGTCGGCGCCGGCATTGCCGGCGTTGGCCATCTCGGCGGCGCGGCGCGCGATGTAGGTCAGGCCGCCGCCGCCGGGCACCAAGCCTACGCCCACTTCGACCAGGCCCACATAGCTCTCGACGTGAGCAACGCGACGCGCGCAGTGGACGGCCAGTTCGGCACCACCGCCCAGCGCCAGGCCGCGCATCGCGGCGACGACCGGCACGCTGGCGTACCGCAGGCGCAGCATCATGTCCTGCAGCTTCTTCTCTTCCGGCGCGATGCCCTTGCTGCCCATCTTCATGAAGACGGGCATCAGGCTTTCCAGATTGGCGCCGGCAGAGAACACGTCGTCCGGCGACCAGATCACCATGCCCTTGTAGTCGGCTTCCGCAATCTCGACGGCCTTGAGCAGGCCCTCGGTGACGGCTGGGCTGATCAGGTGCAGCTTGGCGGTGATGGAGGCGATGACAACATTGCCGTCCAGCGTCCAGACGCGCACTTCGTCGTTCTTGAACAGCTCGGTCCCCGACTTCAGCGGGTCGGCAGCACCTGTGCCCAGCAGCGACTCGCGGAAGGCCTGGCGGGCGTAGACCGGCAGCTCGCTGCGCGGCTTGAACTTGCCTTCGGCGGCACTCCAAGACCCCTGCGGCGTGTGCACGCCACCGGCATCGGCAACCGGGCCTTCGGTGACCCAGCCCGGCAGCGGCGCGCTGGATAGCGTCTTGCCGTCGGCGATGTCGGCGGCGATCCATTCGGCGACCTGCTTCCAGCCAGCGGCCTGCCACAGCTCGAACGGACCTTGGCTGCTGCCGAAGCCCCAACGCATCGCGAAATCGATCTCGCGCGCCGTGTCAGCCACGGTGTCCAGGTGTACGGCGGCATAGTGGAAGCTGTCGCGCAGGATGGCCCACAGGAACTGGGCCTGTGGGTTGGTCGATTCGCGCAGCAGCTTCAGGCGATCGGCCGGGGCCTTCTTGAGCATGCGCGCGACGATTTCGTCGGCCTTCTTGCCGCCGGCGACGTACTCACCCGTGGCGAAGTCCAGGCGCAGGATGTCCTTGCCCACCTTCTTGTAGAAACCGGCACCCGTCTTCTGGCCCAGCGCGCCCTTCTCGATCAGGCCGGCCAGCACTTTCGGCGTGGCATAGGTCGAATAGAAGGGGTCGTCCTTCAGGTTGTCCTGCATCGTCTTCACGACATGGGCCATGGTGTCCAGGCCAACGACGTCCGCCGTGCGGAAGGTGCCGCTGGACGCGCGACCCAGCTTCTTGCCAGTCAGGTCGTCCACAACGTCCACCGTCAGGGCGAACTTCTCGGCCTCGATCATCGTGGCCATCATGCCGGCGATGCCGACACGGTTGGCAACGAAGTTGGGCGTGTCGTGGGCGCGCACGACGCTCTTGCCCAGCGACGTGGTCACGAAGGCTTAGAGCTGGTCGAGGATCTCGGGCTGGGTCGTCGGCGTGTTGATGAGCTCAACCAGCGCCATGTAGCGCGGGGGGTTGAAGAAGTGGATGCCGCAGAAGCGTGGCTTGATCTCTTCGGGCAGCACTTCGCTGAGCTTGGTGATGCTCAGGCCCGAGGTGTTGGACGCAACGATCGCCTGCGGGGCCACAAAGGGCGCGATCTTGGTGTACAGGTCCAGCTTCCAGTCCATGCGCTCAGCGATGGCCTCGATGATGAGGTCGCAACCCTTGAGCAGCTCCAGGTGCTCCTCATAGTTGGCCTGCTGGATCAGCGCGGCTTCCGCGGCATCGCCCAGCGGCGCGGGCTTGAGCTTCTTCAGGTTCTCGACGGCCTTGGTGACAGTGCCGTTCTTGGGGCCTTCCTTGGCAGGCAGGTCGAAC
>NZ_DASWYS010000174.1:0-7940 GCF_036404855.1 Roseateles sp.
GCCGAGAAATAGGGCGAGGCCGAGGGCAAGCCAGGTCATCGAGATCTCCCAGGGGGTCAAGTCTGGCGGTCGACGCGCAACGCGAGCACGACCGAGCTGTTGGTGCGCAGTACGCCGTCGATGTCGCCGATCTCGTCGAGCAGCGCATCGAGCCGGGCCGTAGTGTCGGCGCGCAGCAGCGCCATGTAGTCGAATTCACCGCTGACAGAGGCGAGCTGGCGCAGCTCCGGCAGTTCTGCTAGGCGCTTCACGACCTCTCGCCCCGCCTTGGGGCTGACGGTGATGCCGACAAAGGCCTGCACACTGCGCCCGGCCTCGTCACCGCCCAGCCGCGCCGTGTAGCCCACGATGCGACCGTTGGCCTCCAGCCGCGCCAGCCTCGCGACAACGGTGGTGCGTGCCACGCCCAGCTTTCGCGCGAGCAGGGCGGTGCTCTCCCGTGCGTTGGCTTGCAACAGCAGGATCAACCGGCGATCGAGTTCGTCGGCGGGCTGGCTGGTGTTTACCCGTGATTCATCCATAGTGGCGAATCATCGCGACGAATCGTCGATTCAGCAATTGATTTCGTCGAACTATTGCTTTCTTTCGTCATCAACGCTGCCTAGAGTGCGGGTCAACTGAAACCCTGCCTGGAGCACCCCATGAAGATCGCCCTGCTCGGCGCCGGCCACATCGGCCAGACCATTGCCCGCCTGCTGCACGCCACCGGCGACTACCAGGTCACCGTGCTGGACAAGAATGCCGGCTACCTGAAGACGCTGGCCGCCGAGGGCATCGCCACAGCCGAGGTCGACAGCGACAACCGTGCTGCGCTGGCTGCCCAACTGCGCGGCAAGGACGCTGTCGTCAACGCATTGCCATATCACCTGGCCATCACGGCCGCCGAGCTGGCGCTGGAGTGTGGCTGCCACTACTTCGACCTGACCGAGGACGTGGCCGCGACCAAGGCCATCAAGGACATGGCCAAGGGGGCCAAGACTGCCTTCATGCCCCAGTGCGGCCTGGCTCCCGGCTTCATCGGCATCGTGGCCCACCACCTCGCCAGCGGCTTCGACTCGGTGCGGGACGTGCAGATGCGTGTCGGCGCGCTGCCGGCGTTTCCCACCAATGCGTTGAAGTACAACCTGACGTGGTCGGTCGACGGCCTCATCAACGAGTACTGCCACCCCTGCGAGGCCATCCACGAAGGCGAGACCATCGCTGCGTTGCCGCTGGAAGGCCTGGAGCATTTCAGCCTGGACGGCACCGAATACGAGGCCTTCAATACCTCTGGCGGCCTGGGTACCTTGTGCGAAACCTGGGCGGGCAAGGTGCGCAACCTGGACTACAAGACCGTGCGCTACCCCGGCCACCGCGACCTGATGCAGTTCCTGCTGGGCGACCTGGGCCTGAAGAACGACCAGGGCAACCTGAAGGACATCATGCGCAAGAGCATGCCCGCCACGATGCAGGACGTGGTCCTGGTCTTCGTGACCGTGTCAGGCCAAAAGAACGGCGTACTGCTGCAGGAAGTATTCGCACGCAAGATCTTCGCGACGCGCGATGGCGCGCAGCCTTTGAGTGCCATTCAGATCACGACCGCCGCCGGCATCTGCGCTGCCGTGGACCTGTTCCGCGAAGGCAAGCTGCCGCAGAAGGGTTTCATCCGCCAAGAGGAAGTCAAGCTGCCGGACTTCCTGGCCAACCGTTTCGGATCGGCTTACCAACAAAGCCGTCAGGTGGAATCCATCTCGTAAAGAATGCCCACCATGAAGCAAGAGACTCTCTCCGTTCTCGACGCCCTGGGCGTCCACCTGCCGCCCAGCGGCGACCTGACCGTGCGCTCGCCCATCGACGGCAGCGTGCTGGCCCAGCTCCCCACCGGCACTGCCGCCGACATGAAGGCTGCCGTGGGCCGTGCGCACGAGGCCTTCAAAGCCTGGCGCGTGGTGCCGGCGCCCAAGCGTGGCGAGCTGGTGCGCCTTTTCGGCGAAGAGCTGCGCGCGCACAAGGCCCAACTGGCCCAGCTGGTGTCCATCGAGGCTGGCAAGGTCACGAGCGAAGGCCTGGGCGAAGTCCAGGAGATGATCGATATCTGCGAATTCGCCGTCGGTCTGTCCCGCCAACTGCACGGCCTGACCATCGCCAGCGAGCGCCCCGGCCATCGCATGATGGAACAGTGGCTGCCGCTGGGGGTCGTCGGCATCATCTCGGCGTTCAACTTCCCGGTGGCCGTGTGGGCCTGGAACTCCGCACTGGCGCTCGTGGCCGGCGATGCCTGCGTCTGGAAGCCTTCCGAGAAGACGCCGCTGACCGCGCTGGCCACGCAGGCGCTGTTCGAGCGCGCGCTGAAGGCATACCGTGCAGCCGGCCATGCCGCGCCCGACGGCTTGTCGGAGCTGGTCATTGGCCGTGCCGACACGGGTGAGGCAATGGTGGACGATGCCCGCGTGGCGCTGGTGTCCGCCACCGGCTCCACCCGCATGGGCCGCGCCGTCGGTCCGCGCGTGGCGGCGCGCTTCGGTCGCTGCCTGCTGGAACTGGGCGGCAACAATGCCATCATCGTGACGCCCAGCGCAGACCTGGACTTGGCCGTGCGCGGCATCCTGTTTGGCGCCTACGGCACGGCCGGGCAGCGTTGCACGACGACGCGCCGCGTCATCGCGCACGAGAGCATCCATGACGCCCTCGTCGAGCGCCTGGAGCGCGCCCGTGCGCAACTGCCCATCGGCTCGCCCGTCGAAACCGGTACGCTGATCGGCCCGCTGATCGATGCGCAAGCCTTCGACGCGATGCAGTCCGCGCTCAACGCGGCGCGTCAGCAGGGCGGCCAGGTCAGCGGCGGTGAGCGCGCGCTGGAGAAGCGCTTCCCGGATGCCTTCTACGCTGCGCCAGCGCTGGTGAGAATGCCGGCGCAGACCGAGGTGGTCTGCCATGAGACCTTTGCCCCCATCCTCTACACGCTGAAGTACAAGACGCTTGAGGAGGCGATCGAGCTGCAGAACGGCGTGCCCCAGGGCCTGTCCAGCGCGATCTTCACGACCGACCTGCGCGAGGCCGAGCGCTTCATGAGCGCGGCTGGCAGCGACTGCGGCATTGCCAACGTCAACATCGGCACGTCTGGTGCGGAGATCGGCGGCGCCTTCGGCGGTGAGAAGGAGACCGGCGGTGGTCGCGAGAGTGGTTCCGATGCGTGGAAGGCCTACATGCGCCGCACCACCAACACGGTGAACTACTCGAGCGAACTGCCTTTGGCACAAGGCGTGAAATTCGACGTCTGAGTCGAACTTCGTCGGGGAGGCCAAGAATTGGGCTATAGTCCGGCCTCCCTGAAAGCCCAGGTGGCGGAATTGGTAGACGCACTAGTTTCAGGTACTAGCGGGTAACTCCGTGGAGGTTCGAGTCCTCTCCTGGGCACCAAACGAAAAGGCCAGCACGAAAGTGCTGGCCTTTGCCGTTTCTGGGTCCGGGTAGCGAGTCCGGTGAACCCGGGAGTGCGGAGCGTGACCGAGCGCCCTTTCAATGGCCTTCCTTGGGCCGCTCAGCGCGTCGGGACGCCAAACCATCTTTCTTCGAACTCGGCGGCAGGCACACCCTTTCCAAACCACCACCCCTGGCCCCAATCGCAGCCCATCTTGCGCAGCGCCCGCATCTGCGTCTCGGTCTCCACGCCCTCGGCCACCACTTCCATGCCCAGCTCATGCGCCATCGTCACGATGGCCCGGCACAGCGCCAGTGCCTTGCCGCCGCCTTCCAGTCCGGCGACAAAGCTGCGGTCGATCTTCACCGTGTCGATCTCGTGATGCTGCAGATAGCTCAGCGACGAGTACCCCGTCCCGAAGTCGTCGAGGGAAATCGCCAGACCCGCAGTCCGCAGCGCCCGCAGCCGCTCCGCCACCGCCTCATCGCGCTCCAGTAGCAGGCCCTCGGTGATCTCGACCGCCAGCGCATTGCCCGGCAGTCCAAGGCCGCGCAGGTGCGTGACCCAGTCCGGTCGCATGCGGTGGCTGCGTTCGCTGAGGAACTGCACCGGTGACTTGTTGATGCTGATCTGAAAGCCCTGGTGACCTGCTGCGCGCCACGCCAGGGCCTGCGCTGCGGCCGTGCGAAAGACCCAGTCGCCGATGTCGACGATGAGGCCGCTGGCTTCGGCCAGCGGGATGAACTGCGTCGGGCTGACTGCGCCTAGTGTCGGATGCGTCCAGCGCAGCAGCGCCTCCGCCTTGCGCGGCGCCAGGGCCGGGTCTTGCAGCGACAAGATGGGCTGGTAGACCAGGCTGAACTGCCCGCCGGGCAGGGCCTCGCGCAGCTCGCTGGCGAGCCTGGCGCGGCGCTGTGCGGCCTCGTGAAGCGCCGGCGTGAACAGGCGCATGCGGTTGCGCCCTGCGCCCTTGGCTTCGTAGAGCGCCTGGTCGGCATGCTTGAACAGTGCTTCGATCTCCAGTCCGTCGCGCGGCGCGAGGCTGACGCCGATGCTGGCCGAGACATAGACGCGCTCGCTGCCGATGTCGAAGCTGGCCGACAGCGCTTCCAGCAGTTCGTGGCCGACGCGCTCGGCCGCCGCGGCCGCATCGCGTGCCGCCAGCAGCACGGTGAACTCGTCGCCACCCATGCGCGCGACGATGCCGCCGGACGGCATGCAGTCCTGCATGCGCGCGGCCACCTGCACGAGCAGCGCGTCACCAATGTCATGCCCCAGCGTGTCGTTGACCTCCTTGAAGTGGTCGAGGTCCACGAACATGACGGCCAGCTCCTCGCCGCGCATCGCCCGCAGGGCCAGGCCTCGCTCGATGCGCTCGCGCAGCGAGCGGCGGTTGGGCAGGCCGGTCAGCGTGTCCACTCGCGCCTGCTGCCACACCTGGGCTTCCTGGCGCTTTCGGTCGGTGATGTCGGTGTGCGTACCCACCATGCGCAGCGGCTTGCCCTCGGCGTCGCGTGCGATGACCATGCCTCGGCTGAGGATCCACTTCCACGTGCCGTCCTTGGCCAGCACGCGGTGTTCATTGCGGTAGAGCGGCGTGCGGCCGGAGAAATGGTCCTCCCGGTCTCGGTCCATCTGCGCGAGGTCGTCCGGGTGAGTGCGCGCATCGAAGGCTTCCGGAGTTGCATCGATGTCGCCCCGCTCGAAGCCGTGCAGGCGCAGGTAACGCTCAGAGAAGTACTCCACGCCGGCCTGCACATGCCAATCCCAGACGCCGTCGCCGCTGCTTTCCAGCGCGAGCTTCCAGACCTCGTCTGCATCGCGCAATCGCGCTTCGGCCGCATGACGGGCGCCGATGTCAGTGTGGGTGCCCAGCCACAACGTGGAATCCGGCAGCCGCTGGGCCTGGGCCAGTACCCACTGGTCGTTCAGGCGGTATTCCATCTCGAAGTGGCCCCTTTGCTGAGCCTCTGCCCAGCGCGCCTCAAAGGCCGCACGGTCATCCGCATGCAGCCATTGCGCCAGCCGTGTCGGCAGGGCGGGGCGGTTCAGCGCTTCGGCCAATCGCGCGTTCATCCACAGCAAGCGGCCCTGGGCGTCGGCCTGCCAGACCTGCTGAGGCAAGGCGTCGAGGAGCGAGGCAAAGTGGACGGGCTGAGGCATCGGCGATGGATACGGGACTCTGCCGAGACTGTATGCCCCCCGCGATAGGCCACAATCGCGCCGCCCGAGCCGTTCGGGCGCGTTTTTGGACGAGACCCCCCGCATGAACAAGACCGATCTGATCGAACACCTGGCCGCCAAGCACGAGCTGAGCAAGGCCGAAGCCGGCCGTGTCCTCGAAACCCTGCTGGACGCCATCGTTACCACCGTCAAAAAGGGTGGTGCCGTGTCGATCCCGGGCTTCGGCTCCTTCAAGCAGCACGCACGTGCCGCCCGCAACGGCGTGAACCCCAGCACTGGCGCGAAGATCAAGATTGCCGCCGCCAAGCTGCCCAAGTTCGCTCCGGGTGCTGGCTTCAAGGCCGCCGTGGACCCCAAGGCCGCTGCCAAGAAGGCTGCTGCCAAGCCCGCCGCCAAGCCGGCCGCCAAGGCCAAGAAGAAGTAATTCTTCGTGGCGATGAGTTCGCGCGGCGCCAGCCCCACCATCGTCGACGTCGCCCGCGAAGCGGGCGTGTCGATCAAGACGGTGTCGCGCGTGCTCAACCATGAGCCCGGCGTGCATGAAAGCACCCGGGGTCAGGTCCTCAAGGTGGTGGAGGCGCTGCGCTACCGGCCCAAGCAGTCGGCGCGCAGCCTCGCAGGCGGACGGTCTTTCCTGATTGGCCTGCTTTATTACGACCCCAGCGCGATCTTCGTCGGCAGCGTCCAACAGGGCGCCACGCTGCGATGCCGCGAGCTGGGCTATCACCTCGTTGTCGAGTCCCTGCACAACGATGCGCCCGATCTGCGCCAGCAGATCGACCGCATGGTGTTGGCGCTGCGACCGGACGGCATGATCCTGACGCCGCCGCTGTGCGACAACCCCGAGGTGCTCGCCGCTCTGCGCGAAAGCGGCACGCCTTGTGTGCTGATGTCGCCAGAGCGCGACTTGCGCGGCGTCCCTTCGGTGCGCATGGACGACGTCCATGCGGCCGAGGAGATCACCAACCTGCTGCTCAGCCTTGGCCACCAACGCATCGCCTTCATCAAGGGGCCGCCGGACCAGTCAGCCAGCGGCCTGCGCTACCAGGGCTTCGTCAACGCGCTGCGCGCGCATGGTCTGCAGCCGGATCCGGAGCTGATCCAGCCTGGCGCCTTCACGTTCGCCAGCGGTCGCGATGCAGCGCATCAGCTGCTGAGCCGCCGCCAGCGTCCAACCGCCGTATTCGCCAGCAATGACGACATGGCCCTGGGCGTGCTCGCCGCCGCCCAGCGTCTGGGCCTGGCCGTGCCAAATGAGCTGTCGGTCGCCGGCTTCGATGATTCGCCGACTGCGGCCCTCGTCTGGCCTCCGCTGACCACCGTCCGCCAGCCAGTCGCCGAGATGGCGCGGGCTGCCGTGGAGATGCTGGTCTCCGTTCAGCGGCCCGACATGGCCGGTCCGGCGGACGAGGCCGACCTGCACAAGGTGCTGCCGCACGAGCTCGTGGTCCGCGACTCGACGCGGGCGCGGTAACAGCCCGCGCGCTTCGCGCTCCCGAAACCCAGCCGGGCCCATCTGAAAGCGCTGCCTTCATCGAAGGGCGCCGCGGCCAATGCATATTGACAGCGTTGTCAATTGTCGGGCAAGATGAATCCATTGGATTGGCAAATCCAGTTCATCGCCCTCTCGATGGGCGACTCCCCAGGAGGCAATCCAGCAGGCCGGGCGGTGGTTCACCCCGGCCGTGCGGCCTCCCCTTGTTCGTCGTCCCGTTTCCCGCTGCCGCGCTTGCGGCTCATCTGCTCGCCATGAATCTTCTCGATCCCGCCGCCCTCGCCCAGTCCTTCCCGCCCGACTTCGTCTGGGGCGTCGCCACCAGCGCGGCCCAGATTGAGGGTGCCGCCTTCGAGGACGGCAAGGGGGCCTCGATCTGGGACCATTTCTGCCGCCAGCCGGGCCGAATCAAGGATGGCTCCAACATCGACGTCGCGTGCGACCACTACCATCGCTTCCGCGAGGATGTTGCGCTGATGCGAGGCCTTGGCTTGGACTGCTACCGCTTCAGCTTCGCCTGGCCGCGCGTGCAGCCCCTCGGGCAGGGCGCCTGGAACGAGGCAGGCTTCGCCTTCTACGACCGCCTCATCGACGAACTGCTCAAGGCTGGCCTGCAGCCGCATGCGACGCTCTACCACTGGGACCTGCCGCAGGCACTGGACGAAAGCATCGGTGGCTGGCTGTCGCGCGACATCGTGGCCCGCTTTGCCGACTATGCCGCCGAGATTGCACGACGCTTCGGCGACCGCCTGGCCAGCATCGCCACGCACAACGAGCCCTGGTGCACGGCGACACTGGGCTACGAAACCGCCCAGTTCGCCCCTGGTCACAGCAGCCGCGCCGAGAGCCTGCAGGTGGCCC